>DATKOH010000119.1:0-13793 GCA_035524735.1 Gemmatimonadaceae bacterium
CGGCGCGCGTCCTCGTGGAAGGCGAACTCGTAGTCCACGAGGCGGGTGAAGTCCTCCGAGGCGCGCATCGCCATCCACCCCACGGCCTCGGGTTCGATCTCGCGGATGAGCTCCCGCCGCACGTAGGCGAAGCCGGAGCCCCAGGGCGCGAGGAGCCATTTCTGCCCGCCGCAGGCGAGGATGTCGATGCAGCAGGCGCGCGCATCGAGGGTGGCGCCGCCAAGTCCCTGCATGGCGTCCACCACGAAGTAGATGCCGCGCTCGCGGCAGGCGCGGCCGATGCGCGCGAGGTCGGCCTTGTAGCCGGTGGCGAAGTTCACCCAGCCGATCGCGACGGCGCGCACGCCGGGCTTCCCGATCGCGGCGAGGAGCGCGTCCTCGTCGGGGAGGCCGTCGCGCGCGGGGATGCGCTCGAGGGTGACGCCGCGCTTCGCGAGCGCCATCCACGGATAGATGTTCGCCGGGAACTCGCGGTCGAAGGTGAGCACCACGTCGCCCCGCTTCAGCGGGAGGGAGCGCGCGGCGATGTTGATGCCGTAGGTGGTGTTCGAGAGGCAGGCGATCTCGTCGGCGCCGGCGTTGATGAGCCGCGCGGCGAGCTCGCGCGCGCGGCGGAGCACGTCCATCTCGGCCTCATCGGTGAGGCGCCACGGCTCGCCGCGGAGCGCATGGAACTCCTCCACCGCGCGCAGCGTGCGCGCGGGGAGGGCGCCGGTGGACGCGTTGTTCAGGTAGACCGCCTTCCCCTGCTCGGCCCAGGGGAACTCGCGGGCGCGGAGGGCGTGCACGTCGTAGCTCATGCGGTGGGATCGGAGAGTTCGGGAGGCGTGCCGGCGGGCTGCCACTTCCAGCGGCGGTGCTGCCAGAAGTACTGCTCGGGCACGGCGCGCACGTGCTTCTCGAGCGCGCGAGAGTAGGCGGCGAGGAGCGCGTCGGTGTCGCGGTCGAGGTCGCCGGTGCGCGCGAACTCCACGGGCTCGAAGGTCATCCGGAAGCGGGCGTGCGGCAGATGCGTGGCGATGCCGAGGATGACCGGCGCGTCGTAGCGGAGCGCGAAGACCGCGGGGCCGCGCGGCGTCTTGGCGGGGCGGCCGAAGAAGGGGACGTAGGTGGAGGCGAGGTTGAGTCCCGACTGGTCGGCGAGGAAGGCGGCGGATCCGCCGGCGCGCAGCGTGCGCGGCACGCGGCGCACGGCCTCGGCGTCGGGCACGATGTTCATGCCGAGGCGGCGGCGCGTGCGGGTGAGGTAGGCGTCGAAGAGGGGATTGCCCATGCGGCGCGCGACGGCGTCGAAGGCGATGCCGTGCGCGGCGACGAAGGCGCCGGCGAGCTCCCAGTTGCCGAGGTGGCCGGTGAGGAAGACGATCCCCTTCCCTCCCGCGCGGGCGCGCTCGACGGCGTCCCATCCGGAGACCTCGTCGAAGAGGGCGAGGATCTCGGGGGCGCCGAGCCGGGAGAGGAGGGCGGCCTCGATGGCGACCTTGCCGAGGTTGGCGTAGCTGGCGCGCGCGATGCGCGCGACCTCGCGGGGGGCGAGCCCGGGGAAGGCGGCGGCGATCTGCCGTTCGACGACGGTGCGGCGGATGCCGAGGAGGTAGCCGAGCGAACCGAGGGCGCCGCCGGCGGCCACGGCCCATCGCCAGGGGAGGAGGGCGAAGCCCCAGAGCATCGCGCGGAGCGCGCCGTACTCGAGGCGGTGCGCGAGCGTGGGGCCCTTCATGCTACGCGGGCACGGGGCGTTCGCGGTCGCCGAACTGGAGGGCGTGGAGCCGGGCGTAGGCGCCGCCGCGCTCGAGGAGCGCGTCGTGCGTGCCGCGTTCGATCACGCGGCCGCGGTCGAGGACGAGGATCTCGGTGGCGTGCTGGATGGTGGAGAGGCGGTGCGCGATGACGAACACCGTGCGGCCCGCGAGGAGTCGGTCGATCGCTTCCTGGACGAGGCGCTCGCTCTCGGTGTCGAGGGCGCTGGTGGCCTCGTCGAGGATGAGGATGGGCGGATCGACGAGCAGCGCGCGCGCGATGGCGATGCGCTGCCGCTGGCCGCCGGAGAGGCGGGCGCCGCGTTCGCCGAGCACGGTGTCGTAGCCCTGCGGCAGCTCGGCGATGAAGGCGTGCGCGTTGGCGGCGCGCGCGGCGGCCTCGACCTGCGCGTCGGTGTAGGCGCCCGGGCGGCCGTAGGCGATGTTGGCGCGCACGGTGTCGTTGAAGATCACCGTCTCCTGGCTCACGATGCCGGTGAGCGCGCGGAGGGAGGGGAGGGTGATCTCGCGGATGTCGACGCCGTCGAGGAGGATGCGGCCGCTGGTCGGATCGTAGAAGCGGGGGATGAGATCGACGAGGGTGCTCTTCCCCGCCCCGCTCGCGCCGACCAACGCGATCACGTCCCCCTTCTTCGCGGCGAAGGAGATGTCGGTGAGGACGGGCTCATCGTCGTAGGCGAAGTGCACGTGGTCGAAGACGACCGACTTGCGGAAGCCGGCGGCCGCCACCGTGCCCTTGTCGAGCTCGCGCTCGGTGGGCTGGTCCATCACCTGGAAGATGCGCTCGGCGCTCGCGAAGGCGTTCTGCGCCACGGCCGGGAGCTGCGAGAGCTGCTTCATAGGCTGCAGCAGGCGCATGACGAGCGCCACGAAGACGAGGAACTGCGACGCCTGCAGCTCACCGGCGAACACCTCCTGCGCGCCGATCCAGAGCAGGAGGACGACGATCACGGCGCCGAGCGTCTCGGTGATGGGCTGCGCGAGGAGCGCGATCTTCGCCATGCGCACGAGGCCGCCGGAGTACTTGTGGCTCGCGTTGAGGAAGCGGCGGTCCTCGAACGCCTCGGCCGAGAACGACTTCACCAGGCGGATGCCGCTCACGCTCTCCTGCATCACGCTCATCATCTCGCCGTGGTCGTTGCGCAGCATCCGGTAGCCGTGGCGGAGGCGGCGCAGCACGGGCTGGAGGAAGAGGGTGAGCAGCGGCGCGACGAGGAGGGAGATGAGGGTGAGCTTCCAGGAGATGCCGATGAGGAAGGCGATGTAGACGACCACCAGCGCGCCGGCGGAGATGGCGCGCGTGACGAGCTCGGTGACGAGGCTCTTGGTCTGCTCGGTGTCGGCGAGCACGCGCGAGAGGATCTGCCCGACCTTGGTGCTCGTGAAGAAGCGGATCGGGAGCGCGAGCAGGTGGCTGTAGAGCGCATCGCGCAGGTCGCGCGTGACGAACTCCTGCAGCTGCGCACCGAGCGTGCCGGCGAACCAGATGAAGAGGTTCTTGACCGCGACCGTGCCGAGGATGACGAGGATGACGTTGCGCAGCGACACCATCGGGTGCGCCGGGTCGAGCAGGGCGCCGACGGTCCAGTGCAGGAAGTCGTTCACCCAGCCGGACTTCACCGGCAGGGGCGCCTGCTGGAAGAGCGCGTTCAGGAACGGGATGAGGAGCGCGAAGGAATAGCCGTCGAGCCCCGCCCCGATCAGGTTGAAGAAGATGTTCCCCGCCATGCGCCACGCGTGCGGGCGCAGGAACTTCAGCAGCCGCGGATAGAAGATGGCGGCGCGCACTAGCGGCGCGGGGTGAGCAGCGCCACCGGGAGGATGCACTCCTCCGGGGTCACGCCGCCGTGCAGGAAGGAGCCGCGATAGCGCGACTGGTACTCGCGCAGCTTGGTGGGATACACGAAGAAGGTGTCGCCCACCGCGAGCAGCGTGTTGGCGCCGAGTCCGCGCCGCGGGAGACGGAGGTCGTCCGCGTTGGGGAAGAGGAGCGCGTGCTCCGGGCGCTCGGCGCGCAGGTCCTCGCCGAACTTGTAGCGCAGGTTCGCGGTGGCGTCGCGCTTGGCGAAGACGGTGGCCGGGGTGCCGCAGTGGATCGAGCCGTGGTCGCTCGTGATGAGCACCGGGATGCGCCGACGCGCGGCCTCCTTGAGGAGCGCGAGGAGCACCGAGCGCTCGAACCACTGCTTCGTGAGCGCGCGCAGGGCGATCTCGTCCTTCGCCACCTCGTAGAGGATGGCGCTCTCGGAGCGCCCGTGCGTGAGCAGGTCCACGAAGTTGAAGACGAAGGCGGTGACGCCCTCGGCGGCGATGGCGCCGGAGACGCGGCGCTCCAGGTCGGCCACGTCGGCGTTGGAGGAGATCTTCTCGTAGCGCACCGGCACTTCCACCTGCAGCTCGGCGAACTGCGCCTCCAGCAGCTGCCGCTCGTGCGCGTTGAGCGATTCGTCCTCCTTCTCCGCCCACCAGTCGGGGAAGCGGGCGGCGATCTCGCCGGGGAAGAGCCCCGAGAAGAGCGCGTTGCGCGAGTACGGCGTGGCGGTGGGGAGCACGGCGAAGTGGTGCGTGACCTCCACGTCGAACCAGGGGGCGAGGAGGGGCTGCAGCACCATCCACTGGTCGAGGCGCAGGCAGTCGATCACGACGAACACCGCCGCGCGCGACCGCTCGAGGATCGGGAGGAGGAACTCGGAGACCACGTCCACCGAGAGCGGCGGGCGGTCCCCTTCGAGCTCGCGCAGCCAGCGCGGGTACTCCGTGCGCATCCACTCGGCGAAGTCGCGGCGGAGGTTGGGGTAGAGCCCCTGCAGCGAGTCGTAGAGGCTCTGCTCCTTGGCGTCGGCGAGGGAGATGTCCCACTCGGCGAGCTCGGACCAGCGCGCGATCCAGCCGCGCCAGTCGAGCGCGGGCTGGCGCTCGAGCTCCATCGCGCGGAAGCGCTCGACGAAGGCGCGCGAGAGCGCCTGCGCGCGGATGCGCGGCCCCTCGAGCACGCGCGTGATGACCGAGAGCACCTGGCGCGGATTGATCGGCTTGACGAGGTAGTCGCGGATGTCGACGCCGATCGCCTCGCGGAGCGTGGCATCCTCCTCGCTCTTCGTGACCATGACGATGGGGAGGAGCGGGTCGAGCTCGCGGATCTCCTTGTACGCCTCGAGGCCGCGCTTGCCGGGCATCTGCTCGTCGAGGAGGACGATGCCGTACGGCTTGCGGCGCAGCATCTCGACGGCGTCGTCGGCGTTGGTGGCCGAGTCGACGTCGAAGCCCTTCTCGTGGAGGAAGATCCGGTGGGATTCGAGGAGATCGGCCTCGTCATCCACCCAGAGGACCGACTTGAGCGGTTGCGCCATCGTGCCGGAATGTAGCCGTGGTCGTCCCGGTGCGGCAACGAGCGCGGCGCACTTGCCCGGTGATGGCGCGCTCCTATAATCCGGGCATGCCCCGTCCCTCGCGACTGAAGCAGCTGGTGCAGCGCGCGGACGCCGTCGCCGACGGCGCGCCGGCTACCGGCACCGTGCCCACCGGCTTCCCGACGCTCGACAAGCTGCTCGGGGGTGGCATGCGGCGGGGGGACCTGATCGTGCTCGGCGGCGACGTGGGCGTGGGGAAGAGCGCGCTGGCGCTGGCCTTCGCGCTGCGCGCGGCGGAGGCCGGGCGCGTGGTGGAGTTCTACAGCGCCGAGATGGAGCCGGAGCGGGTGCTGGAGCGCGCGCTCGCGATCGAGGGGCGCGCGAGCATCGACCAGCTGCGCGGCAGCGAGATGGACGACGAGACGCGCGCGAGCGTGGGCGCGGCGACGCTGCGGATGCACGACCGGCTGCCGAAGGTGGCGCGGATGCCGGAGGGGGGGCCCGACGCGATCGTCCGCGGCGTGGCGAAGGACGCGCGCGTGGAGCTGGTGGTGCTCGACCCGCTGCAGCACGTGTCCACCGGCGCGCTGGCGCAGGACGAGGAGCACGCGCACGCGGTGCGGCGGCTCAAGGACATCGCCGTGCGCGCAGGGGTGGCGGTGCTGGTCACGTCGCACCTGCCCGCGCTCAGGCCCGGGCGGGAGAACATGCGGCCCACGCTCGACGATTTCGGCGCGCTGGGCGCGGTGAAGCAGCTGGCGGACGTGGTGCTCGGCCTCTACCGGGACGAGCTGTACGCGCCGGCGTTCGGGACGGAGGGGGCGACGGAGCTGGCGATCCTCAAGAACCGGACGGGGCCGACGACGTACATCGATCTGTACTATTACAAGAAGTGGCTCCGGTTCGAGGACATGGTCGATCCGGACCGGTGACGGGCGCGTGCGGTCGTGAGCGTTCGGCTTCGCCGCGTACGACCCGCCGCTCACCTTCTCCCCGCGCCTCGCGAACCTTATTCTTCTACTCGCACCGAGGCCCACTCGCACCAACCGGGGATGTCGCATGGCCGGCCACAGCAAATGGAAGCAGATCAAGCACTACAAGGCCGCCACGGATGCCAAGCGTGGCGCCATGTTCACCAAGCTCATCCGCGAGATCACCGTCGCCGCGAAGCAGGGGGGCGGTGACCCCGCCGGCAATCCGCGCCTCCGCACCGCCATCGAGGCGGCGCGCGATTCGTCGATGCCGAAGGAGAACATCGAGCGCGCCATCAAGAAGGGCACCGGCGAGCTCGAGGGGGTCGAGTACGTCGAGGTGATGTACGAGGGCTACGGCCCCGGCGGCGTCGCCCTCCTCATCCACGCGCTCACCGACAACGCCACGCGCACCGTCGCCGAGGTGCGCCACGCGCTCACGCGGCTCGGCGGCAACATGGGCGCGGCGAACTCCGTGGCCTGGATGTTCGACCGGAAGGGGCAGATCTACGTGGACGCCGCGAAGTTCTCCGAGGACGCCACGATGGAGGCCGCGCTCGACGGCGGCGCGGAGGACGTCGTCACCGAAGAAGGGCAGTACGTCATCACCACCGATCCCACGGCGCTGCACGCCGTGAAGAGCGCGCTCGAAGCCAAGAAGATCACGGTGCGCGAGGCGGAGATCACGATGATCCCCAAGAACACGGTGCACGTGGAGGGGAAGAACGCCGAGCAGCTGCTCAAGCTCATGGAGGAGCTCGAGTCGCTGGACGACGTGCAGAAGGTGGACGCGAACTTCGACATCGACCTGGCCGAGATGGCCAAGGCGTGAGCCGCCACCCGTGATCGTGCTCGGGATCGACCCCGGCACCGCGATCACCGGCTACGGCGTCGTGGCGGGGGAGCCGCACGGCGCGCCGAAGCTCGTCGAGTGCGGCGTGATCCGCACCCCGGCGCAGGACCCGCTCCCCGCCCGGCTGCGCGGCATCCACGAGGCGGTGGCCGAGCTCATCGCGCGGCACCGCCCGGCGGCGGTCGCGATCGAGGACGTCTTCTACGCGAAGAACGTGCGCACCACGGTGGTGCTCGGGCACGCGCGCGGCGTGGCGATGCTCGCCGCCGAGCAGGCGGGGATCGTGGTGCACGAGTACGCGCCGGCCGCGGTGAAGAAGTCGGTGTGCGGCACCGGGAGCGCCACGAAGGAGCAGGTGCAGTTCATGGTCACACGGCTCCTGCGGCTCACGCGCGCGCCGGAGCCGTCGGACGCCGCCGACGGCGTGGCGGCCGCGCTCGCGCACCTCATGGGCGCGCACCTGGAGCGGATCGCCGCCGCGCCGGCCGCGCGGAGCGCGCGCCGATGATCTCGCAGGTGCGCGGCACGCTGATCGCGAAGGAGCTGGACCGCGCCGAGGTGCTCACCGAGGGGGGCGTGGCGTACGAGCTGGTCATCCCGCTCGGCGCGTTCGAGGCGCTCCCCGCGGTGGGGGAGCCGGTGCACCTGCACGCGCAGCTCGTCGTGCGCGAGGACGCGATGCTGCTCGTGGGCTTCGCGAGCGCCTTCGACAAGAAGGTCTTCCAGCGGCTGATCGGCGCGAGCGGAGTGGGCCCCGCGCTGGCGGTGGGGCTGCTCTCCGCGCTGAGCGGCGAGCGCGTGGTGCGCGCCATCCGCGAGAAGGACCTCGCGACGCTGCAGGGGGTGCCGCGGGTGGGGCGGAAGACCGCCGAGCGCATCATCCTCGAGCTGGGGGACAAGCTGGAGGACCTGACCGCGGTCGCCGCCGCCGGCGGCGGCGCGCGGACGGAGGGCGCGGTGGCGGAGGACGCCGTGCGCGCGCTGGTGAGCCTGGGCTACAATTCGAACGATGCCGAGAAGGCGGTGCGCGCCGCGCTGGAGAGCGAGGGGCGCGCCGCCACGGCGATGGAACTGATCCGCGTCGCCCTCACGAAAGTCGGAGGCCGCAAGTGAGCACCGCCAAGCGCACCGCCACGTTCACCGAGAGCGTGATCCGCGAGATGACGCGCGTCGCCAACGAGCACGGCGCGCTCAACCTCGCGCAGGGGTTCCCCGATTTCCCGATGCCGCAGGCGATGAAGGACGCCGCCTGCGCCGCGATCCAGGGGGACATCAACCAGTACGCCGTGACGTGGGGGGCCGCGCCGCTGCGGCTCGCCATCGCGGAGAAGTACCGCCGCTGGTACGGCATGAGCGTCGACCCCGACAAGCACGTGACGGTGACGTGCGGCGCGACGGAGGCGATGGCGTCGGTGTTCCTCGCGATGATCGACCCCGGCGACGAGGTGATCATCTTCGAGCCGTGGTACGAGAACTACGGCCCGGACGCGATCCTCGCCGAGGCGAAGCCCGTGTTCGTGCCGCTCGAGCCGCCGAACTGGACCCTCGACCTCGACCGCCTGCGCAAGGCCGTCACGAAGAAGACGAAGGCGATCGTCGTGAACACGCCGCACAACCCCACCGGGCGCGTCTTCACGCGCGCGGAGATGGACGCGATCGCGGAGCTGTGCGTGCAGCACGACCTCTGGGCGTTCACCGACGAGATCTACGAGCACATCCGCTACGCCGGCGACCACCACGTGCTGGCGACGTGGCCCGGGATGGCGGAGCGCACGGTGACGATCTCCGGCCACTCGAAGACCTTCGCGTGCACGGGCTGGCGCCTCGGCTACGCGATCGCGCCGGCGAAGGAGAGCGTGGCGATCCGCAAGGTGCACGACTTCCTCACCGTGGGCGCGCCGGCGCCGCTGCAGCAGGCGGCGGCGGTGGGGATGGCCTTCGACGCCGAGTACTACAACCAGATGGGGCTCGAGTACCGCGCGCGCCGCGACGTGATCGTGGCGGGGCTCACGGAGGCGGGCTTCGCCTTCAGCGTGCCGGAGGGGGCGTACTACATCATGGCCGACTTCTCCGCGCTCTCCGACCTGGACGACACGAAGTTCGCGCACTGGCTCACGAAGGAAGTGGGCGTGGCGCCGGTGCCGGGCTCGAGCTTCTACCACGCCGGCGGCGGCAAGACCATCGTGCGCTTCGCCTTCTGCAAGCAGCTCGCGACGCTGGAGAAGGCGAGCGAGCGGCTGGCGACGATCCGCGCGAAGGTGTAGGCGCCGGCCGGCCCGCCCTCCCCGCCCCTTCCCCCCGCCCGCTCCCCCCTCTACCCTGTCGTGATGCGCGCCGAGATCACCACCCCGGAAGCGATCCCCGAGGAGACCGTGGTCGAACTGTCGCTGCGCCCGCAGCGGCTGGCGGAGTTCATCGGCCAGGGGAAGGTGAAGGACGCGCTGCGCATCTACATCGACGCGGCGGTGCAGCGGCGCGAGCCGCTCGACCACGTGCTCTTCTACGGACCGCCGGGGCTCGGCAAGACGACGCTCGCCGAGCTCATCGCGCGCGAGATGGGGGTGAACCTGCGCACCACGTCGGGGCCCGCGCTCGAGAAGCCGGGCGACCTCGTGGGCACGCTCACCAACCTGCGCCCGAACGACATCCTCTTCATCGACGAGATCCACCGCCTGCGGCCGATCATCGAGGAGTTCCTCTATCCGGCGATGGAGGACTACAAGATCGACATCCGGCTGTCGGAGGGGCCGAAGGCGCAGACGATCACGATGCCGGTGGAGCGCTTCACCCTCATCGGCGCGACGACGCGCTTCGGGCTGCTGACGCCGCCGATGCGCGCGCGCTTCGGGATCGTGCAGCGGCTGAACTACTACCCGGTGGACGAGCTGGAGGAGATCGTGACGCGCTCGGCGACCGTGGTGGGGGTGCCGGTGGACGAGGGGGGCGCGCACGAGCTCGCGCGCCGGGCGCGCGGCACGCCGCGCGTGGCCAACCGTCTGCTCCGCCGCGTGCGCGACTACGCGCAGGTGAAGGCGCAGGGGCGCATCACGCTCGCCGTGGCGCAGGATGCGCTGGCGATGCTCGAGGTGGACGAGTTCGGGCTCGACGACATGGACGCGCGCGTGCTGCGCACGCTGATCGAGAAGTTCGACGGGGGGCCGGCGGGGATCAACACGATCGCCGCGGCGATCGGCGAGGATCCGACGACGATCGAGGAGGTGTACGAGCCCTTCCTCGTGCAGAACGGCTTCCTGCAGCGCACGTCGCGCGGGCGCGTGGCCACCCCGCAGGCGTACCGCCATCTGGGTTATACCCCGCCCGCGGACGGAGGGTCCGCGCAGCCGAGCCTGCTCTAGGCGCGGGATCCGCGCCGCGCTTGACAGGCGCGGCCGCGCTCCGCATTCCATTCCTCATGCGCGGCCTCCCCCCGTTCCGCGCCGTCGCGGCCGCCGTCGCCGCCCTGGCCATCGCCGCCGCCTCCGCGCCCGCGCAGGAGCGGCGCGAGCCGCCGCGCCCGGACCTCGTGCTGCAGGCGGATTCCCTCGCCGCCGCGGGCGACAGCGCGGGCGCGCGCCGTCTCCTCACCCGCGCCGTCACCGAGGATCCGCAGGATGCGGCCGCGTGGCACGCCCGCGGCATGCTGGCCTGGCGGATGTCGCGCGCGGAGGACCGCGTGGGCTACATGAAGCGCGTGGCCAACGACACGCTGCTCGCGGTGGCCGACAGCTCGCTCAAGCGCGCGCTCACGCTGCGTCCCGATGATGCGCGCTGGAACGTGGACCTCGGCCGCTTCTACCTCACGTCGAACTCGGCGGCCACCCGCGGCCGCGCCACCGACCTCTTCGCGCACGCCCTCGCCGTGGCGCGGCAGCAGAACGACTCGGGCGCGATCGCGCGCGCGTCGGACGAGATGGGGATGACCTGGTGGCGCAAGTACGTCGACCGCGCCGACCGCACCATCTACAACGCCGTGGTGAAGAACGTGAAGGACCGCTCCTTCACGCACGACCCGCGGTCGATCGCGTACTTCGTGGACAACGAGTCGATCCGCGCCGCGTCGCAGGAGTGGTCCGGGCAGGTGGAGTACCTGAAGGCGAGCGATTACTTCACCGACGCCGTGGGCTACGATCCCGACGACCTGCGCGCCTTCCGCCATCTCGAGATGCTCTTCGCCGACCGGCAGCGGTGGATGGAGGTGGAGCACGCCGCGCGGCTGCGGCTGCTCGCGCACCCGGCGGACCCGTGGGCGTGGCTCTGCGAGGGGATGGCGCTGCACCGCGTGCGCGATCCCGTGGCCGCCGCGGCCGCGTTCGACTCCGCCGTGAAGTACATGACGCCGGAGATGAAGGCGCGCTACGACCGCATGACGCGCGTGATCACGCCGAAGGACTCGGCGGCGCACGCGCGCCTGCCCGACCTCGACCAGGCGGACGACGCGCGGATGTACTGGCTGCTGGCCGATCCGCTCTGGGCGACCCCCGACAACGAGGACCGCCTCGAGTTCCTCAGCCGGGTGGTGTACGCGGAGCTGCGGTTCAGCGTGGAGGAGTTCCACATCTACGGCGCCGACACGGAGCGGGGCGAGGTGTACGTGCGCTACGGCCCGCCGCCGGCCGTGATCTCCTTCCCCCCCGACACGCGCTCGCGGCGCGAGGACCCGCGCACCTACATCCTCTGGTGGTACACGGAGGATGAGACCTTCCTCTTCCGCATCCTGCCGACGTACGGCGTGGTGACGCTGGAGCCGGAGGACAAGAAGGAGCTGGAGCGGCTGCGCGACACGATCCCGGCGGTGTACACGAACGTCGGCGACCGCAACATGGTGGACTCGATCCCCGTGCAGCTGGTGCGCTTCCGCGCCGGCGACGACTCGGGCGACGTGTTCGTGGCGGCGGCGCTGCCGGTGGGGCGCATGATCGAGAACGTCGACCTCGCGAAGGGCGCCGTGGACATCTCGATCCTGGCGCTCACCTGGCGCGGCACACCGGTCTTCACGCGGCACGTGCACGAGACGGTGGACTTCGAGCACGCGGACCCGGTGGAGATCCGCGCGTGGCGTACGCGGCTGCACGCGGGCTCGTTCCTCTATCGCGTGGAGGCGCTGCAGCCCGACGCGCGCCGCGGCGCGCGCGCGGCGAGCCGCATCGAGGTCGTGGGCGAGACGGGCTTCGGGCTCAGCGACCTGCTCGTGGCCGACCGCCTCACGCCGCGCAGCGACACGCCCGCGCGGTGGACCGACTTCCTCATCTCCCCCGATCTCGCCGTGGTGCGCCGCGGCCATCCCTTCGCGCTGCTCTGGGAGATGTATGGCTTCGCGCCGCTGAAGGGACTCGACCGCTACCGCGTGACCGTCACCGTGCAGCGGCTGCACGCGGGGGGCGTGGGCGAGTTCTTCACGCGGATCGTGGGCGGCATCGGCGGCGCCGTGGGGCTCTCCGGCTCGGGATCCGACCGCGTGTCGCTCACCTTCCCGCGCGAGGTGGCGGCCGGCCCGGTGAGCGTGGACTACGTGACGCTCGACGTGGGAAACGCCCCCGCCGGCCCGTACCTCATCACGGTGGACGTGACCGATCTCGTGGCCAACGTCACGACGCGGCGGCAGAGTCTCGTGACGATGGTCGAGTGACGGCGCGCGGCGCGCCCGGCTCGCGCACCTCCGACTACGCGTACGAGCTCCCGCCCGCGCTGATCGCGCAGGCGCCCGCCGCGCACCGCGACGCGAGCCGGCTCATGGTCGTGGAGCGCGCCACGGGGCGGATCACGCACCGCCGCTTCCCCGACCTCGCGTCGCTCATTTCCGCCGGCGACCTGCTCGTGCTCAACACCACGCGCGTGATGCGCGCGCGGCTGCTCGGCGTGCGCGACTCCGGCGCGCCCGGGGAGGTGCTCCTCCTGCGCGCGCTCGGCGACGACCGCTGGGAGGCGATGGTGAGTCCCGGGGGGAAGCTCCGCCCGGGACGGACGCTGCACATCGCCCCCGGCTTCGACGTGGAGATCGAGCGCCTCACCGAGCGGCGCACGCGCGTGGTGCGGCTGCGCGCGGCGGAGGGCGCCGAGCGCGCGATCGAGCGGCACGGGCACGTGCCGCTGCCGCCGTACATCGCGCGCGCCGATGCGCCAGCGGACGCCGAGCGCTACCAGACGGTGTACGCGCGCGAGGCGGGCTCGGTGGCGGCGCCCACGGCGGGGCTGCACTTCACCGCCGAGCTGCTCGCGGCGCTGGAGGCGCGCGGGGTGCGGCGCGCGGAGGTGCTGCTGCACGTGGGCGCCGGCACCTTCAAGCCGGTGGAGGTGGAGGATCCCGCGGCGCACGAGATGCACGAGGAGTGGTACGAGGTGAGCGCCGAGGCCGCGGCGGCGGTGTACGCGACGCGCGCCGCGGGGGGCGCGGTGTGGGCCGTGGGGACGACCACGGCGCGCACCCTCGAGAGCGCGGCCGCGGCGGGCGGGGGCACGGTGCGCGCGGGCGCGGGGGACACGCGGTTGTTCATCCGTCCGCCGTACGATTTCCGCGCCGTGGACCGGCTCATCACGAATTTCCATCTGCCGCGCTCCACGCTCCTCATGCTCGTGGCGGCGTTCGCCGGATACGAGCTCACGATGCGCGCGTACGCGGAGGCGGTGGCGGCGGGGTACCGGTTCTACTCGTATGGGGATGCGATGGTGGTGGTCTAACTACACAGGGGCGCGGTTGGGCGTGAGCGTTTGGAAGGCAAGGGGCGCGGTTGGGCGTGAGCGTTTGGAAGGGCGAGGGGCGCGTTTGGTCGTGAGCGTTTGGAACGGCAAGGGGCGCGTTTGGGCGTGAGCGTTTGGAACGGCAGGGGCGCGGTTGGGCGTGAGCGTTTGGAAGGGCGGAAGG
>DATKOH010000120.1:0-2242 GCA_035524735.1 Gemmatimonadaceae bacterium
CGGGTGGGGGAAACGGCGGTGGACGCCCTGGCCAGCCCCATCCCCGGCAACGGGGTGGTGGTCAGCCTGCGGGACCGATCGGTTACGCAACGCCTTGCCGACGACGCGCGCGGGTCGGAACGGCTGGCGTCGCTGGCGACCGTTGCTGCGGGCATCGCCCACGAGGTGAAGAACCCCCTGGGCGGGATCCGCGGCGCCGCGCAGCTGCTCGGGCGCAAGGCTCCCCCCGAATCGCGGGAATACCTGGACGTGATCGTGCGCGAGGTCGACCGCATCGCGGCGCTGGTCGACCGCCTCCGCGACCTTTCCGCCTCGGAGATCTCGCGCTCGCGCGAACCCGTGGACCTCAACCGGCTGCTCCACGAGCTCGCGCTCCTGCAGGGCACGACGGGCGAAGCGAAGATCGACCTCGATCTCGATCCGTCGCTGCCTCCCGTGGACGGCGACGCCGACCTCCTGCGGCGGCTTTTCCTCAACCTGCTGCGCAACGCGCTGGAAGCGCCCGCGAAGCACGTGCGCGTGGAGACGCGCGTGGAAACGGGCCGCAAGTGGCGCGATCCCGCCGGCCACCTGCACGCGCTGGTGAGCGCCGCGGTCGAGGACGACGGTCCCGGCGTTCCGCCGGAGTCGCGCGAAAAGCTGTTCGAGCCCTTCTTCACCACCAAGGCCTCGGGGACGGGGCTGGGGCTCGCGGCGGCGTTGAAGATCGCGCACGACCACGCGGGAACGATCGCGCTGGAGGCGCCTGTCTCCCGGACGCGCGGCGCACGCTTCGTAGTGACGCTCCCCGCCTCGCTGCCCGCGGAGAGCGCGCGATGAGCACCGGCACGCCGCACGTGGTGGGACGGGTCCTCGTCGCGGACGACGACGCGTCCGTGCGCTTCGTGCTTTCGCGCGCCATGCAGCAGGCGGGACACGAGGTGGTGGAGGCCGCCGACGGCGACGCCGCCGTGCGTGCGCTCGACGAGAGCGCCTTCGACGTCGCGCTGGTGGACGTGCGCATGCCGGGGCGCGACGGCTTCGCGGTCCTGGACCACGCACGCACCAAGGGGGACGCAGCGCCGGCGGTGCTGCTGCTCACCGCGCTCGACGAGGGGAAGCACGCCATCGAGGCGATGAAGCGCGGCGCGTGGGACTACCTGGCAAAACCGTTCGACGTGGACGAGGTGGAGATCCTCGTGGCGCGCGCCATCGCCAGCCGGCGGCTGGCCGAGGAAGTGAAGCGCCTGCGCGGAGGCGACCCCGCGGCGGAGCCGGGCACGCCCGATTCCGGAATCGTGGGGAAGAGCCGCGCCATGCGCGAAGTCTTCAAGGCGATCGGCCGCGTGGCCCCGACGCTGGAGACGGTGCTGCTGCTCGGCCCCTCCGGCAGCGGCAAGGAACTGGTGGCGCGCGCCATCCACGCGCACTCGCCGCGCGCGGGCGCGCCGTTTCTCGCGGTGAACTGCGCGGCGATCCCCGCGGAGCTCCTGGAGAGCGAGCTCTTCGGAGCGACGCGCGGCGCGTTCACCGGCGCCGTCGCCGACCGCCCGGGACGTTTCCAGGCGGCGCGCGGCGGCACGCTCTTCCTCGACGAGATCGGCGAGCTCCCGCGGCCGCTGCAGGCGAAGCTCCTGCGCGCCGTGCAATCGCGCGAGGTGACGCCGCTGGGCGCGACCGCGCCGGTGAAGACCGACGTGCGGCTGATCGCCGCGACCAACGCCGATCTCCCGGCGCTCGTCGAGCAGGGCGCCTTCCGCGACGATCTCTACTACCGGCTCCGCGTGGTGGAGATCTCCCTGCCGCCGCTGGAGGAGCGGCGCGAGGACATTCCGCTGCTCGCCGCGCACTTCGCCGCGCGAGCCGCGCGCGAGGCGGGCGTGCCGGCGAAATCGATTGCCCCGAAGGCGCTGGAGATGCTCGCCGCGCGCCGCTGGCCGGGCAACGTGCGCGAGTTGGAGAACGCCGTTCGCCGCGCGGTCGTGCAGGCGCGCGGGGAGACGCTGGGACCGACCGATTTCGAAGCGCCGCCCGCCCCCGTCACCGCCGAGGAAGAGGGTTCGTTCGAGGAGATCGTCCGCCGGAAGCTCAAGCCCTTCGTGGAGGGGATGGCGTCTGCGGCAGGCGAGCACGGAACGGGCGACCTCTTCCACACCGTGCTGGCGCTGGTGGAGCGGCCGCTCATCGAGCTGGCGCTGGAGAAGACCGGCGGCAACCGGGTGCGCGCGGCGCGGCTTCTCGGTCTCAATCGCAACACGCTGCA
>DATKOH010000121.1:0-49425 GCA_035524735.1 Gemmatimonadaceae bacterium
CGTATCCCCATCTCCCGCGTGCGCTGCAGCAGCAGATAGCTCATCACGCCGTAGACGCCGACGATGGCGAGCAGCACGGCGAGCCCCGCGAAGAGGCCCGCCAGCGCCAGCGCGAAACGGCGCGGGGCGATGTCGTGGTCCACGAGCGATGCCAGCGACCGGACCTTCCATACGGGCTGGTCGCGGTCCACGCTCCAGATCGCGCCCCGCAGCGCGTTCGCGAACGCATCGGGGTCGCCCGACGTGCGCGCCACCACGCTGCTGAAGATGTCCGGCTGCTGCGCCGTCGCCTCGTAGATCTCGGCACTCGGCGGATCGTCCAGCCCGCGCTGCTTGAGATCCTCCACCAGCCCCACCACCGTCACCCAGCGGTCGGGCGGGCCGAGCAGCTTCACCCGCCGCCCCAGGGGATCCTGTCCCGGCCACGCCGCGCGCGCGAAGCTGCGGCTGACGATGGCCACCGGCGGCGCACCTGCGCGGTCGTTCGCGTCGAAATCGCGGCCCGCCACGATGGGCATCCGCATCGTGCGGAAGAAGCGGTCGCTGATCACGTTGTCCAGCGCGGCGGGCTTCGGATCCGGCGTCGCGACGCCGTCGAGCTCGTACGTGACCCGGCCGAAGTTCCCGCTGAGCGGCACCGCTTCCACGAGCGCGGCGTCGGTGACCCCCGGCACGCGGCGGATCGCCGCGAGCGCGCTGGCGTGGAACCGGTCGATCTCCTCCGGCGTGCGGTACTTGGTGATGGGCAGCCGGTACTCCGCGGTGAGCACGTGGGACGCATCGAAGCCCGGGTCGACGCGCCGGAGCGCGAGCAGCGAGCGCGTGAGCAGCCCCGCGCCCACGAGCAGCACCGTGCAGAGCGCGAGCTGCGCCACGACCACTCCCTCGCGTCCGCGCCCGCCGCCACCGCCGCCCCGCGACCGTTCATCGATCGCGGTGCGCAGTCCGATCCGGCCGGCGTAGAGCGCGGGCGCCGCGCCGAACAGGAGCCCCGCCCCGAGCGTCGCCGCCGCGGTGTACGCGAGGACGCCGCCATCGAGCCCGATGTCCGCGAACTGCGGGATCCCGCCGGGCACCGACGCGGCCAGCAGCCGGATCGTCCAGCCCGCGAGGAGCACGCCAAGCCCCCCGCCGATCGCCGAGAGCAGCAGGTTCTCGGTGATCAGCTGGCGCACGAGCCGCGTCCGTCCCGCCCCGAGCGCCGCGCGCAGCGACAGCTCCCGTCGCCGTGCGGTGGCGCGCGCCATCTGCAGGTTCGCCACGTTGGCGCACGCGATGAGCATCACCACCGCCACGAATCCGAACACCGTGAGCAGCACCGGCCGGAGCTGCCCGACCATGAGCTCGCGCAGGGGGATGAGGTTCGCGTCCATGCCGCCGTTCGTCGCCGGATACGCCGCCGCCAGGCGCGCCGAGATCGCCGAGAGGTCCTGCTGCGCCTGCGCCAGCGTGACACCGGGCTTGAGCCGCCCGATGGTCCACATGCCGAACCCGCCGCGCTCCGCCCAGTTCGGCGCCGGCGCGGAGGTGATGGGCAGCCAGACCTCGATCGCGCTCTGCGGCTCGTGGAAGCCCGCCGCCGTCACCCCGATCACGGCGTGCGGGCGCCCGTTGAGCGTGATCGAGCGGCCGATGATCGCCGGATCGCCGCCGAAGCGCCCCACCCACGTGCCGTGCGAGATCACCGCCACCGCCTGTCCCGTCCCTGGCGCCGTCTCCTCCGGCGTGAAGAGGCGCCCGCGCTCGGCGCGCGCGCCGAGGATGGAGAGCGTGTTCGCGGTGATGAAGGTGCCGATCAACCGGTCGGGCGCATCGACGCCCGTGAGGTTCACGCTCTGGCTGCGCTCGACGCCGATGTCCTCGAACGTGTGGTTCTCGGCGCGCCACGCGAGCACGTCGGGGTACCCGAGGAGCAGGATCCGCTCGCTCCCGCGGCGGGCGAACCCGACCACGAGCCGGTCGGGCTCCGGGTACGGGAGCGCGCGCAGCAACAGCCCGTTCACCATGCTGAACACGGCGGTGTTGGCGCCGATGCCCAGGCCGAGCGTCGCGACCGCCGCGAGGGTGAACACCGGGCTCCGCCGGAGCGCGCGCGCGGCGTAGCGCAGGTCCTGCCACAGTGTGTCCATGGGGCCCTCGCGCGAGAGGGGAGGTCCTACGCGTGCGCCGCCGTCTGCTCCTCCACCACCCGACCGTCGAAGAGGTCCACCTCGCGGTCCGCGTGCTTGGCGTAGCGCTGGTCGTGCGTGACCATGCAGATCGTGGAGCCGTTGCGGTGCAGGTCGCGCAGGAGCTCCATCACGCTCTCGCCGTTCGTGGAGTCGAGGTTCCCCGTCGGCTCGTCGGCGAGGAGGATCGCCGGGTCGCCGGCCACGGCGCGCGCCACCGCCACGCGCTGCTGCTGGCCGCCCGAGAGCTGCGCCGGATAGTGCTTCACGCGATGCGACATCCCGACCTTTTCGAGCGCCGCGTTCACGCGCTCCTTCCGCTCGGCGGCGCCCATGCCGCGGTACGTCAGCGGCAGTTCCACGTTCTCGTACACCGTGAGATCGCCGATCAGGTTGAACGCCTGGAAGATGAAACCGATCTGCCGGTTCCGCACGCGCGCGCGCTCGGCCGCGTCGAGGTTCGCCACCGGCTGCCCGTCGAGCAGGTACTCGCCCTTCGTGGGCGTGTCGAGCAGCCCGAGCAGCGAGAGCAGCGTGGTCTTGCCGCAGCCCGAGGGGCCGGAGATCGCGATGTACTCGCCCTTCTTGATCTCGAGGTGCACGTCCTCGAGCGCGTGGGTCTCCACCTCATCGGTGTAGAAGACCTTCTGGATGCCTTCGAGCTTGATGAGCGGCTCGCCGCTCGCGCCGTTCGTCGCCATGGGGGTTCTCCTCGGTTACTTGAGACGGACTCGTTCCACGTTGTCGTACTGCGTCATGTCCGAGAGGATCACGACGTCGCCCACCGCGAGACCGCTCACGATCTCCACCGTGGTGACCGAGCTCCGTCCCAGGACCACCGGCACGCGCACCGCGGCGCCGCCGCCCTCCACCACCTTGAACAGCCCCACCTGCCCGGAGCCCGCGCCGTACGCGGGGCGCCCGGTGTAGAGCACGTTCTTGAGCTGCGCGATCTTGATCGTGCCGTCCACGGAAAGATCGGGCACCGCGCCCGCGGGGAGCGCGCCGTCGAGCGAGATGTCCACCGTCACGGTGCCGTTCGTCGCCGAGGGATCCTTGCGCGCGACGTGCCCCGCGACGATGCCGTTGCGCGTGTCGACGGAGGCCGCCTGCCCGATCTGCACGTCCTTCGCCTGCGTCTCGGGGATGCGGATCACCGCCTTCAGCTTCCCCGGCTGCACCACCTTCGCGAGCGTCGTCCCCTCGGTGACCCACTGCCCGGGCTGGAGGGTGAGTTCCTGCACGATCCCCGCGTCGGGGGCGCGCACCTGCAGCCCCTGCGCGCGCTGGCGCTGGAAGGCGGCGATCGCCTTGAGGCGCCCCACCTGCTCCGTCTGCACGGCGATCTGCGAATCGACCACCACCGACATGAGCGCGAGCCGCTGGCGCTCGACGTTGTAGCGCGTCTCCATCTCCTGCGCCGCCGCCCGCTTGGTGTTCGCGTCGAAGGGGGAGATGAGCTGCTTCGTGACGAGCGACTCCGCGGCCGACGCGTCCTGGCGCGCGGTGATGAGGTTCGTGCGCGCCGTCGCGACCACCCCCTCCTCCTGCAGCCGCTGCGAGTTGAGGTTGGTGCGCATCGTGTACAGGTCCTGCCGCGACTGGTCGTAGTTGCGCTCGGCCTCGAGCGCCTGGATCTCGACGTCGGGGTTGGACATGTCCAGGAGGACGTCGCCCGCGTTCACGCGCTGTCCCGACTGCACCACCAGCCGGTCGATGCGCGCGGAGGTCTGCGCGGTGATCCAGCGGATGTGCTCGGGGACGAGAGTGCCGGGACCGCGCACCTCGATGGCGATGTCGCCGCGGCGCACGGAGTCGCGCAGCAGCGTGGCCACATCCACCGACGGCGCGGCGGGACTCAGCCGCCCCACGGCGATCGTCACGAGGATGACGCCGGCGATGCCGGCGCCGATCAGGATGTTGCGATTGGTCTTCTTCTTGGGGGTGCGTGCGACGTCCACGTGCCGCTGGGTTCGGGTGAGCGCGTTCGATGGGTGCCGGAAGTGCAAGGCGCGTGCCGCACGCGATGCGCGCGCCGGAGCGCCGCATCGCGTGGTTAGAGAGCCGAACGGGTCCCAGGGTTGCTGGGTTTCGTCCGGTATCGGGACCGGATGTCCGAACGTGGCACGAGGAAGGCGCGGAGGCGAGTGCGATCCCGGTCCGACTTCGCACACGACAGCGCACCGGTCGCTCGACAATAGTATGGTAGCGACTGGAAACCGAATGAAACCCGAATCTCGCATGCACAGGTCGGGACTCCTCCTACAGCAGAGAGGCGCTTCCCGCCTCACGGGATCGCCCCCCATCCGGCACCGTAAACGGGTGACGCATGCCGCCCCGAAGTCCCCACCCGCGCCGCGCGGCCATGACGCGCTCAGCGCCCTGCTCGAGACCGAGGAGGCGCTGCGTTCTCGCATGGACGCCGCGCGGGCGGAGGCGGAGGCGATCCTCGCCGGCGCGCGCGAGCGCGCGGCGGCGGCGGACGCGGGGCTGGGTGACGCGATCGCGCGGGAGGTCGCCGCGCTGGACGTGCGCCACGGGCGCGAGGTGCAGGCCGAGCTCGCCGCGATCGATGAGCGGGCGCGCGCCGACGCCGCGCGCTTCGCGGCGGTGGATGGGGAGCGCGCGCGCACGCTGGCGGCGCGGGTGGTGGCACGGGTGTACGGCGCCTGAGCGCCGCGGGAGCGCACGATGATCATCCCGATGGCGAAAGTGCGGCTGATCGGTCCGCGCGGGCGGCTGCCGGAGGCGCTGGCGGCGCTCCAGGACATCGGGCTGCTGCATCTCGCCGACGCGGGGCGCGACGAGCCGGTGCAGGCGCTCGCGCTCACGCCGCGCGAGCAGCGGCTCCAGCGGCAGCTCACGCGCATCCTCGAGGACACGGACGCGGCGCTCGCCGAGATGCACGCCGCGGGGCGGCGCTCGGCCGCGGCCTCGGGCACGCCGGACCTGCCGGCGATCGCGCGCCGCGCGCGGCGTGCGCGCCGCGCCGCCGACGCGATCGAGAAGCGCGCGGCCGGCCTCGCGGAGGAGAAGGCGCTGATCCTCAAGTACCGCGACTTCTTCGCGGCCTTCGAGCACGCGCTGGAGGGCGTGGCCCGCTTCCCGCACCTCACCACCTACGCGGCCGTGGTGCCGGCGCACGAGCGCGCGGTGATCCCGCAGCTCGGCGACGCCCTGCGGAAGGAGGTGGGGCCGGAGTTCGCGATCTCGACGCACGAGCTGGCGAGCGGGGACGTGGCGCTCCTGCTCGTGCTGCCGAAGAGCTTCGCGGCCCGCATCGAGCGCGCGCTGGCCGACGCGCGGCTCCCCGAGATCCCGATGCCCGCCGGTTACGCCGGCGCGTCGCTGTCGGAGGCCGTGCCGCGCATGCTCGAGCGGCTGAAGACGATCCCGCGCGACGCGCAGGCGCTGGCGCGCGAGCGGACACAGCTCGCCGAGGAGCACGCCCCGGCGCTGCTCGC
This sequence comes from Gemmatimonadaceae bacterium, assembly GCA_035524735.1. Classification (GTDB taxonomy): domain Bacteria; phylum Gemmatimonadota; class Gemmatimonadetes; order Gemmatimonadales; family Gemmatimonadaceae; genus DATKOH01. Next base: position 5,633 of record DATKOH010000121.1, read on the forward strand.
GGCGCGGGGGCCGATGCACGACCGTCTGCTCGAGCTCGAGGCGGTGTCGCGCTGCGGCGTCACCGCGCACGCGTTCACCGTGGAGGGGTGGCTGCCCACGAGCTCGATGCTCCGGCTCGAGTCGGAGATCTCCAAGCGCTTCGGCGACGACGTGGTGCTCGAGACGATCGCGCGCGAGAAGTGGACGGCGCGCGACGCGCCGGTGGTGCTCGCGAACCCGCGCGTCTTCCGCCCCTTCGAGCTGCTGGTGCGCGTGATGCCGCTCCCCGCCTACGGCACGATCGACCCGACGCCCTTCGTGGCGGTCTTCTTCCCGCTGATCTTCGGCATCATGCTCGGCGACGTGGGCTACGGGCTGATGCTGCTGGCGATCGCGATGCTCATCCGCCGGAAGGCGGCGCCCGCCTCGGCGATGCGGAAGGTGGGCGACATGGCGGTGCCGATGGCGGTGTTCACGATGATCTTCGGCGTGCTGTACGGGGAGTTCTTCGGCGACATGGGGCAGCGGCTCTTCGGGATGAAGCCGGTGCTCTTCGACCGCGCGGAGGGGGTGCTGGCCGCGCTCGCGCTCGCGGTGGGGCTGGGCTTCGTGCACGTGGTGCTCGGTCTCGTGCTCGGCGCGCTGAGCCTGCGCCGCAGCGAGCCGCGGCACGCGATCGGGAAGGGGGTGACGGCGGCGATGGTGCTGCTGATCGTGGCGGCGCTGCTCGCCGCGTTCGAGGTGCTGCCGAAGGCGCTCTTCATGCCCGCGGTGATCGCGCTCCTCGTGGCGTTCCCCATCCTGATCCTCACGGAGGGGCTGGTGGCGCCGGTGGAGCTGCTCGCGAGCGTGGGCAACGCGCTCAGCTACGCGCGCATCATGGCGCTCGGCACGGCGAGCGTGATGCTCGCGGTGGTGGCGAATCGCATGGTGGGGACGATGGGGAGCGTCGCGATCGGGCTGATCTTCGCGCTGCTCTTCCATCTCGTGAACTTCGCGATCGGGCTCTTCGGCCCGACCATCCATGCGCTGCGTCTGCATTACGTGGAGTTCTTCGGGAAGTTCTACAGTCCGGGCGGGCAGCCGTACCGGCCGTTGGCGCACTGGTCCCCCGGCGCGCCGCGTTGATCTCACAGGGAGCGGACTATGACGTACATCTGGGCGGCAGTCGCGGCGGCGGGCGTGATGGTGTTCACGGCCCTCGCCACCGCGTGGGCGCAGTCCCGGATCGGCACCGCGATCTCCGCGGCGCTCGCCGAGAAGCCGGAGCTCGGCGCGCAGGCGGTGATCATGGTGGCGATCCCCGAGACGATGGTGATCCTCGGCTTCGTGGTCGCGGTGCTGATCATCCTGCGCGCGGGAGGCGCCGGGTGAGCGACGGCGACAAGGCCCGGGCGCTGCTCTCGAAGCTCGCGGCCGATGGGGAGCGCGAGGCGGCGGCGATCGTGGCGCGCGCCCGCGACGAGGCGGCGCGGCTCGAGGGGGAGGCGGCGGCGCGGGCGGCGCGCGCCGTGGAGGACGCGCGCACGGCGCACCTCGCGCTGACGGCGGAGCGCGAGAGCGCGGCGCGCATCGAGGCGAAGGCGCGGGCACGCCGCTCGGCCCTCGGCGCCCGGCAGGAGATGGTCGACCGCGTGCTCGAGGCGGCGCGCGGCATGCTCGCGGCCGCGGAGACGCCCGAATGGCTGGCGCGCGCGGTGGCCGACTCGGTGGCGTACCTGCCGGACGGGGCCGCGGTGCTTCGCTGCGCACCGCGCGACGCGGGCGCGGTGCGCGCGCTCGCCGCCGCCCGCGCGGCGACCACGGTGACGCCGGACGACGGCATCGCCGCCGGCGTGCGCACGGAGATGGCCGACGGGTCTTTGGTGGTGGACGCGACCGCGGAGACGCGGCTCGCGCGGATGCGCGGCGCGCTGGCGATCGAGCTGGCGGCCGCGGTGGAGGGCGCGCCGTGAGCGAGGCCTGGGGCGACGTCGTGGCGCGCGCGGCGGGACTGAGCACGCGGCTCGTGGGCGGCGACACGCTGCGCACGCTGGCGCGCACGCCCGACCTGCCGTCGCTCTGGTCATCGCTCGAGCGGCTCGCTCCGGAGTACCTGCCGGCGGCCGAGCGGCGCGCGCCGAGCCCGCCGCTGCTGGAGCGCGCGGCGCGCCGCGTGATGGGAGCGCGCCTCGCGGTGCTCGCGCGGTGGTGCGGCGGCCGGGTGACGCGCATCGCGCCGGTGTACGAGGCGGAGGACCACCGCTCGATCCGCGCCGCGCTGCGCGGCGCGGCGGCGGGCGCGCCCCCCGATGAACGGCGCGCCGGGCTGATCGCGACGCCGTCGCTGCCCGAGGCGGCGCTCGACGAGCTCACGCAGCAGCCGACCACCGCGGCGGTGGCCGCGCTGCTCGCGGCATGGGGGCACCCCTTCGCGAGCGCGATCCTCGAGGAGGCCGCGCGCGAGCAACCGGACCTCTACACACTGGAAGGGCGCCTCGACCTGCGCTTCACCCGGCGCGCGGAGGCGGTGGCGTACTACGCCGGGGCGCCGTTCAAGGACTGGGTGCGCGTGACCCTCCTCGCGCAGGGCGCGTGGACCGCCGCGCTCGCCGAGGATCCCGCGGCCGCGCTCGCGCCGCTGGCGCTGGAGATGCCCGCCACGCCGCTCGGCGCGCTGCTCGCGCGCGGCGGCGTGCCCGCGGCGGATGCGCTCGACCGCGCGACGATCGAGACGCATCTCGCGGTGCAACGCGCGCACGCGCGGCGCGACCCGATCGGGCTGGGGCCGGTGCTCTACTTCGTGGCCCGGCTCCGCGCCGAGGTGCGCGACCTGACGCGCATCGCGTGGGGGATCGCGCTCGGCATGCCCGCGCCCGCGCTCGCCGCGGGGGTGGTGGCGCCATGATGCGCGGCAGCGTGCGCGTGATCTCCCGTCCCGGGCTCGCCGACGGCTTCGCGCTCGCGGGGCTGCCGGTGACGGAGCTCGCGGCTGGCCCCGATGCCGGGCTGCGGGTGGCCGAGCTCGCGCGCGACGAGGGGAACGCGCTCCTCCTCGTGGACGATGCGCTGCTCCCGTTCGTGTCGGACGAGGACCGCGCCGAGCTGGCGAAGCGCGCCGTGCCGATCGTGATCCCCTTCCCCGCGCCCTCGTGGGAGGAGCAGCCGGCGGAACCGGCGGCGTACATCCTCGCGCTGCTGCAGCGCGCGATCGGCTACCGGGTGCGACTGCAATGAGCGGCGCGCGGATCACCCGCATCGCGGGCGCGCTGGTGGAGGCCGCGCCGCTGAAGGGCGCGGCGCTCTACGAGCTCGCGCGCGTGGGGGAGCGGCGGCTCATGGCCGAGATCGTGCGCGTGCACGGCCAGTCGGGCACGCTGCAGGTGTACGAGGACACGAACGGCCTCACGCTCGGCGAGCCGGTGGAGCGCGAGGGGGACACGCTCTCCGTGATGCTCGGCCCCGGGCTGCTGGGCGGCGTGCTGGACGGCGTGGGGCGCCCGCTCGCGCGCGTCGCGGAGCAGTTCGGCGACTTCATCGCGCCGGGGGCGACGGCGCCCACGCTCGATGAGAGCGTGAAATGGCGCTTCACCCCGGTGGTGAAGCGCGGGGCCGACGTGCACGGCGGCGACGTGCTCGGCACGATCGACGAGCGCCCCGGCTTCGTGCACCGCGTGATGGTGCCGCCGGGGGTTGCCGGCCGGGTGAAGGAGATCCGCGCGGGGGCGTTCACGATCGCGGAGCCGGTGGGCGCGCTCGAGGATGGCACGCCGCTGCGGCTCGCGCACCGGTGGCCGGTGCGGCACGCGCGCCCGGCGGCGGCGCGGCTCCCGGGGAACCGGCCGTTCATCACGGGGCAGCGCGTCTTCGACTTCCTCTTCCCGGTGGCCGAAGGCGGGAGCGCGGCGGTGCCCGGGGGGTTCGGCACGGGGAAGACGATCATCGAGCAGTCGCTCGCGAAGTACGCGGAGGCGGACATCGTGGTGTACGTCGGTTGCGGCGAGCGCGGGAACGAGATGACGGAGGTGCTCTCCGAGTTCCCGAAGCTGATCGACACGCGCACCGGCCGGCCGGTGATGGACCGCGCGGTGCTGATCGTGAACACGTCGAACATGCCGGTGGCCGCGCGCGAGACGTCGATCTACCTGGGCGCGACGGTGGCGGAGTTCTATCGCGACATGGGGTACCGCGTGGCGCTCATGGTCGACAGCGCGTCGCGGTGGGCGGAGGCGCTGCGCGAGCTGGCGGCGCGGCTGCAGGAGATGCCGGGGGAGGAGGGATATCCGACCACGCTCGCCTCGCGGCTCGGCGCGTTCTTCGAGCGGGCGGGGCGCGTGACCGCGGCGGGGACGCCGGCGCGCGAGGGCGCGGTGACGATCATCGGCGCGATCTCCCCGCCCGGCGGCGACTTCTCGGAGCCGGTGACGCAATCGGCGCTGCGGGTGAGCGGCGCGCTCTGGGCGCTCGACCCGTCGCTCGCGCACCAGCGGCACTTCCCCGCGGTGGACTGGGACACGAGCTACTCGCTGTACGCCTCGGCGCTCGCACCCTGGTTCGCGCGCGAGGTGGGGAGCGACTGGGACGAACTGCGCCGGTCGCTCACCGCGCTGCTGCAGCGCGAGCGCGAGCTGCGCGACATCGCGGCGCTCGTGGGGCCGGAGGCGCTGGAGGACCGCGACCGGCTGACGATGGCGGTGGCGCGCGTGGTGCGCGAGGTGATCCTGCGGCAGAACGCGTACCACCCGGTGGACTGCGCGAGCACGGCGCAGCGGACGCACGCGCTCGCCTTCACGGCGCGCGAGATCGTGCGCGCGGGGGAGGCGGCGCTCGCGAAGGGAACGCCGATGTCGCGCATCGACATCGCCGGCGCCGAGCGCGCGCTCGCCGCCCTGCGCGATGCGCCCGAGGCGGAGCTCGCCGCCGCGCGCGACGCGGCGCTCGCCGCGGTGCGGGGGATGGCATGAGCACCGTCGAGCGCGCGTACCGCGGCGTGCAGGCGGCCGCCGGCCCGCTCCTCTTCCTCGAGGGCGCGCGCCGCGGCGCGCTGGGTGAGTGGGCGACGATCCGCACCCCCGGGCAGCCCGACCGTCGCGGCCAGGTGCTCGAGGTGTCGGAGAAGGTCACCGTCGTGCAGGTGCTCGGCGACACCGTGGGGCTGGCGCCCGGGAAGGCGGAGCTCGTGCTGAGCGGCGAGGTCGCGACGACGGTGGTGGGGCGCGACCTGCTTGGCCGCGCGTTCAGCGGGCTCGGGCTCCCGGTGGACGGGCTGCCGATGCCGGTGGGGGAGGCGCTGCGCCCGATCGGCGGCGCGCCGATGAACCCCGTGCGCCGCACGCGTCCCGGCGACTTCATCGAGACCGGCATCAGCGCGATCGATGCGATGAACACGCTGGTGCGCGGGCAGAAGCTGCCCGTCTTCTCGGGGCCGGGGCTGCCGGGGCTCGAGATCGCGGCGCAGATCGTGGAAGGGGCGCGCGCGCCGCGCGGCGAGCCGTTCGCGGTGGTGTTCGTCGCCGTCGGCATCACCGCGCGCGAGACGCAGGCCTTCCTCGAGCGCTTCCAGCGGAGCGAGGTGATGGAGCGCACGGTGCTCTTCCTGAACGAGGCGGCGCACCCGGCGGTGGAGCGGCTGCTCGCGCCGCGGCTCGGGCTCACGGCGGCGGAGTTCCTGGCCTTCGACGCGGGGATCCACGTGCTCGTCGTGATCGCCGACATGACGCACTACTGCGAGGCGCTGCGCGAGATCGCCACGGCGCGCGATGAGATCCCGGGGCGCCGCGGCTTCCCCGGCTACATGTACACCGACCTCGCGTCGATCTACGAGCGCGCGGGGGTGATCGAGGGGAAGAGCGGATCGATCACGCAGATCCCCATCGTGACGATGCCCGACGACGACATCACCCACCCGATCCCCGACCTCACCGGCTACATCACGGAGGGGCAGATCGTGCTGAGCCGCGAGCTGCACCGGCGCGGCGTGGAGCCGCCGATCGACGTGCTGCCGAGCCTGTCGCGGCTGATGAGCGCGGGGATCGGCGAGGGGAAGACGCGGCGCGAGCACCGCGAATGGAGCGACCAGCTCTACGCGGTGTACGCGCGCGGGCGCGAGGCGCGCGTGATGGCCGCGATCCTCGGCAGCTCCGGCCTCCCCGAGGAGGAGCGCCGCGCACTCGACTTCGCCGACCGTTTCGAGCGCGAGTTCGTGGGGCAGGCGGGGAAGCGGCGCGGGATCGACGAGACCTTCGCGGTGGGCTGGAGGCTGCTGGAGGAGCTGCCGCGCGCCGACCTGCACCGGCTGAGCGATCGCAGCTGGGCCGCCCACGAAGCGGAGCGCCGGTGAGCGACCTCGAGCGGATCGCCCCCACGCGGGTGAACCTGCTCCGCGCGCGCCGCCAGCTCTCGCAGGTGGAGAAGGGGGCGGAGCTGGTGCGGCGGAAGCGCGAGGCGCTGGTGGGGGAGCTCTTCCGCCTCGCGCGTCCCGCGATGGGCGCGCGCACGGAGATCGTGCGGCAGGCATCGCGCGCGTGGCCGGCGCTGCTCGCGTCGCTCGCCGCGCACGGCGACGCGGGGACGCGGGTGCTCGCGTGGCCGGCGCGCCGCCTCACGGTGGGGGTGGAGCCCGGAGCGGTGTGGGGCATCCCGGTGGCGGAGATCGTGGAGCGGCCGGCGGTGAAGCGCACCCCCGAGGCGCGCGGCACCACGGCGGCGGGCGCGGGGGCGGCGGTGGCGGCGGCGGACGCGTTCGAGACGCTGGTCGACCTGCTGATCAACGCCGCGACGCGCGAGCAGCAGATCCAGCGGCTGGGCGAGGCGGTGGCGCGGAGCACGCGCCAGCTGCGCACGCTGGAGCAGCGGATCGAGCCGCAGCTGCGGACGCGCATCTCCTGGGTGCGCGGCACGCTCGACGAGCGCGAGCGCGAGGAGCACGTGCGGCTGAAGCACCTGCGCCGGGGGTGACGGCGCGGGCGGGCGCCGTCCCCGCCCGCTACGGCTGCCGCGCGTACACGATCCCCTCGCCGGGCGTGAGCCCGGTGACCCTGCCATCGGGGCCGAGGGTGAAGGTGACCAGGTCCTTCCCCAGCCAGCGCTTCGCGTGCACGAAGACGAAGGTGTCGTAGTTCCAGTGGTCGAGCGCGCCCGCGTCGAGTTCGTCGGTCACCGCGAGCTTCCCGTTCACGAGCTTCACGGTGATGCTGCCGTAGAGCGGGTCGGCGTACGTGCCCGCGTACTGCGCGAGCGGCAGCGAGGGGCGCGTGCCGGCGACGCGCTTGCGCACGACCTCGGCCTCCGCCTGCGCGCGCTGGCGGCGGAACCCCGAGTACATCTGGTTCATCTCCGCGCTCCAGTCGTGCGTGCCGCCGCCGAGGTAGCGGTCGAACACGGTGTACATGAGCGCGTGCCGCACCTCGGCGTGATCGAGGTTCGCGAGCACCACCACGCCGAGCTTGCGGTCGGGGATGAGCCCGACGATCGCGACCATCCCGTCGATGCTGCCGGTGTGGAAGACGACCTGCTCGCCGCGGTAGTCCTCGAGGAACCAGCCGAGCCCGTACGCGGTGTAGTGCGGGTGCGTGAGGCGCGCGGTGGGATAGAACTCGTCCGCGCCCACGGGCATCTGCACGCGCCAGAGTTCCTCGAAGAGGGGGGCGGGGATCGTGCGCTTGCCGGCGAGCCGCGCGCTGTCGAGGAGGAAGCGCATCCAGCGCGACATGTCGGCGACGCTCGAGTAGATGGAGCCGGCGGGGGCGATGTTGTCGGTGTGGTAGCGCTGGATCACGCGGATCGTGTCGTCGACGCGGAAGTGCGCCGAGGCGATGTCGCCGTGCGCCTCCGCCGCGTCGGTGGCGGTGAAGGTCTCGCGCATCCCGAGCGGGTCGAGGATGCGCGTGCGGGTAAGCGTCTCCCAATCGGTGCCGGCGGCGCGCGCGGCGATGTAGCCGGCGAGCGCGTAGGTGACGTTCTGGTACTGGAAATGCGTGCGGAAGGAGTAGGACGGCTTCGCGAGCCGCATCTTCACGGCCATCTGGTCGAAGTCGAGCCGCGTGTCGTACCAGAGGTAGTCGGTGGAGGGGACCCCGCTGCGGTGGGTGAGCAGGTCGCGCACCGTGAGCTCCTGGCTCGCGAACGCGGGCTGGATCTGGAACGCCGGATAGCGGTCGGCCACGCGCGATTCGAGCGAGAGCTTGCCGCTGTCGGCGAGCAGCATGACCTCGTACGACGTGAACGCCTTCGTGGTGGAGCCGATCGCGAAGGTGGTGTGCTCATCCACGGGGTCGTTCGCGCCGAGGGTGCGCACGCCGTACCCGTGGATGAAGGTCACGGAGTCGTCCTTGACCACGGCGATGGCGAGACCGGGGACCTCCCACTCCTTGACCGCCTTGGCGACGTAGGCGTCGAAGCCGGCCATGGGATCGACGGGCGCGGGTGGCCGCGACGGACCGCTGATGACCGCGGATGACGCGGATGAACGCGGATGACTGCTGATGACCGCGGATGACGCCGATGAACGCGGATCGAGCCGAGGGGCGGTCTGGGCTCCCGCGTGCGGGGACCAGGGTCCCGACAACGCGAGCACAACGGTCAGGCCCACCAGCGAATTCCGTGTCGAGTTCGTCGCGATCATGATGCGAATCCTGTCGGTGTGAGGATCATGAATGGAACGCGGATCGCCGGCCCGGGGCCGGAGCGATCCGCGTTCATCCGCGTTCATCCGCGGTGCTCCGCGGTGATCCGCGGTCATCCGCGGTCACGCTTCCGCCAGCACTTCCTCCGTCTTCTTCGCCGACTCGGCGATCACCTTCTGCGCGTGTTCGCCCGGGACCTCCTCGTAGCCGCGGAAGCGGCGCGTGAAGGTCGCGTGCCCGTGGGTCATCGACGAGAGGTCGGTGGCGTAGAGGTGCAGCTCGGCCTGCGGGATCACCGCGCGCACGAGCGTGCCCCGGCCGTCGGGGAGGCTGTCGGACCCGAGGATGTGGCCGCGGCGCGCGGAGATGTCGCCCATCACGTCGCCGAGGTACTCGCCCGGCGTCGCGATCTCGATCTCGTCGAGCGGTTCGAGCAGCACCGGTTTGCACTTGGGCGCCACCGCCTTGAACGCGAGGATGCCCGCCATCTTGAAGGACATCTCGTTCGAGTCCACCGAGTGATACGAACCGTCGTAGCACTCCACCTTGAAGTCGACGAGCGGATAGCCGGCGAGGATGCCGCGCGCCGCCGCCTCCTGCACGCCGCGGTCCACCGCGGGGATGAACTTGCCCGGGATCGCGCCGCCCACGATCTGGTCCTCGAACACGTAGCCTTCGCCGCGCGGGAGCGGCGCGAAGCGCACCCAGCAGTCGCCGAACTGGCCGCGCCCGCCGGACTGCTTCTTGTGCCGCCCCTGCCCTTCCCCCCGCCCCTTGATCGTCTCGCGGTAGGCGATGCGCGGGCGCGTGAGCTCGGCGACCACGCCGAACTTCCGCTTGAGCTTGGCCATGTTCACCTCGAGGTGCCGCTCGCCGAGCCCCGACACGATCGTCTCGTGCGTCTCCGCGTTGTAGTGCATCTCGAAGGTGGGGTCCTCGTCGTGCAGGCGGTGCAGTCCGGCCTGCAGCTTCTCCTCGTCCGCGCGGTTCGCCGCGTGCACCGCGAACTCCACCAGCGCCTCGGGGAACTTCGCCGCCGGCAGCCGCACGGGATGCTCCTTGGTGCTCAGCGTGTCGTTCGTGTGCGTGTTCTTGAGCTTCGCCACGCAGCCGATGTCGCCCGCGTGCAGCTTCTCCACCTCCGCGCGCTCCTTTCCCTGCGACACCGCGATGTGCCCGAGCTTCTCCACGCCGTTGCGCGTCGCGTTGAAGACCTCGGCGCCGTTCACCACCATGCCGCTCAGGATGCGGAAGAAGGAGACGTCGCCCACGTGCGGCTCGCTCTGCGTCTTGAAGACCCACGCGGCGAAGGGGGCGTCGTCCTTCGCGTGGATCTCCACGGTCCGGTCCCCCTCCGCGCCCGTGAGCGCGTGCAGCTCCTCCATCTCGAAGGCGCTCGGCATCAGCTCCACGATCTTCGTGAGCAGCGCGCGCGTGCCGTACGTCTGCTCGGCGCTCACGCAGAAGAGGGGGAAGAGCTCGCCCCGCTTCATCCCCTCCTTCATGGCCGCGATCGCCTCGTCGCGCCCGATCTCCTGCCCCTCGAGATAGCGCTCGAGCATCGCGTCGTCGGTGCTCGCGATGGTCTCGATGAGCTCCTGGTAGTACCGGTCGAACACCGCCTGCTGGTCGGCGGGGATCTCCGTCTCGTCGTACTCCCCGGCCTTCGTCCCCTTCTTGTAGAGGTGCGCCTTCTTCGAGAAGAGGTTGAGCACGCCGCGGAAGGCGGCCCCCTCCCCCACCGGCACCTCCACCGGGATGACCTTCGTGGTGAGCCGCGCCTTGATGCTCTCGTAGGTGCGGTCGAAGCTCGCGTGCTCCTTGTCCATCATCGAGACGACGAAGAGCACGGGATCCTTCCGCGCCACCGCCTCGCGGAACATCACCTCCGTGCCCACCTCCACGCCCGCCGAGGAGGAGACCACGACCAGCGCGCCATCCGCCGCGGCCAGCCCGGCGATCGCGTCGCCCAGGAAATCGGCGTAGCCCGGCACGTCGATCAGGTTGATCTTGGCGTCCATCCATTCCGCGTACGCGCAGCCGAGGTTGATCGAGTACTTCCGCTCGATCTCCTCGGGAGAGAAGTCGGTGAGCGCCGTGCCGTCCTTGATGGACCCGTGCCGCTTGGAGGACCCGGAAACGAAAGCGAGCGCGTCGACCAACGTGGTCTTCCCGCTCGCTCCGTGACCCACGACCGCGACGTTGCGGATCTCCTTGCTGCCGTATTCTCTCATAGCGATGCCCTCAGGGAGCATTGGCCGCTCCAGCCCGGACGGGGCGGGAGCGGCCAGGTGGGACGCGGACGGAGGGACCCGAACCGCTCTTTGGGCTATCCTACCCCGCGATCTCGGGGGGTGCAAGGAGGGAGAACCCGCACGCGGACCGGGTCGGACCCGGCGTGGCGCGGGGACCCGAGCGCCCTGTAGCTTGCCCTCAAGGGACGGCGCCCGGAGGGGTGCCATATTGCGAACGGAGGAGTCCATGCGGATCACGCGCACGATCGGAGTCCTGATGTTGGCGGCGACGGCCGCGGCGGCGGCGGCGCAGACCCCCGCCCCGAAAGCGGATTCGGCGGCCAAGCCGGAAGCGAAATGGGAGTTCACGCTGGCGCCGTACGCGCTCATGCCCACCATGCAGGGGCACACGGCCCTCGGCTACCTCCCGCCGGTGAACGTCGACGCGGACGCCAGCACGATCTTCTCGCATCTGCAGGGGGGCGCGATGCTCTACTTCCAGATGCGGAAGGGGGACTGGGCCTTCGCCACGGACGCCATCTACATGAATCTCGGGCAGCCCGTGCACCAGGACACCGGCTGGGCGAGCGGCGACCTCGGGATGAAGCAGTGGGCGTGGGAAGGATTCCTGTTCTACCAGTTCATCCCGAAGTTCGAGATCGGAGTGGGCTTCCTCGGGAACAAGGTGAACGGCACCGTGTCCGCCACGCTCACGCCCGGCGCCGGCGACACGACGGTGAGCCGCGGACTCACCAAGAGCTGGTGGCTGCCGACGATCGCGATGCGGTGGACGCCGCTCGACGGCGCGCACTGGCACGGCGTGCTGTTCGCGGACTACGGCGGCACGGGGGGCAGCAACCTCAGCTGGCAGGTGATGCCGAGCGTGGGCTACCGCTTCTCGCACACCTTCGAGCTGGCGCTGCAATACCGGTGGATCGGCATCGATTACGCGACCGGCTCGGGCTCGGACTACTTCGAGTACGACATGAAGATCTTCGGGCCGCAGGTGGGACTGAGCTTCACCTTCTGACCGCGGGGAGGAGGCGGGGGGACGGGCGCGCGCCCCCGCCCCCCCGATCCCGTCCCCGTCACTCCCCCGCCGCGATCCGCAGCCCCGTGATCCGGTTCGGCGCGGCCGCCTCCACCGTGACCGTGAGCGTGGGCGACTCGCCGTGCTCGGTGCGCATCCGCAGCACGATCTGCGTCGGCTCCGACGAGATCACCGCGACCGGCACCATCGCCCCCACCTGGTGTCGCATGCCGCGGTAGCTGGAGACGCGCTGGTCCATGGTGCGATGATCCCCCGGATCTTGGACCTCCTGCGTCGCCATGAACTGCCGGGCGGCCGCGGTGTCGCCCGCGTTGAACATCGCGATGAACGCGGCGGCCTGCCGGCCCGCCGGGGTTGCCGGCAGCGCGACCGCCATCGAGAGCGAGAAGGGCGCATTCCCCGGCGGCGGCCCGCCGACGCGCTGTCCGCCGCGGCCTCCCATCGGCGGCAGTCCGAGCAGCGGCGCGATCGCCTCCCGCGCGCGCGGCGCGGGGAAGTCGCTCTGGTTCGTCGCCATGATGAGCACGACGCCCTCGCGCGGCGCGCGCTCGTAGAGGAAGAAGCTGATCATGTCCGAGCCCGCGTGCGCGACCGGACGATCCGGCGGGAACATCACGTCGCGCTGCGCGGCCGGGAGCAGCGCGCTCGATCCGAAGAGCACGTCGTAGAAGTGCCACATGTCGGTGACCGTCGACAGGAAGCCGCCGTTCCCGCGCAGGTTCCAGTACGGCCCGTCGGCGGCGTGGGGCTTGTCGAGCATGGTGCCGGCGTCCTCGTCCCCCTGGTACCCGTGCGCGAGCCGCAGCGTGTCGAACTTCGCGAGGAGGAGCCCGGTGTCGTGCATGCCGAGCGGCCGCCAGAGGTGCGCGTCGCAATAGGCGCCGTAGCTGTCGCCGGTGACCACCTCGATGATCGCGGCGAGCACGGAGTATCCGGCGTTCGAGTACGCGCGGTCCGTGCCCGGCGGGAAGCGCAGCGGGAGCGCCATCACGCGGCCGAGGAACTGCGCGCGCGTCACGGAGTCGAAGTCGAGCCCCGAGTAGAGCGGCAACCCGGACCGGTGCTCGAGCAGCTCCTGCACGGTGATCCCCCGTTTGTCCGCCGGCACGCCGGCGAAGAACTTCCCGAGGGAATCGGTGAGCGCGAGCGCCCCTTTCGCCGCGAGCTGGAGGATCGCGACGGCGGTGAAGTCCTTGGTGTTCGATCCGATCTGCACCACCGTGCTCGGCGCGAACGGACGCGGCGGCTTCCGCACCGCCAGGCCGTAGCCCTTGCGCAGGATCACGCGCCCGCCGGCCTCCACGAGCACGACGCCGGCGAAGCCCTGCGCCTCCTGCGCGCGCAGCGCCGAATCGGCCGCGGCCGCGCGCGGGCCATCGATGATGATGGAAGCGGAGTCGCGCAGCGCGGACTCCTGCGCGGCGCACGGGAGCACGAGGAGCGCGGCGAAGGCCGCGCCCGCGATGACGTCGAGAGAGCGCACGGATGGATGGGGTGAGAGTGGACGGACGGCGAAGCTCCGCCGATTCGGACCGCGTGCCGCCGAAAGGGTTGCCGGCCTACAGCTTCCCCAGCCGCGGCGCCGCGCCGAGCAGCAGGCGGAGCTGGTTCGAACCGGCTTCCGTGAGCGGCACCTCGGCGTCGAGCGCGACGGCGCGCACCGCCTCGCGCGGGTCGCTCAGACAGGTGAAGACCACGGCGCCGGAGCCGCCGGGGGTGGCCATGCGGCCGGCGCTCCAGAGCCGGCTCGTCTCGTCCTCGAAGATCCGCTCGCTCCCCGAGCTGCGGCGCCGCGCCTTCCCGGATGGGACCACGATCGCTCCTCCGTCGACCGCCCAACCCTGCCACCGCGCGCCGCGGGCGTCAAGATGCGGGAAGGGGGACGCCGCGCGGGCGCCCCCCTTCCTCGTTCGCTGCCTCATGCTGACGTCGAAAGTCTCGTTAGTCGTCCTCGTACTCGAAGGTGAATGCATCGGCCTGCCGGAGATCATCGAGCGTGCCATCCGCCGCGAGCGCGGGTTTGGGCAGCGTGAGCGTGATCGCGCGCCACGCGCCCTCCGGCCAGTCGGGCATCGCGAGCCCCGCGACGAGCTTCCGCAGCAGCGCGCCGAACTCGGCGAGGAGCTGTTCCGAGGTGGCGGCGAGCACCTCGAAGGGGATGGCGAGGTCGCGCGTGATCATCTCCCCCGTGGCGCGGTCGCGCCACGCGGCGTCGCCCACCGCGCCGCGCCCGGGCCAGAGCCCGAGATGCATCGCGGAGGAGACCTCCGACCCCACGCGGTGGCTCTCCATCGCCGCCGCCAGCGCGAGCGCCAGCGACTGCACGTTCGGCGTCCCGTAGAGCGTCACGACATCGCGCACCGGCGAGGCGAACGCCTCCCCCGCGGGCACGGTGTCCACGCGCGCCAGCGGTGCGCTCTCCAGCGGATCCTCCACCATGACGAGAAAGTCCATGCCATGCCTCCCTGGTGAGACCTCTACCTGTTCAACTCACGGGGCGCGGAGAAGGTTCCGGCACGCCGGCACCGCCGACGGCGGAGCACCGCGGCGGCGCCCTCATTCAGCCGCGGCGCTCCGCCGTTCCCGGTCCAGCGCCCACGCCAGCGACACGGCGAGCACGATGTAGACCAGCGACACCTCCACCGGCGACAATCCCGACTCGAAGCCGGGGCGCAGGCGGTCGGGGACGATGCGGAAGTCCACGATCCAGGTGAGCCCCGCGAAGACGAGCGCCGCGCCGTAGAGACGCGGGCCGGTGAGGCGGCCGGTGGCGAGCGCCAGCAGCACCCCCCAGAGCATCACCGACGCGGTGTGCGTGAGCAGGGCGAGCGGCGTGACGAGGAGGTCGGCGCCCTCCATATAGTAGGCGCGGCTCCCGATCAGGATGTGGGCCACGGAGTTCAGCGGGCGGAGCGCGGCGCCGTGCGCCGAGCCGAGACCGATGAGCACGCCCGCGGTCGCGGCCGCCGCGACGAGCCCGGAGCGCATCCCTTCGCGCAGTGTGCGGAACGCCACGCCCGTAGTCTACCCGGGGTCCTCCACGGCGCAACGGGGCACCTTGCGACGCAATCCCGCGGGCGTATTGTTAGCGCCGATGAGCACACCCGCGCCCCGCTCGCCCGCGATCCTCGTCGTCGAGGACGACGCCGACCTGCAGTCGGTGCTGCGGCGCATCCTCGAGACGGAGGGCTACAAGGTGCTCCGCGCCGAGGACGGCGAGAGCGGCATCGCGGCCGCGCTCGACTACCGCCCGGCGCTCGTCATCCTCGACGTGGGGCTGCCGCGGAAGGATGGCCGCGAGGTCGCGCGCGAGCTGCGCGCGAGCGGCTTCGACGCGCCGGTGCTGATGCTCACCGCGCGGAGCTCGGTGGGCGACAAGGTGACGGGACTCGACGCCGGCGCCGACGACTATCTGCCGAAGCCCTTCGAGCACGCGGAGCTCATCGCGCGCGTGCGCGCGCTCATGCGCCGCGGGCAGATGTCCGCCGCCGGCGCGAAGCTCCGCGTGCGCGACGTGGTGCTCGATCCGGTCACCCGGCGCGTGGAGCGCGGCGGGCGCGAGATCGCCCTCACGCAGAAGGAGTACCTGCTCCTCGAGTACCTCATGCGCAACGCGGGGCAGACCGTCACGCGCGAGATGATCGGGAAGAACGTCTGGAAGCAGGAGCTCGACCCGCTCACCAACGTCGTGGACGTGTACATCAACTACCTCCGCAAGAAGCTCGACGAGAAGAAGTCCAGCCCCATCATCAAGACCGTGCGCGGCGCGGGGTACACGGTCAGCGAATAGCGGGGCGCGGGGCGCGGGCGGAAGGGACCGGGGGCCGGGTGCGGGGGTATGACGCATCCGGCCTCGATCGTCTTGTTAATGGACGCGAGGCCTTAACGATCCGGCCGCCATCCCATCCAATCCCGTAATGTCCCGTCGCACGCTCTTCCTCGCCCTCGCGCTCGCCGCCTGCTCGAGCGCGGCGCCGCCGCCGGAGCCACAGCCGGCGCCCGTCACCGAACTGCCGCCTCCGCCGGCCCTGCCGCCGTCGGTCGAGATCGCGATGCCGTCCGACGAGGACGTCGCGGCCCGCGAGCTCACCGCCGACCAGCAGGTGCGCCAGGCGATGGACCGGCTCGGCTACGGTCCGCGCCCCGGCGAGTACGACCGCGTGCGCGCGATGGGCGTCGACCGATGGATCGCCCTGCAGCTCGACCCCGCGTCCATCCCCGATTCCGCCGCCGATCGCCTGCTCGCCAGTTATCCCACGCTCTCCATGAGCGCATCGGCGCTGCTCGCCGAGTATCCGCCCCCGGCCGTGCAGAAGCGGCAGGTGGGCGCCCTCATGCTCCCCTCCGACAGCCAGGCGATCAAGCTGTCGCAGATGCGCTCGCGCCGGCTGCTCACCGACGTCCAGTCGGCGAAGGTGGCGCGCGCGCTCGTGAGCGACCGGCAGCTGCAGGAAGTGATGACCGACTTCTGGTCCGATCACTTCAACGTCTACGCGGCGAAGGGGCCGCTGCGCTACTACCTCGCGCAGTACGAGCGCTCCGTGATCCGCCCCTACGCGCTCGGCAACTTCCGCGCGCTGCTCGGCGCCGTGGCGCACAGCCCGGCGATGCTCTTCTATCTCGACAACTGGCAGAGCGCGGCGAACCCGGACCAGCCGGTGCTGGCGGCGGAGCGCGTGGCGGAAGCGGGCGCGCCCCCGCCCGCGGGGCATCCGCAGCGCCAGGGGGGGCAGCGCGGCGGCGCACCTGCGGGGATCCCGGGGGGCGCGGGGTACGGCTCCGGCGCACCGCCCGCGTCGCGCCGTGGGGGCGCGCCGGCGGTGCAGCCCCAGAGCGCCGTACGGCGCGGGCGCGGCCTCAACGAGAACTTCGCGCGCGAGCTGATGGAGCTGCACACGCTCGGCGTCGACGGCGGCTACTCGCAGGAGGACGTGACCAACGTCGCGCGGATCCTCACCGGGTGGTCGATCGAGAAGCCCGAGCAGGTGGGCGTGTTCGTCTTCCGCCCGCAATGGCACGACGCGGGATCGAAGACCGTGCTCGGCCAGTACTTCCCCGCGGGACACGGCATGGACGAAGGGGAGCGGCTGCTCGACATGCTGGCGTCCGATCCGCACACCGCCACGCACATCGCCACACAGCTCGCCATCCGCTTCGTGGCCGACACGCCGCCCCCCTCGGTGATCGAGAAGGCGGCCGCGGAGTTCACGCGCACGCACGGCGACATCCGGCAGACGGTGCGCGTGATCGTGCAGAGCCCAGAGTTCTTCTCGCGCGCCGCGTACCGCGCGAAGGTGAAGTCCCCCTTCCGCCTCGTGGTGAGCGCGCTGCGCGCGGTGGACGCGGCGCCCGACACCTCGCCGCGCACCGCGCAGCTCGTCGCGCGCCTCGGCGAACCGCTCTATCTGCATCAGGCGCCGAACGGCTATCCGCTCACCGGCGAGAGCTGGATGAACACCGGCGCCATCATCAACCGGATCAACTTCGGCCTCGCGCTCGCGGCGGGGCGGGTCCCCGGCGCCTCGCTCGGCCGCTGGCCCGAGGGGGAGCGCCTCGAGCGGGAACCGCACGCGGCGCAGGTGGACGGCGTGATCGCGTCGATCCTGCAGGGGGAGGCGAGCCCCGACACGCGGCGCATCCTCGAGCAGGGCACGAACCCGATGCTCGGCACGCCGGTGCCCGACTCCGTGAACCGCGCGGAATCCGACTCGCTCGCCGCGCTCGCGGAGGTGGAGGCGAGCATGATGGGGCTCGGCGTGTCGGCGCCGCCGGCGCCGGCGGATGCCACCGCGATGGCCGGCGAGCCCGGCGACGAGCCGGTGCCCGCGCCGGTGCCCGCGGTTGCGCGCGGCGCGAACGGGGGCGGTCTCAAGCGTTCGGGACTGCTCCGGCGCCCCGACCCGCTCGCCGGTCCGATCGACGTCGCGGGGCTCGCGCAGATCGTCGGGCTCGCGCTCGGCGCACCCGAATTCCAGCGACACTGACGGAGGTGCCATGCGACGCCGTGTCTTCCTGAAGTCGGGCGCCCTCGCGCTCGTGACGATGGGGCTCTCGCCGAGCTTCCTGCGGCGCGCGGTGTACGCCGAGTCGCTCCCGCGGGGGAAGAAGGGGAAGGTGCTCGTGTGCCTCTTCCAGCGCGGGGCCGCGGATGGACTCAACATCCTCGTGCCGCACGGGGAACGGGAGTACTACGCGCTGCGGCCGAACATCGCGATCCCGCGGAACGCCGTGATCGACCTCGACGGCTTCTTCGGCCTGCATCCCTCGCTCGCGCCGCTGCGCCCGCTCTGGGAGCGCGGGATGCTCGCGCCGGTGACCGCCGTGGGGAGCCCGAGCAACACGCGCTCGCACTTCGACGCGCAGGACTACATGGAGACGGGGACTCCCGACGTGAAGTCGACGCCGGACGGATGGCTCAACCGCCTCCTCGCCGCGGAGGGGACGTGCGCGCAGTGCGCCGTGCATCCGTCCCCCTTCCGCGCCGTCGCCCTCTCGCCGCAGACGCCGCGCATCCTGGAGGGCCCCGCGCCGACGATCGCGATGTCGAGCCTCGCCGACTTCACGATCCGCGCCACCGGCGACGACGTGCAGCGCCTGGAGGCGCTCTACCGCACGGGGAACGCGGACCTCATCCACGGCACGGGCGCCGAGTCGTTCGACGCGGTGAAGATGCTCCGCGCGGCGGACCCGCAGCGCTACGCGCCGGCGAACGGCGCGGCGTATCCGCGCTCGCCGTTCGGGCAGAGTCTCCAGCAGATCGCGCAGCTCATCAAGGCCGGCGTGGGGCTCGAGATCGCGTTCGCGGACGTCGGCGGGTGGGACACGCACGTGAACCAGGGGGGCGCGTCGGGGCAGCTCGCCAACCGGCTCGCGGATTTCGCGCAGGCGATCGCGGCGCTCGCCGCCGACCTGGGCGACCGCATGGACGACGTCGTGATCGTGACGATGAGCGAGTTCGGCCGGATGGCGAAGCAGAACGGGAACGGCGGCACCGACCACGGCCACGCCGGCGCGCTCTTCGTGATCGGCGGGCGGGTGCGGGGAGGGAAGGTGCACGGACGTTTCCCGGGGCTCGCGCGCGAGCAGTTGTACGAGGGGCGCGACCTCGCGCTCACGACCGATTTCCGTTCGGTGTTCGCGGAGGTCGTGACCGCGCACATGGGCGCGGGCGACCTGAGCGCCGTCTTCCCCGGTTTCCAACCGGGGGCGGTGGGAGTCGTCTGAGAGCGGGGGAGGGGTACGGGGAAAGGAGGCGGCCGCGATAGATTGTGGGAAGCGGGTGCCGGGGGAGTCCTACCACCGAGGGGAGAGGGGACGTGAGGGCCAGGGTCGTCGCGCTCATCGCATTGGTCGTGCCGCTCACGGCGGCATCGGACCGCAAGCCGAACGAGATGGGGCGCATCCCCATCCTCGAGTACCACGTGCTCGGCGCCAAGGAAGCGCGCTTCACCGTCGACTGGACGCATTTCAAGCGCGATCTCGAGTTCCTCTACGAGCGCGGCTACCGTCCGGTGAGCGTGGCCGACGTGCTCGACAAGCGGATCGATCTTCCCGCGGGGATGTCGCCCGTGGTGTTCACCTTCGACGATGCGTCGCCGTCGCAGTTCCGCTATCTCGAGCGCAACGGCGAGCTCGTGATCGACTCCACCAGCGCGGTGGGGGTGTGGCTCGACTTCCAGCGGACGCATCCCGACTGGGGGAACCACGCCACCTTCTGCCTGCTGAGCGGGGCGAACGCCGGCCACAACTTCTTCGGCTACACCGGCGTGGACGGGCAGAAGACCGCGTGGCGCTTCAAGAAGGTGCGCTGGCTCGCCGAGCACGGCTTCGAGCTGTGCAATCACACGCTCTGGCACGCGCAGCTGAACAAGTACTCCGACGCGGTGGTGCAGGAGCAGATCGCGCGCGGCCAGCTCGCGATCGATTCCGCGGTGCCGGGCTACAAGGTGCGCACCTTCGCGCTCCCGCTCGGCGCGTGGCCGAAGAATCGCCCGCTCGCGTGGAAGGGAGAGTGGACCGACAAGAAGACCGGGAAGACCGTGCGCTACGAGTACGAGGCGGTGCTCGAGGTGGCGGGCGGGCCGGCGCGCAGCCCGTACGATCCCAAGTTCGACGGGCACTCGATCCCGCGCGTGGAGGTGTACGCGAACGAGCTCGAGAAGGAGATCGGCAAGCTCGACGCGAAGGGGGACCGCTACGTGTCGGCGGGACCGCAGGGGGCCGCGCCGGGGCACTGACGCGTGCGCGGCGCGGGCGAAGCGAAGGGGCGCGGCCGATCGCCGCGCCCCTTCGCGCATCCCCGTGGCGCGATCGCCAGCGCCGGCGTCCTGTCCCAATTCGTCCGGCCGGTGTCCTGAACCGGGCTTGTGATGGACGCCCTCCGCGCGCACCTTGGCGGCGAAGGCGTCGCACGCGCGGCGCTCGCATGGAGGAAGGCATGTCCGATCCGGCCCCGACGCTCCCCCACCTGCCCTTCTTCGAGCGGCTCGCCGCGCTCGAGGAGAAGAGCCCGGCCTTCCGCGCCTTCAGCGCGGGGCTGGTCACGCTCCGCTTCGTGGATGCGTGGGTGGTGGAGGGACCGCGGGTGGCGGCGGCCGACTCGTGGAGCCTGCGCGCGGTGCGCGAGGCGATCGAGGCGATGGACGCCGGGCACGGCGCGCGCGCGCTGCTCCGCAGCGTGGTCGACGCGATCGATCCGCGGCACGCCGTGGCCCGGGTGGCGCTCGTGACGCCGCGCCTCATCGCGTACGCGCGCGCGCTCCAGCTCGACGGCGAGTGGGCGCTCGCGGCGGACGTGCACCGCACCGTGATCGCGCATGCCGACCTCGAGAAGGATCCCGACTCCGTGATCACCGCCTTCCTGCAGCTCGGCGCGTGCATGCGCACCCTCGCCCGGTGGGACGAGGCGATGGACGCGTACGACGGCGCGGGGCAGGCGGCCGCGGAGGCCGGCGACGTGATGAACATGCTGAAGGCGCGCGTGGGCGAGGCCAACGTGCTCATGGACCGCGGCAGCCTCCCCGAGGCGGAGCAGATCCTGGACGAGACGATCGCCGACGCCGAGCAGCTCGGGCTGCGCGACCTGCGCTCCGCGGCGCTGCACGACCGCGCCGCCGCGGCGCACCGGCGCGGCGACTACGAGGCCGCCGTCGCGATGCAGTACCTCGCCCTGCAGGATGCGCAGGAGGGGACCTCGCGCGACCGCGTGCTCGCCGACCTCGCCGCGAGCTTCTTCGAGATCGGGCTCCGCTCGGCGGCCCGCGACGCGAACCTGGTGCTCGCCGCCACGGCGCAGGAGCAGTTCACGCGCTGGCAGGCGACGATCAACCTGATGGAGATCGCGGCGTCGGACCGCTACGAGCCGGTGTTCGAACAGTACCGCCGCGAGCTGGCGCCGGCCGCGCTGCCGCCCACGCTCTCGGCGTGGTACTACCTGTACATGGGGCAGGGCTATCGCGTGTTCGACCGCACCGAGCAGGCGAAGGCGGCGCTCGAGCGCGCCCTCGCCCTCGCCGAGGAGCACCGGATCAACCAGGTGGTCTTCCTCGCGGAGAACGCGTTGAGCGACCTGCGCGACGGCGCGCGCGTGCACGTCGTCACCGCGGCCGCACCGACGCCGATGGTGGAGGCGGCGGCGCAGGGCGTCCGGCGGCTGCGCGAACTGGCGGGGATCAGGGAGTGACGCGGGCGGCCGGCGGCGCGCGGTGCGCCGCCGGCCCCGCGGGAACTAGCGGGCGGCGCAGGTCCCCGAGCCGCTCACGACGGCGCAGTCGGCCTTCGGCGCGGTGGGGACGGTGCAGGCCGTGATGACGTAGGAGGTGAGGGCGAGCGCGAGCAGGGTGAACAGGCGACGGGACATGGGTACCTCGCGGCGGGGTTGGCGTTCTCGTGCCGGACCGGCCGCAACGTACGTGTGGCGCGCGATGCCACGAACGCGCATTTTCGGTCAGCGATGTGCGCTTTTCGGACATTCTCGCGCCCAACCCGTGCAAGTCGCCGCCCAACTGCCCGCTCCCTCCTTCGCCTTCCTGCGCCGCGTGCTCGGAGATGAGAACACGCTCATCGACGCGGGCGGGTGGGAGCAGTTGATGGCGCTGGTGCGGAGCCGCCCGGTGGACGTGGTCGTGATCGACCCGCGCGCCGGAGGCGCCGCGGAGTTCGGACCGCTGTTCGAGCTGCTGGAGCGCTGGCCGTCGCTGCCCGTGGTGGTCTACACGGCGCTCGCGCCGGAGATGCTGCAGCGGACGGTGGAACTGGCGCGGCGCGGGGTGCGCACGGTGGTGCTTCGCGGCTTCGACGATGAGCCGCGGCGCTTCCGGGAGCTCCTCGAGCGGCTCCCCGCCGACCGGATCGGCGCCCGCGCGTTCGAGTCGGTGGCGGATGTGCTGGAGGGCGCGGGGCCGATCGTGCGGAGGGCGTTCACGCGGTTGTTCGAGTCGCCGCACCTGGTGGAGGACGTCGAGTCGCTCGCGCAGAGCGCGGGGATGACGCGGCGGACGCTCGACCGGTGGCTCGAGAAGCGGGGCCTCGCCTCGGCGAGGCGGCTGATCTTCAGCGCACGGCTCGCGCAGGCCTGGCACTACCTGGGCGAGGAAGGGTTCCTGCTGGAGGACATCGCGCGGAAGGTGGGCTGCGGCTCATCGCGCGCGTTCGCGCGGCAGGTGCGGGCGGCGACGGGGATGGCCCCGTCGCGGCTGCGGGAAGCGATGGCCCACGAGGAGTTCATGGCGGCGCTCGCGAAGATGATGCGGCGCCGCGGAGGAATGGAGGATGATGAGGAAGTTCGATCGGCGCGCGAAGATCCTGGTCCTGGATGACGAACCCTCCATCTGCCGCGCGCTCAGCCTGGCCTTCGAGCGCGTCGGCGCCGACGTGCGCGCCGTGGTACGCGGCGAGGATGCGCTGGCCCTGCTGCGCACGGAGCACTTCGACTGCCTCGTGGTCGACCTCCGCGTCCCCGACGTGCGCGGCGACATCCTCTTCGAGCTCGCCGCCTCGCTCCAGCCGCACCTGCGCGCCGCCACCGTCTTCACCACGGGCGACGCGAGCGAATTCGCCCAGGACCTGATCGGCGCCTGCGGCTGCCCGCTCGTGGAGAAGCCGTTCGATCTCGAGGAACTCATCGGCGTCGTGCAGCGGATGCTCTCCGAAGGGGGACGGCGGCGGGCGTAACCCACGGGGCGGGGGCGGGGCGGGCGATCTGAGGCTGGACCTGGGAGGTCTCGTGCGCGCTCGCGGCGGGGCGGCTGGGGCGCTGCTGCTCCTGATGGTGTGCTCACCGTCAAGGGGCCGGCACACTCCCCCACCGCCGGCGCGCATACTGGACGCGCCTTTCGGTCCGCTCCTATAGTAGGGGCGTGAGCCGCCCCCGCAGCAGACCGTGACCGGGCTCCAGGACCGCCTCCAGTCCGCGCTCGGCGGGACGTATACCATCGAGCGCGAGCTCGGCGGCGGCGGGATGTCGCGCGTGTACCTCGCGCGCGAGACGGCGCTGGGGCGCGCGGTGGTGATCAAGGTCCTCCCGCCCGAGCTCGAGGGCGCGGTGAGCGTGGAGCGTTTCCGGCGCGAGATCTCGCTCGCCGCGCAGCTGCAGCATCCGACCATCGTGCCGCTGCTCACCGCGGGCGAGGCGGACGGACTGCTCTACTACACGATGCCGTTCATCGAGGGCACGACGCTTCGCGTGGAGATGGAGCGATCGGGCCCGCTGCCGATCGCGCGCGTCGAGCGGATCCTGCGTGACGTCCTCGAAGCGCTGTCGTACGCGCACGCGCGCGGCATCGTGCACCGCGATGTGAAGCCGGAGAACATCCTGCTCGCGCCGCATCACGCCGTGGTGAGCGACTTCGGCGTGGCGAAGGCCATCGCGGTGGCGGGAGGCACCGACGCGCGCGGCCGGACCACGGCCGGCATGGTGATCGGGAGTCCATCGTACATGGCGCCGGAGCAGGCCGCCGCCGATCCCGCCACCGATCACCGCGCCGACCTCTACGCCGTGGGGGTGGTGGGTTACGAGATGCTGGCCGGCACCGGCCCCTTCCCAGGGCGCACACCGAGCCAGATGCTCGCGGCGCACATGACGGAGATGCCGCCGTCCATCGCCGCGAAGCGCGCCGAGGTGCCCCCGGGAACGAGCGCGCTCATCATGCGGCTGCTCGAGAAGGACCCGGACCGGCGCCCCGCGTCCGCGGACGCTGC
This sequence comes from Gemmatimonadaceae bacterium, assembly GCA_035524735.1. GTDB lineage: Bacteria > Gemmatimonadota > Gemmatimonadetes > Gemmatimonadales > Gemmatimonadaceae > DATKOH01. The sequence goes on from DATKOH010000121.1 coordinate 29,699, forward strand.
GCTGGAAGCGCTGGCACAAGAGGCATCCGGCGGCCGCCGCACCGCGCTCGGCAAGGCGGTCGGCCGGGGGATCGGCATCGCCGCGGCCGTTTCGATCGCGCTGTTCGGAGCGGCGCGCTGGAGGTCCTCACAGACCGCGGGCGCCGCCAGGCCCGCGCCGAGCATCGCCGTCCTGCCGTTCTCCGACGAGAGCGCATCGCACGACCAGCAGTACTTCTCCGACGGGATGAGCGAACAGCTCATCGACGCGCTGAGCCGCGTTCCCGGGCTGCGGGTGATGGGCCGCGGTTCCTCGTTCGCGTTCCGCGGGCAGGACGTGGATGCGCGCGAGATCGGCCGCCGCCTGGGCGTCGGCGCCGTGCTCGAGGGATCCGTGCAACGCGCGGGCAACAGGCTGCGCGTCCGTGCGCGCTTGACCGACACCGGTACGGGGCTCGTCCAGTGGCAGGACACGTACGATCGCGACGTGAAGGACGTCTTCACACTGCAGGACGAGATCTCCGGCGTGATCGTGCTCAATCTCCGCGCGCGGCTCGGCACGCCGGCCGAAGCGACGGCACCGACGGCGGACATCCAGGCGTACCAGCTCTACCTGCAGGGCCGCTACTTCTGGAACAAGCGGAGCCCCGAGTCGCTCCAGCGTGCGGTCGAGTTCTTCCGCCGCGCGATCGCCCTCGATCCGCGCTACGCGCGCGCGTACGCCGGGCTGGCGGACGCCTACAACGTGATCGGCGGCCTGTACTACGAGCCGCCGCTCCAGGTGCTGCCCAAGGCGAAGGACGCCGCGCTGAAGGCGATCGCGCTCGATCCGAACCTGTCCGAGGCGCACGCCGCGCTCGGCTTCGTGCGCATGTTCCTCGACTGGGACTGGGACGGCGCGCGCAGCGAGCTCGAGCGGGCGGTCGCGCTCGATCCCAAGTACCCGACGGCGCGCCTGTACCACTCCTACTACCTGCAGATCGTCGGAGAGATGGAGCGCGGCGCGGAGGAGAATCGCCGCGCGCTCGAGCTGGATCCCTTCTCGAGCATCCTGAACCTTCGCTATGGCGATGCCCTCGAGACCGCGCGCCGCTACGATGAGGCGCTCGCGCAGTACCGGCACACCTTCGACCTGGACTCGACCTATCCCGCCCTCGGCTCCGAGATCCCGCGCACGATGGCGCTCATGGGCGACTATCGCGGGGCGCTGGCCGAATGGGCGCAGTGGGACGCTCCGGGCCAGCCCTATCTCGGCGGCGACCGGATCTACGTCCTCACGAAGGCCGGCCTCGTGGACAGTGCGCGCCGCATGCTCGCGCGGAGGCCACGCGGTCCGCGCGCGCACGCCGAGTTCTCCCTCACCCTCGCGCTCTTCGCGCTCGGCGAACGGGACAGCGCGTTCGCGGAGTTCACGCGCGTCGTCGACCAGCGCGGTTCGTTCGCGGTGGCGATCGCGGCGGATCCGTTCTTCGACGACCTCCGCACCGATCCCCGCTACTGGGTGCAGCTGCGCCGCATGGGGCTCGGCTTCCTCGAGCCCGCGGGCGGGCCGGCGCGCGCGCCCCGCTAGAGGTTCCACCCCCGCAGCGTCTCCAGCGCCTGCTCCAGCGCCGCGCGCTGCTCGGGCTGCGACGCCGTGCGCAGGAGCTGGTCGTAGCTCCGGATCGCGAGCTGCAGCGCTTCGCGGTCGCGCTCCGCGCCGGCGAGACTCGCCGCCGCATCGGCGAGCGTCGCGCGCGCGAGGTCGTCCGAGGGGAAGCGCTCCGTCACCTGCCGCCAGCGCTCCATCCGCGCGCGCGGGTCGGGCTCCGTGAGCGCCCACAGGTGCCAGGCGGCGCGGTTCTCCGGATCGGCCGCGAGGGCGCGCGCGGCGAGCTCGCCGGTGGCTTCCGCGCCGCGCCCGGTGAGCCAGTACGCGTTCGCGAGCGTGACCAGCGCGCGCGCATCGTGCGGCCGCTCGGCCACCACGCGCTCGTACACCGGCCCCGCCACCTCGGGGATCGTGCGGTACGGCTCCACCGCCGCGATGAGCGCGTCGAGGTCCGCGCCCTCGGCGACCGCGAGGAGCCGGTCGAGCAGCGCGCCGAAGTCGTTCGTGTCGCGGTAGGCCTCGACGGCCCGCGCGATCGCGGCCGCCGGGTCGCTGGGAAGTCCCGTGTCCATTACATTGAAGATATCACCCGTCGCCACCGAGGGACGCGCGCATGAAGGTCGAGCACGACACGACGTCCCCGCCGCTCGGCACGCCGGCGACGGCGGACCTGCGGCGCCTCACCGCCACCGTGCAGCACCAGCTGAACAATCCGCTGGCCGCGCTGCTCGCGGAGGCGCAGTTGCTGCGCCTGGAACCCGACCTCGCGGACCATCACGCCGAGGCCGTCGACCGGATGATCGAGATCGTGCGGCGCATCATCGCGCTCGTGCGGGACCTGGAGCGCCCCGGCAGCGGCTCCGCCGCGCGGTAGCCGGGAATCCTTCGGGTGGTCCGGCCGGGGCGGGTGTTGCGGAATCGCCGCCGGTGAGCGAGAATACGGAAGGTCGCCGGGCAGCGCGGGCGACCGTCCCAGACAGATCGCAGGACCCAGTGGTGCCGCCGGCGGACGCTCGCATGAGCGCCGCGAGCGTGCCACGGTCGGTCGCAACTCGGAGCGCGCGTGTGGCATCCGCGCCCGGGTCGAATCACAGAGGAGCGCACGCCGCGTTCGCGCGCGGCAGTCCGATCCACCGGCCTGGGGCCCGCTGTACGTAGTCCGTGCTCGATCTTCGCATCGAACGCCGCGTCCATCCGTCCGGAGGGCCCGGCGTCGCGCACCACGCCTTCATCCATCCAGAGTCGCGATACCGAATGAACGATCGCAGACGCCCGCCGAGGCGCGGACGAGGCCGTCGTCCGTTTCACCGGCCGAACCGAGATCCCAACATGGAACAGAGCCCGTACCGGGATGACGTGCCCACGTCATCCCCCGAATCCACGTCCCCCTCGCCCGTGGGGACCGAGTCCGCGATGCCCGATGCGTCGGGAGGCGGCGGCGGGCCGGCGGCGGCGGACGGGAGCGGCGGCGCTCCACCGGGACCAGATCCGCGCCAACCCCAGGGGCAGTACCAGCAGCAGCGTGAACACCGGTTCAATGGGCGCCGCGGACGACGCGGCCGCGGGCGCGGCGGACAGCGCCAGGGACAGGAGCAGCACCCGCATCAACAGCAGCACCAACAGGCGTCGGGGCCGCCGGTCCCGGTCGTCCCCGACGGCGAGACCACCGGCTGGTTCGACCCGTCGCGCGATGCCGGCTTCATTCGCCGCCCGCAGAACAGCTACCTCCCCGATCCCGCCGATGCCTGGGTGCCGCCGCACGTCGTGCGGCAGCATGCGCTCCGCCGCGGCGACCTGATCGCCGCCTCCACCGGGCACGACCACCGCGGCCGCAACGTCGTCGCGGAGATCACGTCGATCAACGAGTCCGACCCCGCCAACGCGCTCAAGCGCCCCGAGTTCGGCGCGCTGATCGCGAGCTATCCCGACCGCAAGCTCACGCTCGAGACGGGACGCCCCGCGAAGGGCGGCCCCGAGCTCACGCGCCGCGCCATCGACCTGATCGCGCCGATCGGCTTCGGCCAGCGCGCGCTGATCGTCGCGCCCGCGCGCGCCGGCAAGACGATGCTCCTGCAGGCGATCACCGAGGGCGTCGCGCTCAACCATCCGCAGGCGGCGCTCCTCGTGCTGCTCGTTGACGAGCGCCCGGAGGAAGTGAGCGAGATGATCTCGTGGGGGCGCGGCGAAGTGGTGGCGTCGAGCTTCGACATGCCCGCCGAGCGGCACACCGAGGTCACCGAGATGGTGCTCGAACGCGCGCGGCGCCTGGTCGAGGGCGGGAAGGACGTCGTGATCGTGCTCGACTCGCTCACCCGCATGGCCCGCGCCTACAACACGGTGGAGCGCGGCACGGGGCGCACGCTGTCCGGCGGTCTCGACGCCACCGCGATGGCGAAGCCGAAGGCCTTCTTCGGCTCGGCGCGCTGCGTGGCGCCGGAGAACGGCGGCGGCTCCCTCACGATCATCGCCACCGCGCTCGTCGAGACCGGCTCGCGCATGGACGACGTGATCTTCGAGGAGTTCAAGGGCACGGGCAACTGCGAGATCAAGCTCGACCGCAGCCTCGCCGAGAAGCGCATCTACCCCGCGATCGACGTCGCGACGAGCGGCACGCGCAAGGAGGAGAAGCTCTTCCGCCCCGACCAGATCGACGCCGTCTACACCCTGCGCCGCGGACTGCACCAGATGCCGCCGGGCGCGGCCATGGAATGGCTGATCAAGCGCATCGGCGCGACGCAGAACAACGACGCGCTGCTCGCGGGGTTGTGAGGCTCGGCGCTCGGCGCTCGGCGCTCGGCGCTCGGCGCTCGGCGCTCGGCGCTCGGCGCTCGGCGTTCGGCGCTCGGCGCAGCCTGATGGCTGACGGCTGAGGGCTATCCCCTCAATTCATCCCACAGCGCCGCCATCGCGCGGGTGCCCTTCACGAAGTTCTCGTCGCTCATCCACTCGTTCGGCGCGTGCGCGTTCTCGCCGGGGAGGCCGAAGCCGACGAGGAGCACGGGGGCGCCGAGGATCCGCTGGAAGTCGCCCACCACCGGGATCGAGCCGCCCTCGCCCACGATCACCGGCTCCCGGTCGAAGGCCACCTTCAGCGCGCGGCGCGCCGCGTCGAAGAGCGGGCCGCTCAGCGCCGCGCGCCAGGGACGGCCGCCGTGCAGGTGCTCCACCGTCACCGTCACCCCCTTCGGCGTCACCTTCCGGATGTGCGCCTTCATCAGCCGCTGGATCTCCTCCGGCGTCTGGTCGGGCACGAGGCGGCAGCTCACCTTCGCCATCGCCTTCGCCGGCAGCACCGTCTTCGCCCCCTCGCCGGTGTAGCCGGAGAGCATCCCGTTCACCTCGCACGTCGGACGCATCCAGACGCGCTCGAGGGTGGAGTAGCCCTTCTCCCCCACCGCCGCCTGCGCGGCGGCCTCCTTCAGGAAGGTGCGGTCGCTGAACGGCAGCTTCTTCAGCCCCTGCCGCGCCTTCGCCTCCCAGTTGCGCACCTTCGCGTAGAAGCCCTTGATGGCGACGTGCCCGTTCGCGTCGTGGAAGCTCGCGATGATCCGCGCCAGCACCGTCGCCGGGTTCGCCACCGCGCCGCCGTAGCTCCCCGAGTGCAGGTCCCCCGCCGCCCCCTGCACGTCGATCTGGAAGTACGCGAGCCCGCGCAGCGAGCTCAGGATGCTCGGCAGCCCCGGCGCGAACATCGACGAGTCGGAGATCACCACGTAGTCGCAGGCGAGGCGTTCCGCGTTCCGCTCGATGAAGCGCTCGAGGTTCTCGCTCCCCACCTCCTCCTCCCCCTCGGCGAGCACGATCATGTTCACCGGCAGCGCGCCGCGCGTCGCGAGGTGCGCCTGGATCGCCTTGATGTGGAGGAAGAGCTGCCCCTTGTCGTCCACGGAACCGCGCGCGTAGATGCGGCCGTCGCGCACCGCGGGCTCGAAGGGCGGACTCGTCCACAGGTCGAGCGGCTCCGCGGGCTGCACGTCGTAGTGCCCGTACACCAGCACGGTGGGCGCGTCCTTCCCCGCCCCGCGCCACTCGCCGAGCACCACGGGGTGGCCGCCGGTGGGGAGGATCTCCGCGGTCATGCCGGCCTCGCGCAGCGCGCGCGCCACCCACTCGGCGCAGCGCTGCATGTCCGGCGCGTGCTCGGAGCGCGCGCTCACGCTCGGGATCCGCAGGAAGTCGAAGAGCTCGGCGTGCGCCTTCTGGTCGTTCTTCGCGAGGAACTGCGCGAGGTCGGGGGCGAGGGTCGGGGTCATGGCAGCACGGAGGTGAGGGAGTCGAGGAGCCAGATGCGCTTGCGCTCGCGCACGGAGCCGGCGCGGCCGAGCGCGACCACGTCGAGGAGCGTCACCGACCGGTAGCGCGGCGCGAGCGCGGAGAGCCCGGGATTCGCGGCGAGCGCGCTGTCGGCGCCGTCGTTCGGGCCGACGATGAGCAGCGCGCTCCCCGGCGCCGCGCGCTCGCGCAGCCCGGGCCAGAGATCGTACTGGTTGGGCCGGTAGCCGGTGTTGATGGACAGCACGTCGGGATGGCCGGGGATCCAGTACGCGAGCTCCGAGGCATCCTGGTACTTCTGCGCCGCGAGGATCGGCGCGGCGCGGCCGCGCGCGAGCGAATCGCGCAGCACCGTCACGCGCGCCGCGAGCTCGGCGAAGCCGGCATTCCGCGCCATCGGGTCCTTCCGCGCGGGGATCGGCAGCAGCGCGTGCGTGGCCTGCCCGTACGTGGCGGCGACGATCAGCGCGCCGAGCACGCATCCCGCCGTGAGCCACTTCCGCCACGCGAGCGAGCCCCCGTGCGCCGCGAGCAGCGCGACCGCGGGGATGTACGCCGGCGCGGGCCAGTTCGCCTCCGCCGGCCGCCGCCAGGCGCTGTACACGAAGAAGAGGAAGGTGGCCGCGGCGACGATGGCGAGCAGCCGCAGCGCCGGCGCCGCCGCCGGGCGCAGCGCGCGCCCCACCGCGATCGCCATCATCACGAACAGGATTGGGGTGACGAGCCCGAGCTGCCCGCCGAGCAGTTCGCCCTCCCGCGCGATCCCCGTGCCGCGCACCGGGCCGAGCCCGTGCGCGAGCTGGAAGCGGAAGGATGCCCAGTCGTGCTGCGCGTTCCACCGGAGCACCGGCACCATCACGAGCGACGCGAGCACCACCGCGAGGTACGGCCCCGGCGTCGCGAACTGCCGGCGCAGCGGCTTCACGATGATCAGCGCGAGCACCACCGACGCGGGGAGGAGCACCCCCGTGTACTTCGACGCCATCGCCGCGCCGCAGGCCAGCCCCGCGAGCGCCCACCAGCCCACCGCCGAGTCGTGCGACGTGTGCGGCGACACGGCGCGCTCCACCGCGAGCAGCGCGATCGCGCCGAAGCAGAGGAGCGGCGCATCCGGCGTGGCCAGCACCAGTCCCGCGCCGGCGAGCGGCAGGCAGGCGAGCACCACCGACGCGCGTACGCCGGCGCTCTGGCCGCCCACGCGCCGCGCGAGCAGGATCGCCGCCACCACCCCCGCCGTGCCGAGGAGCACCGGCACCACGCGGATGCCGAACGCCGAGTCGCCGAAGAGGAGCGTGCCCGCGCGGATCGCCACGGCGATCCCCGGCGGATGATCGAAGAAGCCGCCGGCGAGATGGCGCGACCAGTCCCAGTAGTAGGTCTCGTCCGGGAAGGGAGCGATCGTCGCCGCCATCCCGAGCCGCAGGATCGCCGCGAGGAACGCCACCATCAGCGCGGTGCCGAGCTGGTCGCGCTCCGCCGGGGGCGCGGGCGCCGCGCTCACGCCGCCCGCTTGCGCACGAACATCGCGAGCCCCCACGCCGCCCACGCCCACGCGAGCCACGCGAGACGCTCCGGCCAGGAGATCGTGCGCGCGAGGTTCACGATCATCGCGGGAAGGGTGAGCGCCACCGCCACCGGCCCGCCGGCGAATGGGGAGCGCCGCTCCACCACCGTCACCGCCCGCCCGCGCTCCGCCCGCAGTCGCACCTCGATCAGCCGGCCGACGGAATCGGGCGCGAGATCGCGCCAGCCCTGGATGCGCATCACGTTCCACGCGACGGCGGTGCGCCCCCAGCCGTGGTTGTTCGAGCCCGCGAGCGGCGCGAGGTCCAGCGCGCCCGCGAGATGCAGGATGAGTCCCCGGTCCCGCTGCGCCTGCGCGATGCCGCGCGGCGCGCCGTCGGAGATCTCGATCCCCGTGAGCCCGGACTGCCGCCCCGGCCGGAGCTGCACCATCCAGCCGAGCTGCTCCGGGATCGTCTCGATGATCACCGGCTCGCCCTGCGGCGGCGTCCCCTTCCCCGCGCGCACGCACCACCCCTCGAGCAGCCCGGGCACCACCGTCACCGTCGGCGACTCCAGCACCAGGAGATGCTCCTGCTCGGCGGGAAGCTCGATGCCGCTGAGCAGCACCGTGCCATCGCCGGCGCGCTTCGGATTGCCGCGCATCCCCTCCGCCGCGCCGTCGAAGCAGCGATGGTCGGTGACGTACGCCACGTCGAAGCCGGCGGCGCGATGCCACGCGCGGTTGTCCGCCACCGTGAACGTGGCGCGCGCGTCGTGCGAGTAGTTCGTGTGGCTGTGGATGTCGAACACCACCGCGTCGGGATCGTCCATGGCGAGGCGCGCCATCGGCCGCGGCATCACCGCCGTGAGGATCACCGCGAGCGCCAGCAGCAGGAAGGCGCGCAGCGCCGCGCAGAACTCGCACCAGCCGCTCGTCGCCGTGCGGCGGCGGCGCAGGAGCCGCCACGCCGCGTAGACGACGATGAGCGAGCAGCCGAAGGCGATGAGCTGCGGCACCGAGAGGAGCGACAGCGCGTCGAAGGTGCCGGAGAGCGGCGCGATCGCCGAGTAGAGCGCGGAGCGCACGAGCGACGCCCCCGGCACGCCGCCCCCCGTCACCGCGTCGCGCAGCGGCGACGCCGGCAGGACCGCGCCGAGCAGCGCGAGCACCGTCACCGCCAGCGGCCAGCCCATCCGGCGGCCCGTCACTTCGTCTCCGGCGCCGCCGGCCGGTACGCGATCACCTGCACCTTCTCGAGCGTGATCAGCCCGCCGCCGATCATGCCGTCGAGCTCGGGGAGGACGCCGTCGATCCGCTCCTGCGTGTCCACGCACTCCACCACCAGCGGCAGGTCGAGGCTCAGCCGCAGGATCTTGTCCGTATGCACGCGCGCGTTCGCGCCGAAGCCCGCGATCCCGCGGATCACCGTCGCGCCCGCCAGCCCGCGCTCGCGCAGCAGCGCCACGATCGCCTAGTACAGCGGACGCCCCTGCCAGCGGTCCGATTCGCCGATGTGCACCCGCATCAGCACCCGCTCCCCGCGCATCCCGTGCATGCGAGCTCCCTCCTGGTCAGCGGCCCGGCGCGAGCAGCGCGCGCGCGAGCGCGAATCCGGCGAACACCGCGCCGAGCGACAGCAGCACGCTCAGCAGCGCGTACATCATCGCGCGCCCGCCGCTGCCATCTTCAAGCAAGCGCGCGGCCTCGTACGCGAAGGTCGAGAAGGTCGTGAATCCGCCGCAGAAGCCGATCGTGAGCGCGGCGCGGATCTCCGGCGTCGCGGGCGTCTGCGTCAGGTACCGGACGAGGAAGCCGAGGAGGAACGATCCGCCCACGTTGATCGCGAGCGTCCCCACCGGGAACTCGGCGCTCCACCGCTGCGCCCAGCCCCCGATCCACCACCGCGCCAGCGTCCCGAGTGCACCACCCACAGCGATGCCGAAGAGCATGCAGGAAGGTAACTCCCGGCAGTCGATTGCATCCAGTCGAAGTGCCGCCGACGGGATCGTCGCTGAACGGCCGGGAGCCGGGAGCCGGGAGCCGGCGAGGCATGACAACCTGTTCCCACGCAGCCCCGAGCGCCGAGCGCCGAGCCCCGAGCGCCGAGCGCCGAGCGCCGAGCGCCGAGCGCCGAGCCCCGAGCGCCGAGCGCCGAGCGCCGAGCGCCGAGCGCCGAGCGCCGAGCGCCGAGCATATTACCTTGCCCTACGCCCCCATGAACCACCTCGCAAGATCCACCAGTCCGTACCTGCTCCAGCACGCCGACAACCCCGTCGACTGGCATCCCTGGGGACCGGACGCGCTCGCGCGCGCCCGGGCCGACGACAAGCCGATCCTCCTCAGCATCGGCTACGCCGCCTGCCACTGGTGCCACGTGATGGCGCACGAGTCGTTCGAGGATCCCGCGATCGCCGCGCTCATGAACGAGCGTTTCGTCAACATCAAGGTGGACCGCGAGGAGCGCCCCGACCTCGACGCGATCTACATGACCGCCGTGCAGGCGATGACCGGCCAGGGGGGCTGGCCGATGACAGTCTTCCTCACCCCGGGCGGCGTCCCCTTCTACGGCGGCACCTACTTCCCCCCCGCCGACCGCCACGGGATGCCGGGATTCCCGCGCGTCCTCCGCTCGGTGTCCGACGCCTGGCGCGAGCGCCGCGGCGACGTCGAGTCCACCACCGCGCGCGTGCGCGAGCTCTACGCGCACGCCGCCGACGCGGCCGCCGCCACCGGCCCGCTCACCACCGCCACGCTCGACCGCGCGTGGACCGGCATCGCCGAGCGCTACGACGAGCGCCACGGCGGCTTCCTCGGCGCGCCGAAGTTCCCCCCCACCATGGCGCTCGATGCCGCCCTCCGCCGCTGGGCGCGCACCGGCGACGCGCACGCGCGCGCGATCGCGCACCGCTCCTTCGCCGCGATGGCGCGCGGCGGGATCTACGACCAGCTCGGCGGCGGCCTCCATCGTTACGCCGTGGACGACGTCTGGCTCGTGCCGCACTTCGAGAAGATGCTCTACGACAACGCGCTCCTCGCGCGCCTCGGCGTCCATCTCTTCCAGGCGACGGGCGACGCCCTGCCGCGCCGCATCGCGGAGGAGACGATCGACTGGGCGGCGCGCGAGATGCTCTCTCCCGAGGGGGGCTTCTACTCGAGCCTCGACGCCGACAGCGAGGGGCACGAGGGGAAGTTCTACGTGTGGAGCGCCGGGGAGTTCGACGCCCTGGCCGGCGCCGCGGCGCCGGAGATGCGGGCGTACTGGGGGGTCACCGCCGCCGGCAACTTCGAGGGGGCGAACATCCTGCACGTGACGCGCGAGGGGGAGCCGCCCGACGCGCTCCCCGCCGTGCGCGCCGCCCTCCTCGCCGTGCGCGACAAGCGCGTGCGCCCCGCGCGCGACGAGAAAGTGCTCACCGCGTGGAACGGCCTCATGCTCCGCGCCATCGCCGACGCCGCGCGCATCCTCGGCCGCGCCGACTACGCCGCGCTCGCGCTCCGCAACGCGGAGTTCCTCTGGATGCACCTCGTGCGCGACGGCCGCGCGATGCGCGTGCGCACGGCGGGGGTCACCGCCATCGGCGGCTTCCTCGACGACCAGGCCGCGCTCGCCCTCGCGCTCCTCGCCGTGTACGAGCTCACCCTCGACCCGTCGTGGCTCGACCGCGCCCGGCTGCTCGCCGCGCGCATGGATGAGTGGTTCTGGGACGAGGGGGCGCGCGCCTACTTCGACACCGCCCGCGATGCCGAAGCGCTCATCACGCGCCCGCGCGAGGTGACGGACAACGCGGTGCCCGCCGGCACCTCGCTCGCGGTGGAGCTGCTGCTCCGGCTCGCCGAGTTCGACATGGACGACGCGCGCCGGGCGCGCGCGGCGTGGGTGCTCGAGACGCTGGCCGAGCCGATGGCGCGCTTCGGCCCCGCGTTCGGCCACCTGATCGGCGCGGCCGAGCTCGCCATCGACGGCGCGGTGGAGATCGCCATCGCCGGCGATCCCCGGCGCGAGGATGCGCGCGCCCTGATCGACGAAGTGGCGCTCCACTACCTCCCGAACGCCGTGCTCGCCGCCGGCGATGCCGGCGCGGCGGCGCGGATCCGACTCCTCGCCGGCCGCGCGATGACCGGCGGCCGCGCCACGGCGTACGTCTGCCGCCGGTTCGTGTGCGATGCGCCCGTCACGTCTCGTGCAGAGCTCGGCGCGCAACTCTCCCGCGAATCACCCGCGCGCTAGAGGTCGGCGCAGGTCCTCAGGATCGTGCCGCAGCGCTTGCAGAGCAGCTTGCAGTTGCGCCACCAGGTCTCGCCCCCGCAGAGCTCGCAGGGGGGCGCATCGTCCGGCTGAGCGCGCTTCAGAGGAGCGTCGGGCTCAGATCCCACCGGTCGTGAGCCACCAGATGCCGACGGCGAGGCTCGCGACGCCGGCGCCCGCGACGGCCAGGCGCTCGAAGCGGAGCTCGCGACGCGTGGTGAGGCTGAAGAGATGCCCCGCCGTGGCGCCGAAGAGCGCCATCGAGCAGACCGTCCCGACCCCGAAGACGACGAGGAAGAGGATCCCCCCGGCGCGCGTCTCCGCGTAGGACGGAAGGAGCGCGACGAGCGCACCGGTGCCGGCGAGCCCGTGCAGCATGCCGATGCCGAAGAGCGCGCCGTGCGCGTGGTCGTGCGCCTCGCTCTCCGCGTGCGAGTGCACGTGCCAGTGCGCGGACCCGTCGTGGCTATGGACGTGGGCGTGGAGGCGCTTCGCGCGCCACATCGCGCTGAGCCCGAGCGCGATGAGCACCACGCCCACGAGGCGCTCGGCGACGGGAGCGAAGCGGTCGGGGATCCGGAGTCCCGACAGCACCACGAGCCCGCCGACGAGGAGGATGGTGGTGGAGTGCCCCATCGCCCAGCGCGCGCCCAGCGAAGCGGCGCGGCGCCAGGAGGGGCGACGGCTGGCGAAGACGCTCACCGCGGCCAGGTGGTCCGGGCCGAACGAGTGGAGCGCGCCCAGCACGAGCGCGGTCGCGGCGAGCGGTGCGGTGGCGGTCATCCGTGCAAGCTACGCGCGGCCCGCCGGCTACGCGACCTCCGCGCTGTCCGTCGTGAGCAGGCCGAGCTTGAGCGCCAGCTTCACGTAGTCGGCGCGGTGGGTGAGCGAGAGCTTCTCGTTGATCCGCTGCTTGTACGTGTCCACCGTCTTCGGGCTGATGAAGAGCTTCTCGCCGATCTCCGGGGCCGTGTAGCCGGCCGCGATGAGGCGCAGCACGTCCCGCTCGCGCTCGGTGAGCTTCTCGTAGCGCGCGCGATCGTCGGCGTGCTCGTCCTTCTTCTTCAGCCCCTTGGCGAGCACGCGCGCCGCCGCGGGACGGACGAAGAGCTCGCCGCGCGCCACGGTGCGCACCGCATCCACCAGCTCGCGGTCGGCCGCGCTCTTCACGAGGTAGCCCGCCGCGCCGGCCTCGAGCAGCGGCACGAGGTACTCCTCTTCGGCGTGCATGGTGAGCACGAGCACGCGCGCGCCCGACCCCTTCGACACCAGCGCCTTGGTGGCCGCCAGGCCGTCCATCTCGGCCATCGACAGGTCCATCACCACCACGTCGGGATTGAGCCGCTCGGCGAGCGTGAGCGCTTCCTTGCCGTTGCTCGCCTCGCCCACCACGTCGATGTCCTTGGCCGCGCCGAGCACGGCCTTGAGGCCGGCGCGCACGATCGCGTGATCGTCCGCCAGCACCACCCGGATCAGGTCTCCACTCATGGTACCCTCTTGTTCGTCAGGGGAATGGACGCGATGACGCGTGTCCCCGCGCCCGCCGAACTCACGATCTCCAACGAGCCATCCACCAGCGCGGTGCGTTCCCGCATGGAGAAGAGCCCCATGCCGGGCCGCCGCCGTTCGGCCTCATCGAGGTCGAATCCCACGCCATCATCGGCCACTTCGAGCACCGCGCGCTGGGGGGTCGCGTCGAGCTGGACGCGCACCTTCGCCGCGCGCGAGTGCCGCACCGCGTTCGCGAGCGCTTCCTGCGCCACGCGGTAGAGCACGCTGCCGGCCGCGGGGGGCACCGGATAGGGCGCCATCTCGTCGCCGGCCAGCACTTCGATGTCCATCCCGGAGGCCGCGCGCGTGCGCCGCACGAGCCACTCGAGCGCCGCCACGAGTCCGAGATCGTCGAGCACCCGCGGGTGCACCGTGTGCGAGAGCACGCGCACCTCCTCGAGCACCGCGGCCGCGGTGCCGCGGATCTCCTCCAGGCGCGCCGCGAGGGCCGGATCGCGCTCGTCGCGCGCCGCCGCCGCGAGCTGCAGGACGAGCGCCGTGAGCGTCTGCGCGCTCGAGTCGTGCAGCTCGCGCGCGATGCGCGCGCGCTCCTGGTCCTGCGCGCTGATCACGGCGGAGGCCAGCCGGCGCGACTGCTCGCGGTCGGCCACGAGGCCGTCGAGCAGGAGGTTGATCGCGCCGCCCACGCGCATCATGTCGCGGTCGGCCACGGGCGAAGGGCGCACGCGCGCCTCGAGGTCGCCCCGCCAGACCTGCCCGGCGGTCGCCTCCAGGTCGCGCAGCGGGCGGAGCGCGATGCGCACGAGCACGAGGTTCGCCACGAGTCCGGCGAAGAGGGTGAGCGTCATCGCGACGAGCACCGGCCGGTGCGCCTCGGGGAGCTCCGACCAGAGCACCACGCTCGCCGCGAGCACGATCAGCAGGTTCGCCCCCGCGATCTTCCCCCACAGCGGGACGCGCAGGAAGCCGCGCATCCAGCGCGGCAACGAGCCCTCCCCGTCGGGGAGCACGTCGCGCAGCGCGGGATTCCCCGAGCTGATCCCCAGGTTCGCGGCGGCCATTCGAGTGGTGGTGCCTCCCATTGCGTTCGACCCTGCGGCTCCGGAGCGCGAGCGGCGCTCCCGTCGGCAAGGGAAAGCTCTCGTCGGGGAAGGGATTACCGGAGCAGGGTCAACCCTTAATCGTGTAAGGGGAAATACTACAGACCGCGGAGCCCCATGGGGAGGGGGGATGGGCCGCTAACTCATGCGTGGCAACGAGTTATCCACGGGTGAGCGGTAGAGCCGGCTCGGCTTCCCGGGGACCGGTCCCGGGACGCGGGTCCTCCGCGCCGGCACGCCCTCTATCCCCTGCCCCCCGGCTCGAGGATCACGATCTTCTGCCAGATCTTGCTCGACAGGCCGGTGGTGAGCGACTCGATCTCGTTGACGGCGCCGAGCACGACCTCGTCGTCGAAGCGCTGCACGTAGAGCGCGGAGACCTTGCTCATCAGGGAGAGGAGCTCGGCCACGTAATCGAGGTAGCGGCCGAGCTCGAAGCGCGTCATGGTGCGCTCGGGGGAGCTCGCGGTGGAGGGGCCGGGGGTGAGGATCCGCTCGGGGTCCTTGGTGAGCTGGTGCATGTCGGCGATGTGCGCGAGGCTGCGGATCTCGTGCAGGGCGCGGAGCACGCGGCGGCGCTTGATGCGGCGCTCGAGGCTGACGAGGAAGAAGATGCCGACGCCGAGGAGGACGATGTCGTTCACGCCGGCGTTCACCGCCTGCGCGAAGCTGCCGAAGTCGGAGAAGCTCGCGCTGAGGTGGAGGGAGGCGAGCGTGCCGCCGAGCATGACGAGGAGCGCGGTGATCAGCGCGCCGACGGCGATGCGGAGGGGCCAGTTGGGGACGGCGACGACCTGCGCGCGCGCCCACGCATCGAGGGCGATGCCGTGGAGGGCGACGCAGAGCTGGCGGAGATTGGAGTCGGGGAAGCGCTCGGCGACGCGGCGTTCGAGCGTGTCGATGGTGGCGACGATCTTCGACGCGTCGAGCTCGCGGAACCTCGGCGTGCTCACGCGGCGGTCAGCGCCAGTAGCCCGGCACGAGGTACCAGCCGGCGTCGGCGTGCGCCCAGACGGCGGGGACCCAGGTCTTCTT
Organism: Gemmatimonadaceae bacterium; assembly: GCA_035524735.1. Lineage (GTDB taxonomy): Bacteria > Gemmatimonadota > Gemmatimonadetes > Gemmatimonadales > Gemmatimonadaceae > DATKOH01. Next base: position 44,941 of record DATKOH010000121.1, read on the forward strand.
CCCCGCGGGGGGGAGCGCCCAGCTGCCGCTGACCCAGACCCAGGCGCTGCCGCGGAGGTCGTAGTAGCCGGGCTGCCATACGTGGTCGGGGGAGGGGCGGTCGGGCTTCACGTCGATCATCGGGCGGGGCGGCGGGTCCTGCGAGAAGACCGTGCCCGGCCCCTGCGCGGCGGCGCTCGCGGGGATCGCGAGCGCGGCGCCGGCGAGGATGGCGAGGGTGATGAGGCCGGCGACGAGTCTGGCGACGATCTTCGTGCTCATGGTCCACCTCGGCGTGGGCGGCGGCGGCGGCGCTCGACTGCGTGCAGGATGCGCGCGCGCGGGGCGCGGGTCAATCGGGGGCGCTTCTTCCGCCGGGCGGTGCAGGCCGTAACTTAGACGGTCCCCCGCCCCGGTCCCTGCCCGTGTCCGACGTCTTCCTGGCGAGCCGGCTCCAGAACGCCATCGGCGATGCGTACCGCCTGGAGCGCGAGCTGCCCGGCGGGGGGATGAGCCGTCTGTTCGTGGCGGTGGAGGCGTCGCTCAACCGGCGCGTCGTGATCAAGGTGCTGCCGCCGGAGCTGACGAGCGACGTGAGCGCGCAGCGCTTCAAGCAGGAGATCGAACTCGCGGCGCATCTGCAGCATCCGCACATCCTGCCCATCCTCGCGGCCGGCTCGAAGGACGACCTGCTGTACTACGTGATGCCGTACGTATCGGGGGAGTCGCTGCGGCAGCATCTCGAGCAGGGCGGCCCGATGCCGATCGGCGACGCGGTGCGGATCCTGCGCGAGGTGGCGGACGCGCTGGCGCACGCGCACCGGAAGGGGATCGTGCACCGCGACATCAAGCCGGAGAACATCCTGCTCGAGGAAGGGCACGCGGTGCTGGCGGACTTCGGCGTGGCGCGCGCGATCGACGAAGCGCGGAGCGGGCAGGCGATGCCGCGGGTGACGGGGACGGGGATGAGCGTGGGGACGCCGACGTACATGGCGCCGGAGCAGGCGAGCGGGGAGCGGCACATCGACGCGCGCGCGGACCTGTACGCGCTGGCGATCGTGGGCTACGAGATGCTCGCGGGGAAGCTGCCGTTCAGCGCGCCGAGCGCGCAGGCGATGCTCGCGGCGCATCTCACCACGCCGCCGCCGCCGCTCGCGAAGTCGCGGCCGGACGTGCCGTCGCCGGTGAGCGCGGCGATCGCGAAGGCGCTGGCGAAGGCGCCGGACGACCGGTACCGGACGGCGGAGGAGTTCCGGGACGCGCTGGACCCGGCGGCGGGGGGGACGGGCGCGGGGGGGGGCGGGCGGCGGCACTCGGTGGCGATCGCGGCGGCGGCGCTCGTGCTGGCGGCGGGCGCGCTGATCGCGACGTGGCGGTCGCGGCCCGCGCTGCAGGCGGACCTGCTCGCGGTGGCGCCCTTCGACGTGCTCGATCCCGAGCTCAAGCTCTGGCACGAGGGGATGGTGGACGTGCTCTCGCGCAACCTCGATGGCGCGGGGGAGCTGCGCACGGTGGCGCCGAGCGTGGTGATCCGGAAATGGAGCGGGCGCGCGGACCGCGCGTCGGCGGAGGAGCTGGGGCGGGCGACCGGCGCGCGCTACGCGGTGTTCGGGTCGCTGGTGCGCGCGGGGGACTCGGTGAAGGCGACGGTGTCGGTGGTGGACGTGCGCACGGGGCGCGACCTCGGGCCGGAGATCTCGCGCCAGGACGTGCCCGGCCGCATGGACCGGCTCGCGGACTCGATCACGTTCTCGCTGGTGTCGCAGCTCCAGCCGGGATCGCAGCGGACCGCGTCGCTGGGGACGAGCTCGCTGCCGGCGCTCAAGGCGTACCTGCAGGGGGAGCAGTTCTACCGGCGCACGGCGTGGGACTCGGCGGTGGTGTGGTACCGGCGCGCGGTGGACGCCGACAGCGGGTTCGCGCTCGCGAGCGCCGCGCTCGGGACGGCGTACGGCTGGGTGGGCGGGAGCGGCGACACGCTGAGCGACTTCTACTTCCTGCTGGCCGGGCGGCACAACCACGGGCTCGCGGTCCGCGACAGTCTGATCATCCTGGGCGATTCGCTGGAGGCGGCGCTCACGCAGCCGCAGTTCGATCCGCTCGACTACCAGCACCGCGTGCGGCTCTTCCGCGCGATGGAGGATCTCACGCGGCGGTATCCCGACGACCCGGCCGGCTGGTACGCGCTGGGCGATGCGCGCTTCCACTTCGCGCAGGGGCGGCGCGTGGGCGTGCCGGTGGAGCAGGTGATGGCGGCGTTCGACCGGGCCATCGCGCTGGACTCGACGTTCACGCCGTCGTACGTGCACGCGATCGCACTGGCGTACGGGCTCGGCGGGCGCGAGGCGGGGGGGCGGTACGCGGCGGCGTACTTCGCGCAGCATCCGCGCGGCGTGGACTCGGCGGGGATCGCGCTCGCGGCGCGGCTCGCCGACCCCGCGCTGGCGAGCGCCAGCGAGACGGCGCGCATGATGGCGGCCGCGTCGAACGACGTGCTGGTCCGGGCGTCCAACGCGCTGGTGGCGTGGTCCGATTCCGCGGAGACCGTGGTGCGCGTCGAACGGCAGCTGTCACCCGCGCGGCCCACCACCTTCACGAGGTACGGCGACACGGCGTGGCAGCGGCGGCGCCTGTCCCGGGCGGTGACGCTGCGGGGGCACTGGCAGGAGGGGATGGACATGGCGGGGCGCGCACCGTGGGACTTCGCCGGCGCCGCCATGCTGGGCGCGTTCCCCGCCGACTCGGTGTGGCACGAGTTCGAGCGGCAGGTGCGCCGCGACAACGACTCGTGTCCGATGTGCTTCTACAACTACTGGGCGGAGCGCGGCGACACGGCGTCGCTGCAGCGCGGGGCGCGGATGTTCGATGACGCCATGCGGCGGGTGCCGGACAAGTGGGCGCAGCAATCCCTGCCCTTCCTCACCGCGCTCGAGCGCGCGTACCTGCTGCTCGCGCGACACGACAGCGCCGCCGCGCTCGCGGCGTTCATCGCCCTCCCCGATTCGCTCTGCTACCAGTGCGGCTTCTACGCGCTGACGCAGGCCGAGCTCCTGCACGCGGCGAAGCGGGACCGCGAGGCGCTCGGCGTGCTGAACACGGTGGGCACGGACCTGTCGGTCGGCGCGATCGCCATGACGCTCGAGCGCGGGCGGGTGGCGGAGCAGCTGGGGGAGAAGGAGATCGCGGTGGACTCGTACCTGCGCGTGGCCGGGATGTGGCAGAACGGCGACGCCTTCCTGCAGCCGTACGTGAAGGAGGCGCGGGAGGGGCTGAAGCGCCTGGGCGGCGAGCACGCGAAGGGGATCCCGCTGGGCGCCACGCCCGCGTCGCGATAGCGTGCGGAAGATCCTCCTGCTGTCCGGGGCGCTGCTCGCCGCGCACCTCGCGCTGCTCCTGGTGCATCCCGCGGGCGCGGCGGCGCCGCCGGCGGCGGGCGGGCTGGACATCGGGATCGTCTTCGACGTGGGCGGGCGCGGCGACAAGTCGTTCAACGACGGCGCGTACCGCGGCGCGGAGCGCGCGACGCGCGAGTACGGCGCGCGCGTGCACTTCATCGAGCCGGGCGAAGGGAGCGACCGCGAGGCGGGGCTGCGGCTGCTCGCGGCGGAGCGGATGGGGCTCGTGATCGGCGTCGGCTTCATCTTCACGGACGACCTGACGGGGCTCGCGAAGGAGTATCCGGACGTGCACTTCGCGGGGGTGGACTACGCGCTGAGCGTGGACTCCGCGGGGCGCGTCATCCCGCCGCCCCCGAATCTCGCGGCGCTCAAGTTCCGCGAGGAGCAGGGGTCCTTCCTCGTCGGCGCGCTGGCGGCGATGGTGGGCGGCTCGAAGAAGGTCGGCTTCGTGGGCGGCATGGACATCCCGCTCATCCACAAGTTCGAAGCGGGCTACCGCGCGGGGGTGAAGTACGTCTGCCCCGACTGCACGGTGATCGTGCAGTACGCGGGGGTGACGCCGGAGGCGTTCCGGAACCCGGGCAAGGGGAAGGAGCTCGCGCTGAGCCAGTACGGGCAGGGGGTGAACGTCATCTTCCACGCGAGCGGTTCGACGGGGCTCGGCGTGTTCGAGGCGGCGCGGCAGACGGGCAAGCTCGCGATCGGCGTGGACGCCGACCAGTACGACGAAGCGCCGGGGCACGTGCTCACGTCGATGGTGAAGGGGGTGGACGCGGTGGTCTTCGACCAGATCGGCCGCGTGCGCGCGGGAACGTTCGCGGGGGGGATCTACGAGTACGGGCTCGCCGAGCACGGCGTGGGCTACGTGTACGACGCGCACAACCGCGCGCTCATCCCCGACAGCGTGCACGCGAAGCTCGAGGCGCTCGGGGCGCTGATCATCGCGGGGAAGATCCAGGTGCCGAGCACGCGATGAGCGGTGAGCGCGCGCCGGCGGCGGTGAGCCTCGAGGGGATCGAGAAGCGCTTCGGCGCGGTGCGCGCGAACCGCGGCGCGTCGCTCGTGGTGGCGCCGGGGGAGATCCACGCGCTCGTGGGAGAGAACGGCG
>DATKOH010000122.1:0-40814 GCA_035524735.1 Gemmatimonadaceae bacterium
ACGCGGCTCGGCGGCCCCGGCGCCGGCGCGACGCTCAACGGCCTGTACATGGTGGACGGCGCGCAGCACGTGGACCACCAGACGCGCATCGAGCACGTCGCGCCCAACTGCTTCAGCCGCGAGCTCTACAAGGGGATCCTCGCCGGCGCGTCGCACGGCGTGTTCAACGGCAAGGTGTACGTGCACCCCGAGGCGCAGAAGACGGACGGCAAGCAGACGAACGCGAACCTCCTCCTCTCCGACCGCGCGCGGGTGGACACGAAGCCGCAGCTCGAGATCTTCGCCGACGACGTGAAGTGCACGCACGGCGCCACGGTGGGGCGGCTGGACCGGATGGCGCTCTTCTACCTGGAGAGCCGCGGCATCGGCGCCGCCCTCGCGCAGCGGCTGCTCACGCACGCCTTCGCGGCCGACGTGCTCGGCACGATCGAGGTCGCGCCCGTGCGCGACGCGCTGGAGGCCCTCTCGCTCGCGCGCTACGCGGGGAGCGGGACCGCGCCCTGATGGACGCCTTCGAGCCGCTCGCGCGCCTCGAGCAGCTCCCCGAGGGAGCGCTGCTCGGCGTGACGACGCGCGAGGGCGTGAAGCTCTGCCTCGCCAACGACGGCGGCGAGATCCGCGCCGTGCAGGCGCTCTGCCCGCACCAGGAGTTCCCGCTCGCCGACGGGACGATCCTCCCCGGCCACCGCCTCGAGTGCGCGTGGCACGGCGCGCAGTACGACCTGCGCACCGGCGCGCCGGTGCATCCCCCCGCCACCGAGACGCTCGAGCGCTGGGCCGTGGAGGTGCGCGACGGGATGATCCTCGTGGGGCCGCGCGCATGAGCGCGCTCGCGCCGCGCGCGGACTTCCCGCTGCTGGCGGCCGACCCGCGGCTCGTCTACCTCGACTCGGCGGCCACGGCGCAGAAGCCGCGCGCGGTGCTCGACGCGATCGCGGCCTTCTACGCGCACGACTATGCGAACCCGCACCGCGGCGCCTACGCGCTCTCGGCGCGCGCCACCGCCGTGTACCGCGCGGCGCGCGAGCGCGTGGCGCGCTTCCTCGGCGCGGCCGACGCCGACACGCTGCTCTTCACGCGCGGCTGCACGGAGTCGCTGAACCTCGTGGCCGGCACGTGGGGGCGCGCGAACGTCGCGGCGGGCGACCGGATCGTCGTCACCGCCGCCGAGCATCACGGCAACTTCGTCCCCTGGCAGCAGCTCGCGCTGGAGCGCGGGGCGGAGTTCCGGATCGCGCCGCTCGCCGCGGACGGCACCGTGGACCGCGTGCACCTCGCGTCGCTGCTCGGCCCGCGCACGAAGGTCGTGGCGTTCACGCACGTCTCGAACGTGCTCGGCGCGATCAACCCGGTGGAGGAGATCGTCGCGCTGGTGCGCGCGGCGGCGCCGCAGGCGATCACCGTCTGCGACGGCGCGCAGGCCGCGCCGCACCTGCCGGTGTCCGTCGACGCGCTCGGCGTGGACTTCTACGCCGCGGGCGGGCACAAGATGCTCGGCCCGATGGGCGTGGGCGTGCTCGTGGGGCGGCGCGCACTGCTCGAGGCGATGCCCCCCTGGCTCACCGGCGGCGACATGATCGAGTTCGTGCACGACGAGCGCAGCACGTGGAACGTGATCCCGCACAAGTTCGAGGCGGGGACGCCGAACGTGGAGGGGGCGGTGGGGCTGGCGGCGGCCTGCGACTACCTCGACGCGCTCGGCATGGCGCGCGTGCACGAGCACGGACGCCGGCTCGCGACGCTGGCGATCGAGGGGATGCTGCGCCTCCCCGGCGCGCGCACGCACGGCCCGCCGGCGGGGGCGGAGCGCGCGGGGGTGGTGAGCTTCACGCTGGGCGAGGTGCATCCGCACGACCTCTCCTCCATATTGGACGCGAAGGGCGTGTGCATCCGCGCCGGGCACCATTGCGCGCAGCCGCTCATGCGCCGGCTCGGCGCCGGCGCGACGGCGCGCGCATCGTTCTCGGTGTACAACGACGAGCGCGACGTGGAGGCCCTGCTCGCCGGGATGCGCGCCGCCCTCGACCTCTTCGCCCATGCCTGACGACCCGCTCAACGCGCTGTACCAGGAGCTGCTCCTGGACCACTACCGGCGCCCCCGCAACAAGGGGCGGCTGCCGGAGTTCGACGTGTGCGTGGAGAAGAAGAACCCGCTCTGCGGCGACGAGATCACGCTGCAGATCGACTTCGACGGCGACCGGGTGAGCGACGTGAAGTTCACCGGCCAGGGCTGCGCGATCTCGCAGGCCTCGGCGAGCATGATGACGCAGGCGCTCAAGGGGCGCTCGCGCACCGAGGTGGAGGCGATCGCGCGCCGCTTCACCGAGATGATCCACGGCGACGACGCCGCCGCGCGCGACGCCGCGCTCGGCGACCTGCGCGCGCTCGCGGGGGTGGCGCGGCTGCCGGTGCGCCTCAAGTGCGCGATGCTCGCGTGGGGCGCCTTCGCGGAGGCGCTGGCCGAGCACGGGAAGTAGCCGCGTGTACGCGATCGCGATCATCCGCTACCGGCGCCCCTTCGCGGAGGTGGAGCCGGTGCTCGAGACGCACCGCGCCTACCTGCGCGAGCTGCAGGCGAAGGGGATCCTGCTGGCGTCCGGCCCCTTCGAGCCGCGTTTCGGCGGCGGCGTGATCCTGCGCGTGCCCGACGCGGGCCATCTCGCGGCGCTCGACGCCGTGCGCGACGGCGACCCGTACGTGCGGGCGGGGCTCGCGATGTGGGAGATCTGGCCGTGGACGCCGGTGATCGGCGCGGAGGCGCTGGAGAAGCTCTAGGAGGACCGGCGCGCGCGCCTCAGCAGAGGTGCACCGCCATCGCCTTGAACGACGCCCACACGCGCTGCCCCTCCGCGAGCGCGAGCTCGCGCGCCGAGCGCGTCGTGAGCGCGGCGACGAGAGGCGTCCCCCGCACGTCGACGACCACGCGCGTGAGGGCGCCGAGCGTCGCGATCTCCGCGATCGTGCCTTCGAAGCGGTTGCGCGCCGACGAGGTCCCCTCCGACGTGGACAGCAGGACCTCCTCGGCGCGGATCACGGCGTGGCCATCGCCCGCCGGCGCGTCGCCCACGGTGTGGATGGTGAGCGCGCCGGTGCGGAACTCGATCGCGCGATGCCCGCGCGCCGCCGTCGAGGGCTCGCCCGGCATCACGTCGGGCGCGGCGCCGCCGAGCACGCGCACCTCTCCCGCGAGCACGTTCTCGGCGCCGAGGAACTCCGCGATGTACGGCGATGCCGGCGCGCGGAAGACGGCGCCCGGCTCTCCCGACTGGAGCACGCGGCCGCCGTCGAGGAGGATCGCGACGTCGCCGAGCAGGCCGGCCTCGGTGAAGTCGTGCGTCACCTGCAGCACGGTGATGCCGAGCTCGCGGTGCAGGGCGCGCACCTCGCGGCGCACGCGCGCGCGGCGCCGCGGATCGAGGGCGCCGAAGGGCTCGTCGAGGAGGAGGATGGACGGGCGCGGGGCGAGCGCGCGCGCGAGCGCCGCCAGCGCGCGCTCCCCGCCGCTCAGGCCGCGCACCCGCCGGCCGAAGAGCGCGAGCGCGCCCAGCCGATCGGCGACCATCCGCGCGAAGGACGCGTCGGCGGCGCCGTACATCACGTTCCCCTCCACCGTGAGATGCGGGAAGAGGAGTCCGCGCTGGTAGACGATGCCGAGCCCGCGCTGCTCCGGGGCGAGCCCCGCCGCCGCGCGGCCGTCGAGCATGAGCGTGCCCGCGGTCCGCGGCACGATGCCGGCGATCGTCTCGAGGAGCGTCGTCTTCCCGGAGCCGGCGGGACCGATCACCACGCCGTAGCCGCCGCGCGGCACGGTGAAGGTGACGTCGGCGAGCGCGAAGGCGCCCACGCGCGCGCCGAGGCCGGACGCGGCGATCACGCCTCGGCCCCGCGTTCCGGGCGGAGCGCGCGCAGCGCGACGAGCGGCACGAGCGCGAGCAGCGCGAGGATCGCCGCCACGGGGAGCGCCTCCGAGAGGCCGAAGCTCGTGAAGCGGTCGTAGCTCAGCACGCTCGCCACCTTCGGGTTGTACGCGAGGATGACGATGGCGCCGAACTCGCTCACCGCGCGCGCCCACATGACGATGGCGGCGGCGATGAGGCCGCGCAGCGCGAGCGGGAGCGTCACGCGGCGGAAGGCGCGCCAGGGGGTGTCGCCCAGCGTGCGGGCGACGGCCTCGAAGCGCGGGTCCACGCGCCCGAAGGCCTCGCGCGCGGCGCTCACGTAGAGGGGCGCGGAGACGAAGCACATGGCGGCGACGATGCCGAGCGGCGTGCCCACGACGCGCAGCCCCAGCGCGAGCAGCGCGCCCCCCGCGGCGGACCCGCGGCCCAGCACGAGGAGGAGCGCGATGCCGGCCACCGGGTGCGGCACGACCAGCGGCAGGTCCACGAGCGCCATGACGAGGGAGCGTCCGGGGAAGCGGCGGCGCTCGAGGAGCCAGGCGAGGGGCGTGCCGCCGAGGATGCCGAGGGCGGTGGCGGCGGTGGCGGTGAGCGCGGTGAGTGCGAGCGAGCCCCGCAGCTCGGCGTCGGTGAAGAGCTGCGACGCGCCACCGGCGCCGCCCGCGGCGACGAGGCCGGCGAGGGGCGCGAGGAGGAAGAGGAGGAGGAGCGATGCGAGCAGCGCCGCGGCGATGCTCGCCGCGCGCTGCGCGGCGCGCGCGCCGCTCATCGCGTGGGCCGCGCGCTCACCGTCACCGGGTGCTCGAGCGCGTCGAGGCGGGCGGCGCGCAGCACGCGCACCCCCTCCGGCGAGGTGAGCCAGGCGAGGAAGCGCTCCGCGGCCGCGCGGTGCGGCGCGCCCACCGGGATGGCGATCGCGTAGACGATGGGAGCGCCGCGGAAGGTGACGGAATCGGTGCCGCCGGCGCCGCGCACCGTGACGGCGGCCTCGGCGTAGCGATCCGCGAGCGCGGGATCCGAGAGGTCGATCGCCGGCGGCAGCGTCAGGTAGCGCACGTGCGCCGCCTGCGCGAGCGACTCGTAGCTCCAGATGTAATCGAACTCCCCCGCCTGCAGCAGCCCGATGAGCGTGGCCTCGTTCGGCCGCACGTTGCGCGCGGGCATGGCCGCGAGCAGCCGCGCCGCGAGCCCCGGGCGCGCGTAGTGCCGCTCGGCGAGCTGGAGCACGAGGAGGGTGCGGTAGCCGTTGGGGTCGGTGGAAGGATCGGCGCGCCCGGTCTCGGTGCCCGGGGCGAGGAGCACCGTGCTCCAGTTCGCGGAGTCGATCGTGGCGGCGCCGCGCGAGCGGTCGGTGTAGGCGATCACCATCCGGTTGCGCGCGAACTCCACGTAGGACTCGACGTAGTCCGGCATGAGCAGCCGGTCGAAGACCTCGCGGTCGGCGAGCGCGATGATGTCGGGGATGCGGTGGAGCTCGGTGAGCTTGCGCGCGGTCTCGAGGCTGCCCGCGCTCTCCTGCGCGATCGTGACGGGATCGCGTCGCGCGAAGCTGTCGAGCGCGGCGCGCAGCGGGCGCGCGAGCGAGCCGGCGTCGAAGACCACCAGCGGGCCCCCCTGCGCCGCGGCGGGGGCGGCGGCGGGCGCCGCGGCGAGCAACGAGAGGACCAGCACGGCGAACGGCGGGGCGGCCGGCGGCCGACGGGGGCGCATGGCCCCAATATCCGCGATTGACGCCCGGGGCGCGAGGCATAGTTTGCGCGGATGCCCGAACTCGCCGTCGAGATCGACCGGATCCAGAAGCGCTACGCGGAGCACGTGGCGGTGCGCGAGCTCTCGCTCGCCGTGCCGCGCGGCGCGGTGTACGGGCTGCTCGGCCCCAACGGCGCGGGGAAGACCACCACGATCCGCATGCTGCTCGACATCCTCGAGCCGGACGCGGGGACTATTCGCGTCTTCGGGCGCCCGAACACCGATCGCGGGATCACCGAGCGGATCGGCTACCTGCCGGAGGAGCGCGGGCTGTACAAGAAGATGCAGGTGCGGCGGGTGCTGCGGTTCCTTGCGGCGCTCAAGGGGGTGCCCGCGCGCACGGCGGACGAGCGCATCACGCGGTGGCTCGATCGTCTCGAGCTGCGCACGCCGGAGAAGGACTGGGGGCTCGCGAAGGTGGACGAGCTCTCGCGCGGGATGCAGCAGAAGGTGCAGTTCATCGGCGCGCTGCTGCACGAGCCGGAGCTGGTGATCCTGGACGAGCCCTTCAGCGGCCTCGATCCCATCAACGCGCAGGCGCTGAAGGACATCATGGTGGAGCTGCACCAGCAGGGGCGCACGGTGCTCTTCAGCACGCATCTCATGGAGAGCGCGGAGCGGCTGTGCGACTGCGTGTGCATCATCGCGCGCGGGGAGAAGGTGCTCGACGGGGAGGTGACGGCGGTGCGCGCGCGCCACGGCGGGCGCACGGTGGCGCTGGCGCTCGCCGCGGGGACGGCGGCGGCGGCGCAGCCGGTGCTGCGCGACCCGGCGCTCGTGGCGCGCGCCGACGATTCCAACCGCACGCTCGAGGTGGAGCTGGCGCCGGGCGCCGATGCGCAGGCGCTGCTGCGCCGGCTCGTCGCGGCGGGGGCGGGGGTGGAGCGCTTCGAGCTGGTGCAGCCTTCGCTCCACCGGATCTTCCTCGACGCGGTGGGCGCGTCGGGCGTCGAGGAGGGGGTGACGGGCCATGGCTAAGCTCTGGGCGGTGCTCCGCCGCGAGTACATGGAGCGCGTGCGCAGCCGCTGGTTCCTGGTGGCGACGATCTTCGGGCCCGTGCTGCTCGGCATCCTGCTGATCCTGCCGCCGCTCCTCGCGCTGCGCACGAAGCCCTCCGAGGAGGCGACGAACATCGTGATCCTCGACGCGACCCCGTCCGGCGCGGGCGCGCGGATGGCCGCCGCGATGCCGCGCACCCCGTCCGCCCCCGTGCCGCAGGTGCGGGTGGTGCCGCCGATGTCGCTCACCGCGGCCGAGAGCGCCGCCACGCGCGCCGTGGTGCGCGGCGAGGTGCGGGGCTACCTCGTGATCGACGCGGCGACGCTCGCGGGGGACTCCGCGCGCTACGCGGGGCGGAACGCCAGCTCGATCGGCGACATGGAGATGCTCCGCAACGTGCTCCGGCGGGCGGTGATGCAGACGCGGCTCGCCGAGGCGCACGTCGACTCGGCCACCGCGGTGGCGCTCGCCGACGTCCGCCCCACGCTCGCGACCGAGCGGCTCTCCGAGAAGGGGCGCGGCGGCTCGGGGATGCTCAGCGCCGCCTTCGGGCTCGGCATCGCCATGCTGCTCTACATGTCGATCATCCTCTACGGCCAGTCGGTGCTGCGCGGCGTGCTGGAGGAGAAGAACACGCGCGTGGCGGAGGTCGTGGTGGCGAGCGTGCCGCCGGACACCCTGCTCGCGGGGAAGGTCCTCGGCGTGGGTGCGGTGGGGATCACGCAGCAGGTGGCGTGGCTCGCCACCGGCTACCTGATGTTCCGCGTGCGCGTGCCGATCCTGCAGGCGTTCGGGGCGCGGGCGGAGCCGCTGCCGCTGCCGCCGGTGAGCGTGCCCATCCTCGTGGTGCTCGTGCTCTTCTTCGTGCTCGGCTACCTGATCTACTCGTCGCTCTTCGCGGCCGTGGGGGCGATGGTGAACAACGACCAGGACGCGCAGCAGGCGGCGATGCCGGTGATCCTGCTGCTGGTCACGCCGATGCTCTTCCTGCAGACGATCCTCCTCGACCCGTCGAGCCGCACGGCGCAGGTGCTCTCCTGGCTCCCCTTCTCGGCGCCGATCATCATGCCGCTGCGCATGGTGGTGGCGAGCGTGCCGTGGCCCGAGGTGTGGCTCACGATCGCCGGCGTGCTCGCCGGCTGCGTGGCGGCGACGTGGCTCGCCGCGCGGATCTACCGCGTGGGGCTGCTCATGTACGGGAAGAAGCCGTCGCTGCGCGAGCTCGCGCGCTGGGTGCGGGCGTCGCGCTAGCGGCGCGCCGCGGGCCGTTCAGCAGAGGCGCTCGAAGGCCGCCGTGAGGTCGCGCGCGATCGCGGCGGCGTCGCGCCCCTCGATGTCGCGGCGCTCGAGCATGAACGCCAGCGCGCCGTCCTTGAAGAGCGCGATCGACGGCGAGCTCGGGGCGCGCCCCGTCATGTAGCCGCGGGCGCGCGCGGTGGCCTCCACGTCCTGCCCCGCGAAGACCGTCGTGAGCGCGTCGGGGCGTTTGCCCTGGACGAGCGCGAGGGTGACCGCCGGGCGCGCGTTCCGGGCGGCGCAGCCGCAGATCGAATTGACCACCACCAGCGTCGTGCCGCGCGTTCCCTGGAGGGCGGCGTCCACGTCGGCGGGCGTGCGCAGCTCCCGCACGCCGACCCGCGTGAGCTCGGCGCGCATCGGCGCCACGAAGGATTCGTCGTAGCCCACGTCAGTCCTCCGCGCGTCCGCCGCGCACGAGGGCGAGGATCGCCGTCTGCGGCACCACGAGGTAGCGGTCGTTGTCGAAGGTGATCTCCACCGCCGCGCGCCGGAAGAAGAGCGCGTAGTCGCCCACGCGCGCCTGCATCGGCACGAAGCGCGTCTCGCGCGCCGCCGTGCGCCAGGGCTCCTCGCTCGATTCGCCGGGGTCGGGCATGGGCAGCCCCGGGCCGGTGGCGACGATGCGACCGCCCTGCACCGCCTGCGCGTCCACGGCGGTGGGAGGCAGGTAGAGCCCGACCTTGCTCCGCTCCTCCCCCGCCTCGATCGCGACCAGCACGCGGTCGCCGACGACGATCAGTTCCCGGTCCTTGCGGCGCATGGGCGTCAGGTGGCCTCCTGTTCCTGCTTCACGTGGTCGGCGTGGATCTTCAGCGCCGTGCTGTCGCGGTGCTCGCGCCGCAGCATCGCGAAGCGCACCCACTGCACCGTCACGCCGAGCACCAGCGCGAAGACCAGGATCGTGGCGACGTTCCAGAGGAAGACGCGCTCGGCGAGCGTGAACCAGTCCGACCAGCCCGCGCGCTCGCTGCCGTTCACCTCGGCGTGCATCATGATCAGCAGCCCCTTCATCAGCGCCGCCGTGCCCCCCTCGACCACCGCGAAGAGCGGCGCGCGCCAGCGCCACTGGTGCACCGGGTGGTTGCCCAGGTGCACCGTGGTGAAGCCGAGGAGGATCGCGAGCTGCCCCAGCAGATCGCCGGCGTAGAGCACGTTCGACTCCGCCTCCCCGAGCCGCACGAACACCGCGTGGAAGCTCTGCACGAGCACGGCGGTGATGATCGCCGTGCCCACGAGCGAGTGCGCGAAGCGCCGCGGGAAGGAATCCTCCGCGGTGAGCGGCACGGTGTGGCGCGGGAAGAGGGGCATGGGGGGATCGGGCCGTCGGGCGTCAGCCATCGATCTTCAGGAAGCGATGGCGCGCGCCGGAGCGCAAGGGGCGCGTCAGCTCCCCTGCGGCGCGCCGCCCTGGCGCTTGGGCCCCGGGTACATCTGCTGCAGCCGCTGCCCCGGGGTGAGCGACGGATCGGCGGGGGTCTGCTTCCCCCGGTCGCGCAGGTCCTTCGTGAGCTTGTTCATCTCCTCGAACGCCACCATCGCCCGCTGCTCCGCCTCGGCCTGCTGCGCCTTGAGCTTCTGCAGCCGCCAGACGATGAACAGCGCCGCCGCCATGATGACGAACGCGATGAGGCCCAGCAGCAGGATGGTCTTGTCGGACATGTCGGTCCCTCCTGGCCATCCTTACGACCGGAGGGGGGGCGCGGCAACACGGCGCGGCGGCGTCAGGCGGCCCGGTTGGTGGTCTTGAACCAGATGTAGAGGGGGACGCCGGCCGTGAGCACGAGGAAGCCCCAGAAGACCACCTCCTGCCCCACCCCGTACGTCGTCCAGACGAGGAAGGCGAAGCAGGTGAACGCGGTGAGCTGCATCCGCCGCCGCACGGGGGCGGGCCAGGCGTCCGGATCGCGGCGCGCGAGCATCAGCGCGGCGGCCGCGTTGTACAGGTACGGATAGAGCGTGCCGAGGTTCGCGAGGAGCACGATGAAGGTGAACGCCGAGAGCAGCGACTGCCCCGGCGCGAAGTACATGCCGAGCAGCACGCTCGCGATCGCCGTGCCGATGATCAGCGACAGGTACGGCGTGCCGTAGCGCGGGTGGAGCTTCCCCAGCTGGCGGAAGAACATCCCGTCCTCGGCGGCGCTGTAGGGGATGCGCCCCACCATGAGCGTCCAGCCGTTGAGCACGCCGATCGACGCGCATACCGCCGCGATGCTCACCCACACGCCCGCGCGCTCGCCGAGCACCTGGCGCACCGCCATCTCCACCGGGCGCGCCGACGACGCGATCTGGTCGTTCGGCAGCACGCCCACCACGGCCGTGGCGGAGAGCAGGAAGATCAGCGTCGCGAGGGCGTAGCCGAGGATCGTGCCGAGGCGGATCGTGCTGTCGGGCGCCTGCACCTCCTCCGCCGGCACCGTGGCCGACTCGATCCCCGAGTACGCCCACACGAGGAGCGCGGAACCGGTGGCGAGCGCCCCCACGCCGTGCGGCGCGAAGGGGTGGAGGTTGGCCGGCTGGAAGTGGAGGAGCGCGTAGCCGAGCAGCGCGACGGGCACGAGGTTGATCAGGAGGATCGACATCTGGATCCGCGCGCCGATGCGGATGCCGAGGACGTTCAGGAAGCAGAGCGTCCAGAGGATGGTGAGCGCGAGCCCGGCCTGCAGCGGCTTGCTCGCGGCGAGCGCGGGACTGAAGGTGGCGGCGTAGGCGATGGTGCCGGTGACGATGGCGGCGTTCCCGAAGACGGCGCTGAGCCAGTACATCCACACCGTCTGGAAGCCGGCGAAGTCGCCGAAGGCCTCGCGCGCGAACACGTAGGGGCCGCCGGTGCGCGGGAAGCGCGTGCCGAGCGACGCATAGAGGAGCGCGAGGAGCCCGAAGCCGGCCGCGGTGATGAGCCAGGAGAGGAGGCCGATCGGCCCGACGGAGGCCGCGAGCGACGCGGGGAGGGTGTAGAGCGACGTCCCCAGCATGTTGCCGGCGACGAGCGCCACGGCGCCGAAGAGCCCGAGTCCGCGGACGAAGGAGGGGCGCGGGGCGCCGGGGGCGGCGTCGCCGCTCACGCGTTCCACAGGATCTTCAGCAGGCGCGACCAGCGCACGCGGAGATCGTCGAAGTCGAAGGAGAAGTAGATGATCATCGGCCGCCCGCGGAAGTTCTTGCGCGGGATGAAGCCGTAGTAGCGCGCGTCGATCGAGTTGTAGCGGTTGTCGCCGAGGGAGAAGTAGCCGTCCTTCGGCACGAGGAGCGGGCCCCAGTCATCGTGCGTGATGACGGCGGGGGGCGGCCCGAAGCGCGAGCCGGCGAGCTCGAACTTGTGCTGCCAGTCGAAGGCGGGGGTGGTCTCGTTCGGCGAGTCGGCGCCGGGCGGCGGCACGACGGCCAGCGTCTGCTCCACCCCGTTCACGTAGAAGACCCCCTTCCGCATGTAGATCGTGTCGCCGGGCACGGCCACGATGCGCTTCACGATGACGGGGGTCGAGTCGTCGCGCATGAACATCGGCGTCTGCGGCGTCCAGTGCTGCGGCGGCGACTGGTAGATCGAGATCCGCCCGCGCGGCGGGTCCATGAAGCCGGGGAGGTTCCAGTTGGTGAAGGGGATGTGCGGCCCGTATGGGAGCGGCGTCACGAAGAGCCAATCCCCCTCCTGCAGCGTGGGGTCCATGCTCCCCGAGGGGATCCGGTAGCCCGCGATGAAGAGGGTGCGGATGACGAGGAAGATGAGGACGACCTCCACGACGAGGCGGAGGTACTCGGCGGGCTTGCCGCCGGCGGCACGCCGGGCGGGGGGGGCGTCCTTCTTCTTCGCGGGAGCGGGATCGGGCACGGCGGCGGGAGCGGCGGGGGCGTGGCGCGGCGGACGGGGGAATTCTGCGCGCGGGCACGCGGCGCACAAGGGGCGGAGATGGGAACGGGGGCGGCCCCGGTGGAGCCGCCCCCGCGATCAGCACGACGGGAGTCGCGCCTTACTTCATGTGCTTGCTGGCGTGCTTGGTCATCTCGAACATCGAGACCTGCTTCTTGCCGCCGAACAGCTTCAGCATTTTGACGTCGGCGTTGATCATCCGGCGGTTCTTCTTGTCCTGCAGCTTGTGCTTCTTGATGTACGCCCAGAGCTTCTTCGTGATCTCCGTGCGCGGCATCGCCTTGTCGCCCACGATGGCGCCGAGATGAGCATCGGGGTGCATCGGCTTCATGAACGCTGCGTTGGGCTTCCGCTTCTTCCCCGCCTTCTTCTTCGCGCCCTTCTTCTTGGTGGCCATCGATGCCTCTCCGGGAAGTGAGTGGATCGTCGTCGGCGGAAAGAATGCCGTGCTGACGGGCCAATAGTAAATCACGGCGCGCCACGCGCAATAGGGAAAGTGAAGATCCCCCTCTGGCGGACCGCCCTCCCCAGAGGGGAAAATGGGCCCGGATGGCGCATCCGGGCCCATTTCTCATAGGGAGAACGGCCGATTTCCCCTATGACGGCGGCGCCCCCGCGGGGCGCCGCCCCCGGGGCGCCCGCCCCGCCCTACTGCACCTCCAGCACGATCCCCACCATGAGCCGGAGGCCGAACTCCACGTTCTTCACCGAGACGCGCTCGTCGTTCCCGTGCACCTCGGCCAGCTCGTCCTTCTCCTCCACGAGGAAGGGCTCGATGCCGTAGGCCTGGATGCCGAGCTGCGCGTAGGTGGGGCGGTCCGTCGCCCCGGTGGCGAGGGGCGTCGCCACGGGCACGCCGGGGAGGAGGCGGCCGATCACGCGCTCCGCCGCGTGGAAGAAGGCCGTGTTGATGCTCGCTTCGTAGGGGGGCGTCACGCCGGGGAAGACCACGCTGTGCACCGCCGTGTCGCCGATCACGCGGTCGAGCTCCCGGTGGAAGGCCGCCGTGTCCTGGTCGGGGAGGAGCCGGATGTCGAGCTGCGCGCTCGCGCGGCCGGGGATGATGTTCGTCTTGTCGGAGCCCTGGAGCACCGTGGGCACGACGGTGTTCCGCAGGATGGCGTTGCGGTACGGGTCGCTCAGCAGGAAGGCGCGCCCGCGCGGATCGGCGAGCGCCGCGGCGGCGTTCGCGAGCCACCGCCGCTCCTCCCCCTGGAAGAGCGGCGCCTGCGCCTTGAAGAAGAGGTCCACGCTCGGGATGAGCCGCACCTCCGTCTGCCAGGCCGCCGCGCGCACCACCGCCTGCGCGATCTTCGGCACCGGGTTCGCCGCGGTGGGGATGGAGCCGTGGCTCGGCACTCCCTGCACCGTGAGCGTCATCCAGTACGGCCGCTTCTCGGCCACGCCCACGCCGAACCATTCCACCGTCCCGTGCTCGACGCGCGTCCCCTCCCCCTCGGTGACGAGGAACTCGACGTCGGCGAGGAGGTCCTTGTGCTTCTCGCAGAAGATGCGCGCCCCCCAGCCCTCGGACTCCTCATCGGAGTTCGCGATGAAGACGAGGTCGCGGTCGAGCTTCACGCCGGCGCGCTTGATCGCGACCATGGTCATGAGGTGGATGATGCCGGTGCCCTTCATGTCGAGCGCGCCGCGCCCCCAGATCTCGCCGTCCACCAGCGCGCCGGAGAAGGGGGGCACCTTCCACGCGGCGGCGTTCGCGGGCACGACGTCCATGTGGTGCACGAGGGCGAGCGCCTTCTTCCGGCCGCTCCCCTTGAGCCGCGCGTAGAGGTTGGCGCGCCCCGCGCCGAGCTCCGCGGTGTCGAGGATCACCGCGTCGATCCCCTCCTTCGCGAGGAAGGCCTGCAGCCACTTCGCCGTCGCGAGCTCGTTCCCCGGCGGATTGGTGGTGTTGATCGCGAGGTACTCGCGCATCGCGCGCACCGTCTCGTCGCGCAGCGCGGCGTAGTCGATGGCGGCCGCGCCCTGCGCGCGGACGCGCGGGGCGCTCAGCAGGAGGGCGAGCGCGAGCAGGATCCGGCGGGAGCGGGGCATGGGCGAGACAGGGATGAGGGTCAGCGCGCGAGGGAGCGGAGCAGCGTCATCATGCGCACGTCGTACGGGTCGGGGGTGAGGTCGTCGTCGGCGATGCCGCCGTTCTCCTGCGGCGTCTCGAGGATGAGCGGCACGCCCTGCGTGCGCGGGTCGGCGAGGAGCCAGCGGAAGGCGTCGACGCCGATCCGCCCCTCGCCGATCAGCGCGTGGCGGTCGGTGTTGGAGCCGAGCGCGCCGGTGCTGTCGTTGAGGTGGAAGAAGCCGGGGGGCTCTCCCGCCGCGGCGGTGAAGGCGTCGAGCACGGCGGTGAGCGCGCCGGGGTGCGCGGCGATGTCGTGTCCCGCGGCGTAGAGGTGGCAGGTGTCGAGCCCGAAGCCGGTGCGCGGGCGCAGCGCGGCCGGCACGGCATCGAGGATGCCCGCGATCTCCTCCGGGGTGCGGCCGATCGTGGTGCCGGCGCCGGCGGTGTTCTCCACGAGCAGCCGCGTGGCGCCGGGCACCGCCTCGAGCGCCGCGGTGATCGCGCGCGCCACGCGGCGCACCGCGGCGGCGCGGTCGCCGTCCTTCGCGGCGCCGGGGTGGAAGCACACCGCGCCGATGCCGAGCGCGGTGGAGCGCTCCAGCTCCTTCGTCAGCCCCGCGCTCGCGCGCGCCCACTGCGCGTCGTCCGCGGTGGCGGTGTTGATCACGTACGCCGCGTGCGCCACCACGTGGCGCGGGTCGATCCCCGCCGCGGCGAGCGCGGCGTGGAAGCGCGCCGCCTTCTCCGGCTTCATCCCCGCCTTGTCGCCGTAGAACTTCGGGATGGCGGTGAAGATCTGGAGCGCCGTCATGCCGGCGGCGCCGGCGCGGCGCGCGGCCTGGTCGATGCCGCCATTGTCGATCGTGTGCGCCCCCAGGTAGTGCGTCATCGCCTCCGCTCCCCCAGCCGCGCCATCGCGAGCCGGCCATCGTCCTCGAGCCACGCCACCGCCACGCGGTGCGCGCCCAGCGCGGCGCGCGGCGCGCGCGCGCGCGTCGACCGCCCCGACACGGCCACCGCGGTCATGTCGGTGATGTGCCCCGCGGTGGCCGAGATCGCGACGTCGATCCACCCGTCGTTCGCGTTGGGGCTCTCGTAGGCGACGGCCACGGTGTCCCCCTCGGCGGCCACGTCCGCGCTCGCGGGGTCCGCGCCGTATCCGAGCGCCATCGGCGGATGCCACATCACGCCGCGGTCCATGGAGTGCACGAGGAACTCCCCGCCGCCCCCCGCGGGCTCGGCCCAGTACGCCACGTACACGTAGCCGGTCGCGGAGTCCGCGGCGATCGCCGGTGCGGGGCGCGCGCAGGCGCGGCGTCCGCGGTCGGCGTCATCGGCCGCGAGCGGCGCGGTCCACGTGCGGCCGTCGTCCGCCGAGCGCGCGACGAGGAGCACGACGCTGCTGTCGGCGCGCGCGGCCCACCAGGCGGCGTGCCAGTCGGCGCCGCGCTCGTGCGCGGTGACCACGGAGCCGGGGCACGCTCCCGCGGCGGGGGGCGCGTGCGGCGCGGCGGGGCGCGGCGCCGGGCGCGCGCCGCTCGCATCCACCGTGAGGCGCCACGCCGGTCCCGCCGCGGCCACCGCCGCCGGCTCGAGGCGCGCGGCGTCCTGCCAGACGATCGGCGCGGGCTCGCACGCGGCGAGCGCGAGCAGCGCGGGGAGGGCGGCGGCGGGGCGCACGCGCTGATTCTACACGCCGCGCGCGCACGCCGCACCGCCGCCGTTGGAAGGCGCTCCCGCCCCGGCTATCTTTCCCGCACGCCCGCGCGCGCGGGCGTCCACGCACAGGAGCGCTCCATGGCCACGACCGACCAGACGCCCGTCCGCAGCGCGTTCGCGGGCGTCCGCACGCTTCCGCACCCCGTCAACGAGCCCGTGAAGTCGTACGCCCCCGGCTCCCCCGAGAAGGCGGAGCTCAAGGCGACGCTCAAGCGCATGGCGGGGGAGCGCATCGAGATCCCGATCGTCATCGGCGGCCAGCCGGTGCGCACGGGGAAGACGTCCCCCGCGGTGATGCCGCACGACCACCGGCACGTGCTCGCCGACGTGCACATGGCGGGTCCGGCGGAGGTCGCGCAGGCGGTGGCGGCGGCGCGCGCCGCGGCCCGGGAGTGGGGCGCGTGGAGCTGGGAGGACCGCGCCGCGGTCTTCCTCAAGGCGGCGGAACTGCTCGCCACGACGTGGCGCGCCACGCTCAACGCGGCCACCATGCTCAATCAGTCGAAGACGGTCTTCCAGGCGGAGATCGACTCGGCGGCCGAGCTCATCGACTTCTGGCGCTTCAACCCGTGGTTCGCGCAGTCGCTCTACGGCGAGCAGCCGATCAGCGCGCCGGGAACGTGGAACCAGATGGAGTACCGCCCGCTCGACGGCTTCGTGTACGCGGTGACGCCGTTCAACTTCACGTCGATCGCCGGGAATCTCCCCACGGCGCCCGCGCTCATGGGGAACGTGGTGATCTGGAAGCCGGCGTCGAGCGCGCTGCTCAACGCGCACTACATCCTCAAGCTCCTCGAGGAGGCGGGGCTCCCGCCGGGGGTGATCAACCTCCTCCCCGGCAGCGCGGGGCCGATCTCCGAGGCGCTGATGGCCGACCCCGACTTCGCGGGCGTCCACTTCACGGGGAGCACCGGCGTCTTCAACGGGATGTGGAAGCAGATCGGCGCGAACGTCGCCACCTACCGCGGCTATCCGCGCATCGTGGGGGAGACCGGCGGCAAGGACTTCATCGTGGCGCACGCGAGCGCCGACGTCGACGCGCTCGCGGTGGCGATCGTGCGCGGCGGCTTCGAGTACCAGGGGCAGAAGTGCTCGGCGGCGAGCCGCGTGTACGTGCCCGCGTCGATCTGGCCCGCGGTGCGCGACCGCGTGGTCGCCATGATCAAGGACATCAAGCTCGGCGACGTCACCGATTTCCGGAACTTCATGGGCGCGGTGATCGACGAGAAGGCCTTCAAGAGCATCTCCGGCTACCTGGACGACGCGAAGAAGAACGCGTCGATCCTCGCGGGCGGCGGCGCGAAGAGCGACACCGGCTGGTTCATCGAGCCCACGCTCGTGGAAACGAAGGACCCGGCGTACCGGCTCCTCTGCGAGGAGATCTTCGGCCCGGTGGTCACCGCGTACGTCTATCCCGATGCGAAGTGGGCCGAGACGCTGCAGACGGTGGACCGCACGTCGCCGTACGCGCTCACCGGCGCGGTGTTCGCGCAGGACCGCGCGGCCGCGCTGCAGGCGATGTCGGCGCTCCGGAACGCCGCCGGCAACTTCTACATCAACGACAAGCCGACCGGCGCCGTGGTGGGGCAGCAGCCCTTCGGCGGCGCGCGCGCGTCGGGCACGAACGACAAGGCGGGCTCCAAGCTCAACCTCGTGCGGTGGGTGAGCGCGCGCGCGGTGAAGGAGACGTTCAGCCCGCCGCGCGACTACCGCTACCCGTTCATGGGGGAGGCGTGAGCGCGACCGGCGCCGCGCGCCACCGGTTCATCACGGCGGACGTCTTCACGAGCCGCCCCTTCGCCGGGAACCAGCTCGCCGTCTTCCCCGACGCGCGCGCGATCCCCGAGGAGGCGCTCGCCCCGATCGCGCGCGAGTTCAACCTGTCGGAGACGGTGTTCGTCTATCCGCCGCAGGATGCGCGGCACACGCGGCGCGTGCGGATCTTCACGCCGGGAGAGGAGCTCCCCTTCGCGGGGCACCCCACGGTGGGCGCCGCGTGGGTGCTCGCCGCGCTCGGCGAGGTGCGCCTCGCGGGCGCGGAGACGCGCATCGTGCTCGAGGAGGGCGTGGGCCCCGTGCCCGTGCTCCTGCGCGGCAGCGGCACCGAGCCCACCTTCTCGCAGCTCACCACGGCGAAGCTCCCCGAGGTGGGACCGCCGCCGCCCGGACGCACCTTCCTCGCCGAGCTGCTGGGGCTCGATCCCGCCGACATCCTCGGCGGGATGACCGCGCCGCAGGCGGTGAGCTGCGGACTCCCCTTCCTCTTCGTGCCGCTGCGCGACCGCGATGCGGTGAAGCGCGCGCGCATCCGCATGGAGCACTGGGAGAGCACGCTCAAGTCGTACTGGGCGCCGCAGCTGATGGTCTTCTCGCGCGACCCGGAACAGCCCGGCGCCGACGTGCGCGCGCGCGTGTTCGTCCCCGGGCTCGCGGTGCCGGAGGACCCGGCCACCGGGAGCGCGGCCGTCGCGCTCGGCGGCTATCTCGCGGCGCGCGAGGCCGGCGTGGCCGACGGCGAGCTCCGCTGGCTCGTGGAGCAGGGGGTGGAGATGGGACGGCCGAGCTATCTCCACGTGGAGGTGGAGAAGCGGGGGGGCGAGATCGCCGCCGTGCGCGTGGGCGGCGAGTGCGTGCTCGTGTCGGAGGGGACGCTCGCGGCCTGAGCCGCGCTCAGACGAACTGCGCGAAGCCCACCGTGTTGCCGCCGGGCTCGCGCACGTAGAGCTCCTCGCTGCCGTAGAAGGTGGTGTGGCGCGCCTTCACCACCGGCGCGCCGCGCACGGCCTTCTCGACCTCGTCCAGCCGGTCGACGGCGATGAAGAGCGCGACCGAGTGCCCGTCCAGGTCCTTCGCCGGCACGGTGCCGTCCGCGAGCACGGAGGCCTTCGTCTGGTACATCACTTCGACGTCGCCCGCCTTCACGCTCGCGAAGACGAGCTTGCCGTCGGGACCCGGCACCTGGTTCTCGAGCACGAAGCCGAAGCGCTCCACCCAGAAGAAGACGCACGGCTCCACGGCGTCGACGATGAGCACGGGGGTGAGGTGCGACAGGCGTGCCGGCATGGGAGTCACTCCGTTCGTGGGGGGAAGCCGGCCGAGGGGCGCGCGGGCGCGGGGGTCTCGGCGGTGTGGGTCAACACGAAGGCGCGCATGTTCGCGTTCCAGATCATGACGCGGTCGCGGCCGCTCTCCTTCGCGGCGTAGAGCGCCTCGTCGGCGCGCGAGTGCAGGTCGTGCGCGACGTTCTCGTCGGTCACGCGGTCGGAGACGAGGCCGATCGACACCGTCACCGGGACGCGCGACCCGACCGCGTGGAACTTGTGCGCGCGCACCTCGTCGCGGATGCGCGTGGCCACGCGGAAGGCGCCCGCCGCGCCGGTCTCCGGGAGGAGCAGCGCGAACTCATCGCCGCCGATGCGCGCGAGCACGTCGCCGCCGCGCTTGATCTCGCGCAGCACCTCGCCCACCTCCTGGATCACCGCGTCGCCGGCGAGATGGCCGAGCGTGTCGTTCACCGCCTTGAAGTGGTCGATGTCCATCGCGAGGAGGGCGATCTCCTTCCCCGTGCGCACCGCGCGCGCGATCTCGCGCGTGAGGTTCTGCTCGAGCCCGCGGCGGTTGAGGCATCCGCTGAGCGGATCGGTGAGCACGAGGTTGGCCAGCTGCGAGCGCACGCGGTTGTACGCGCGCCCCACCATCGTCACCGCGTCGGCGGGGGAGCCGGCGCCGATCGGGTACTCGCGGTCGAACTCCCCCTCCTCCGCGCGGCGGAAGAGCTCGACGATCATCTCCAGCCGCTCCTTGTAGCTGCCGTACAGGCTGATGAAGGCGACGCTCGTGGCGGTGAAGAGCGCGAGGCTCACGAGCTGCGGCGCCCATTCGAGCGCGTGCGTGGGCGCGCCGGTCACGCCGCGGATGAGCAGCAGGTACCCCGCCACCACCCCCCAGATCACGCCGAGCGCCACGCGGCGGCCGTGCGTGAACTCGGCGAACACCATCGCCCCGAATCCGGCGAGGAGCGCCTGCGGGTAGTCGGGGGGGAGCGCGCTGAGGCCGGTGACGACGAGGATCGTGGCCACGTCGAGCGCGGTGAGCGCCCACACCGCCCACTGCGGCGCGCCGTCGGGGCGGATCAGCCGTGCGGAGAGCCAGACCACGCCCGCGTACACCGCCAGCGCCGCCAGGGCGCGCTCCGCGGCGACCGCCTCGTGGTCGCCGACGAAGCGCGCGATGACGAGCAGCGCGGCGAAGAGCGCCGCGCCGAGGCGCACGCGGCTCTGCCAGACCAGCGCCTCGGCGGTGGCCTCCTCCACGGTCACGATGCGCGCGCCGCGTCCGGAGGTGGTGCGTTCGGTGGGCATGATGCGGGAACGGCGAAGCTACGCCGCCGCCCGTGCCCCGCAAGGGCGCGCGCTCAGGCCAGCTGGCTCGTGCACTGCGGGCAGCGCGTGGCCGCCGGGTCGATCACGCTCTTGCAATACTTGCAGAGCGCCGCCGGCGGCGCGGGGGGCGGCGTCACCAGCTTGCTGATGCGCCACGCCGTGAAGCCGATGATCACGAAGTTCAGCATCGCCGACGCCAGGTGGCCGAGCGGGAAGTGGAAGGGACCGATGCTCAGGGCGTAGGTCTGCCACTGCGCGTCCTTGGGCGTGGCGACGGTCACGACCGGCATGATCACGTCGTTCACGAGCGCCTGCACGAGCGTGTTGAGCGCGGCGCCGAGCACGACGGCGATCGCGAGGGCCACGGCGTTCTGCTTGATCAGGAATTCCTTGAAGTCCTTCCACATGGTCGCGCCTCCCCGGAACGAGTTCGGGCGGCCACGCTGATCGCGCGGCCGCCCGGACAAACTAACGCCATTCCATTCGACGAGCCCCGTGGTCACCGGTTCGCGGTGTCCGGTCACCGGTCTCCGGTGGGTGACCGGTTTCCGCTGTCCGTCGTACGAGTGGCGACCGGACACCGGACACCGCACACCCGCCGGAAACCAGTCACCGGGGACCGGAGACCGGTACTAGAACCGTCCGTTCGACGTGAAGTACAGCGTCCAGCCGCCGGTGGGCTGCACGGCGTGCGCGACGTCCATGCGCAGGAGGCCATCGAGGAAGGAGACGCCGGCGCCGACGCCGCTCACGGGCATCCCGATGTGCTGCCAGTCGTTCCGGTCCCCCGCCCAGCCGATGTCGAAGAAGAGCGTCGGCCGCACCGCGGCGAAGCTCGAGCCGAGCTCCGCGTGCCCCATCCAGTACGCGTTGCCGCTCGCGGTGCCCGGGAGCTGGCCGCGAATGGTCCACGAGCCGCCGAGGAACCAGTCGCGCTGCGGCGGCAAGGTCCCGACCGACGTCCCCGCGCCCGCGCCCACCTGGAAGGTGAGCCACTTCGTGAGCCCGTGCCCGATCGTGCCGTCGAAGGCGGCGCGCCCGTACTGGAAGGTGCTGTCGTACATCCGGCCGACGCCCCCCTCGGCGCGCGCGTCGATCGTCTCGCGCCATCCCTGTGGGTCGAGTCCGTACTGGTCGCGGTAGCGCACGGAGGCGCCGAGGACGTTCGTCATCGGCGTCGTCACGTTGTAGGTGAACTCGCGGCCGTTGATGAGGTTGGGGATGGAGACGTTGGTGACCACGGGCGCGTTGCTCTGCTGCTCGGCGAAGAGGCGCCAGGAGAGGCGCGCATCCGCCTGGGTGGTGGAGCGCAGCTCCGCGCCCCACGCGTTGTAGTAGAAGCCGTTGTCCTGCGCGAGGAGGAACGCGTTCAGCGACGCACCGAAGCTGAGCGGGTCGCCCCAGTCGTTCGCGTGGTCGAGGCGCGCGTACAGCCCCACGTCGTAGTTCGTGAAGCCGTCCGAGCGGTGGAGGTGCGCCTCGCCGTAGAGGCGCGGCGTGCCGGTGGCCACGCGCGCGGTGAGGTCGCCGGCGTAGCCGCTGCCGAAGTCGCGCGTGAGCATCACGCCGGCGTCCAGCCCTTCCACACGGTTGTAGCGGATGAGCGAATGGTCGATCCCCCAGTGGAACTGCGCGGGCTGCGGGTCCCACCCGGGCTGGAGCGACATCGTGAGCTGCTTCACGAGCTCGTCGCGCGACGCGAGGTCGAAGGTCTCGGTGCCGGGATCGTAGATCGTGGGGGGCAGTTCCGCCGAATGGAGGAGCGCGGTGGTGTCGCACGGGACGCGCACCGTGACGGGGAGCGTGCCCGAGTAGCGGATGCGGCGGCTGATGGTCGTGTCGGCGCCGGAGCAGTGGAAGCGGTCCATCTCCGCGTCGTCACCGTCCTCCATCTGCCGCTGCCGGCGCCCGCTGCCCACCTTCACGCCGTAGGTGCGCACGCTGTCGCGCACCCGGCGGGCGCTGTCGCGCGCGGCCTGCCGCGCGGCGCGGTACATCGTGTCGCCGGGGAGGTTCCGCAGGGAGTCCTCCGCCGAGGCGAAGAGGCGCGGGATCGTGTCCGCGCCGTTCACGCTCGCGTACTCGAAGCTCTGCTCCATGGAGAAGCCGACGTACGTGACGCCGGCGCGCACGCGCCCCTGCACCGTCTGCGCGCTCGGCAGCCACCAGCGGCGCTCGTGCAGGCCGTACTCCACCGTGAACGCCGCGATGTTGAGCGTCATCGGGAAGATCATCGGCTTCACGAGCGCGGGCACGTCCTCGAACGCCGTGGAGTCGTCCTCCTCGACGAGCTTCACGATGTCCATCGGCGCGGCGGGGCGGAACACGCCGCGCACCAGCTGCCCGCTCGCGGCGTCGAACCAGAGCGTGCCCACGATCAGGTCGGCGGACGGCTTCCGCGCCTCCACGGCCACCGCGCGCAGCCGGATGCGCGTGCCGTCGAGCAGATGCACGGTGACGGAGTCCGCGGTGCGGTACGTGTAGTACGCCTCGGCGCCGCGGTCGAGCGGGTGGAAGTAGAGCCCCTCGTCCGAGTTCCGCGAGAGGTTCGTGCCGCCGATCTGCAGCAGCCCCTCGCGCCCCGGGTAGTACGGGATCGCGTCGAACTCGAGGAAGTCCTGGAGCACGCGCGCCCCCTGGTAGAACATCGGGAAGGCGGTGCGCGCGCCCACGATGTCCACCAGCGCGCCGCGCCCGCGCTGCCAGCGCACGCGCGAGGCCTCCTCGTTGCGCAGCAGCAGCTTGTCGGGGCCGGCGGCGCGGAAGCTCATGTTCACCGTGAGGCGCTCGCGCGACATCGCGTCGTAGCCGCGGAGCGACGAGTCCTGGTCGGTGCGCGCGGCGCGCGCCCGCGCGATGAGCGTGCGCGCCTCGGGATCCCGGAACGCGCTCGCCAGCTGCTCGGGGGTGGGCGTCACGTCGCGCATCGCGCGCCGCCGCGCGCGGCGCACCGAGTCGGCGTGCAGGCGCGCGGCCCGGAGCGAATCGCGGCGCGCCTCGCGCAGCGCGACGCTGTCGGGGGCGCTCGGGGCGGGCGTCTGCTGCAGGAGCAGCAGCGCGTGCAGGAGAGGCAGGATCACGGCGACATGGGTGTGGACGCTCAATCCTACGCCGGCGCGCGCGGGCGTGTTTCGCGGCGCCGTCGCGCCGCGGGGATTGCGTCCCGCGGCGCTCCCCCCTCCATTTATGGCCCACCCCTTCCTTCCCGGCCCCGCCATGCGCCGTTCGATCCCCGCGTTCGTCTTCGCCGCGCTGCTCGCCCTGCCGCTCGCCGCACAGGCCCCCGCGCCCGCGCCCGCCGCCGCGCCCCGCCCCATCGACTGGACCGCGCTCTCCGCGGAGGCGGTGAACACGCTCTCGAACTACCTGCAGGTGAACACCACCAACCCGCCGGGGAACGAGATGCGCGCGATCACCTTCCTGCGCGCGATCCTCGAGGCGGAGGGCTTCGAGGTGCAGGTGCTCGACACCGCCGAGCTCGGCCCCACGCGCGGCAACCTCTACGCGCGGCTCAAGGGGAACGGCTCCAAGGGCGCGATCGCGCTCGTGAGCCACATGGACGTCGTGCCGGCCGTCCCCGCGTACTGGAGCGTCGATCCCTTCTCCGGCGCCATCAAGGACGGCTTCATCTGGGGGCGCGGCGCGCTCGACATGAAGAGCACGGGCATCGTGCAGCTCTATGCGATGCTCGCGCTCAAGCGCAGCGGCGTGCCGCTCAACCGCGACATCGTCTTCATCGGGAACAGCGACGAGGAGCTCGAGGGACTCGGCGCCATCGACTTCGTCAAGAACCACCGCGATCTGCTGAAGGACGTCGAGTACCTCCTCACCGAGGGCGGGAGCAACCCGGTGAAGGATGGCAAGCTCGAGTACTACGGCGTGAGCGTGTCGGAGAAGCGCACCTTCTGGCAGCAGGTCACCGTGCACGGCGTGGCGAGCCACGGCTCGCGCCCCACGAAGCAGAACCCCGTGCCCCGCCTCGTCGCCGCGCTCGACCGGATCGCCAACTGGCAGACGCCGCTGCGCGCGACCCCCGGCGTGGCGAAGTACTTCAAGGACATCTCGGTGGAGTACGCCGGCCAGCAGCGCGCGTGGCTGGCGGACGTGCCCAGGGCGCTCACGGACCCGAAGGCGCGCGCCTGGCTGACGAGCAACGTGATGTGGAACGCGATCCTCCGGAACACGATCTCGCTCACGGTGCTCACCGGCTCGAACAAGACGAACGTGATCCCCCCGGTGGCGTCGGCCGAGCTCGACATCCGACTCCTGCCGGACCAGGACACCGCGGCCTTCCTCGCCGACCTGCGCAAGGTGGTGAACGACACCGCCGTGCACTTCCACACGATGTTCCCGCCGAAGCCGCCGCTGGAGAGCCCCATCGCCACCGACCTCTTCCGCGCGATCGAGCGCGCGTCGCACGACCGCGACCCCAACGCGCTGGTGACGACGATCATGCTCACCGGCGCCACCGACCGTCCCACCTACCGCCAGGCGGGGATCGTGACGTACGGCTTCGACGCCTTCCGCACCGACGTCGCCGACGCGCAGAAGGGCGTGCACGGCAACGACGAGCGGATCTCGGTGGCGAACGTCGGCTTCGGCGTGAAGTACCTCTACGACGTGCTGGTGTACGCGCAGTGAGCGCCCTCGCCCTGCGCGGCCTCCGCAAGGCGTTCGGCGACGTCACCGCCGTGGACGGCATCGACCTGGAGGTGCGCGCCGGAGAGTGCTTCGGCCTGCTCGGCCCCAACGGCGCGGGGAAGACCACCACGATCGAGATCTGCGAGGGGCTCACCGAGCCCGACGGCGGCGACGTGGAGGTCCTCGGCCGCCGCTGGCGCGACGGCGAGCACGCGCTGCGCGAGCGGCTCGGCATCCAGCTGCAGGACACGCAACTCTCCGAGAAGATCACCGTCGCCGAGACGCTCGCGCTCTTCCGCAGCTTCTACGCGCAGGCGCGCACCGTGGACGAGGTGATCGCCATGGTGCAGCTGGAGGAGAAGCGCCACGCGCGCGTGGGCACGCTCTCCGGCGGGCAGAAGCAGCGGCTCGCCCTCGCCTGCGCGCTCGTGGGCGACCCCGAGCTCATCTTCCTCGATGAACCCACCACCGGCCTCGACCCGCAGGCCCGGCGCCAGCTCTGGGAGCTGATCGAGGGCTTCCGCGCCAGCGGCCGCACGATCCTGCTCACGACGCACTACATGGACGAGGCGGAGCGGCTCTGCGACCGCGTGGCGATCATGGACCACGGGCGCGTGATCGCGCTCGGCACGCCGCGCGCGCTGATCGCGGAGATCATCGCCGAGCAGCTCGTGGAATTCTCCGCCGCGGGGGGCGGCGTGGATGACGGGGCGCTGCGCGCGCTCCCCGGCGTCGCGGCGGTGCGCGCGCAGGACGGCGCCTGGCAGCTCGAGGTGAAGGAGCTGCACCGCGCGGTGCCCGCACTGCTCGGGGAGCTCCAGCGGCAGGGGGTGGCGCTCAGCCGGCTGAGCACGCACTCCGCCACGCTCGAGGACGTGTTCGTGAAGCTCACCGGGAGGCACCTCCGCGATGAGTGAGCGCCGCCGCTTCTCCGAGCGCGCGCTGGTGCAGCTCACGCTCGTGCGCTACCGCGAGTTCCTGCGCGAGCCCGAGGCGGTGTTCTGGGTGTTCGTCTTCCCGATCTTGCTCGCGACCGGGCTCGGCATCGCCTTCCGCGACCGCCCGCAGGAGACGGTCCAGGTGGGCGTGCTCGCCGGCACGCCGCGGACGGCCGAGGTCGCGGCGGCGCTCGCCCGCGAGCCCGCGCTCCGCGCCGTGGTGGTGGACGACAGCGCCGCCCGGCGCCGCCTCGGCACCGGCGACCTCGCGCTGCTCGTGGCGCCCGGCGACGGCGGCGGCGTCACGTACCGCTTCGACGAGACGCGCCCCGAGTCGCGCACGGCGCGGCTGCTCGCCGACGGCGCGCTCCAGCGCGCGGCGGGGCGCACCGACCCCGTGCCGGCGCGCGACAGCACGGTGCACGAGCGCGGCGCCCGCTACATCGACTTCGTGATCCCCGGCCTCCTCGGCATGAACCTCATGGGGAGCGGCATCTGGGGGATCGGCTTCGCGATCGTCGATGCGCGCAAGAAGAAGCTGCTCAAGCGCCTGATCGCGACGCCGATGTCGCGCGCCGAGTACCTGCTCAGCTTCATCCTCTCGCGGCTCACGATGCTCATCCTCGAGGTGGCCACGCTGGTCGGGTTCGGCGTGTTCGTCTTCGGCGTGCCGATGCGGGGGAGCGTCGTGCAGCTCCTGGCGATCTGTCTGCTCGCCGCCTTCGCCTTCAGCGCGATCGGCCTGCTCGTCGCGTCGCGCGTGCGCACGATCGAGGGCGCCTCGGGACTGATGAACCTCGTGATGCTGCCGATGTGGGTCTTCTCGGGGGTCTTCTTCGCGTGGACGCGCTACCCGGCGCCGGTGCAGCCCTTCATCCGCGCGCTCCCGCTCACCGCCGCGAACGACGCCCTGCGCGCGACGATGCTGCAGGGCGCCGGCTGGGGCGCCGTCGCGCCGCAGATGGCGATCCTGCTCGCGTGGATGGCGCTCTGCTTCTTCGGCGCGCTGGCGCTCTTCCGCTGGAAGTGACCGCCGCTCAGGGCTTCTTCGCCTCCCCGCCGCAGCTCCCATCCGGCGCGCGCACCGTCGGATAGCTGATCCCCAGCTGCTGCAGGTACGTCCCGTACTTCTTCGGGTCGAAATAGAACGGCTTCATCAGCGGGCGGTACTTCGCCATGATCGCGGTGTTGAGCTCCGTGGCGGGGCGGTCCTCGGGGCGGATCAGCGGCTGGTACTTCACGTCCTTCGTCTGGACGTTGCGGAAGTAGCTCCACGCGGAATCCACGAGGGCCGGCGTGAGCAGGATGTCGAGCATCGTCATCGCCTGCGCCTTCGCCCCGGCCGTCGCGCCCTTGTGCGCGATGGGCGTCGCCATCGCGATGCCGTCGCTCCAGTTGTGCCCGGGCAGGTTCGGGATGTTCGACGGATAGCGGAGCGTGATCGTGGGCACGGCCCAGCTCACGTCGCCGATGTCGTCGGAGCCGCCGCCCCAGT
Organism: Gemmatimonadaceae bacterium; assembly: GCA_035524735.1. GTDB lineage: Bacteria > Gemmatimonadota > Gemmatimonadetes > Gemmatimonadales > Gemmatimonadaceae > DATKOH01. The sequence continues at coordinate 27,065 of DATKOH010000122.1, forward strand.
TCAGCGAATCGGGCACCGGCCCGCCGAGCTTCGACACGGCGGTGTCGAGCCCCGTCTCCTTCTGCTGCAGCTCGCGCTGCACCGCCTTCGCCAGCGCCTGGTCGGCGGCGCTCCACTTCGGCATCCCCACCGCCTGGATGTTCGCGCTCATCGCCTCCGCGATCGGCCGGTTGTAGTGCCCCGGCCACGCCGAGCCGAGCACCCGCTCGCTCGCCAGCGACGTGCCCGTCATGAGCGTCGCGCCGAGCGCCATCGAGTCGCCCACGGCCCAGAGCGCCTTGATGCTCGGGTAGTCGAGCTCGCGGAAGTAGTACCAGACGCTCGCCGTGGGAGGCACCACGTTCGGCTGGTCGCCGCCGTTCACGATCACGTAGTGCGAGCGCTGCTGCAGGCGCAGGTGCTCCCGCCGGAAGTTCCACCCCGCGTCCATCAGCTCCACCGCGTCGAGCGCGCTGCGCCCGCGCCAGGGAGCGCCCGCCGCGTGCGCCGCCTGGCCGCTGAACGAGTACAGCACCGACACGAGCCCGCTCCCCTCGGTCTGCCCCCAGTCCGTGCCGAACGCGGCGTCCACGTGCGAGAAGAGCACGACGTCCACGTCCTTGAACATCCCCGCGCGCACGAAGTACGCCTTCGTGCCGAGCTGCTCCTCGGCGATGCCGGGCCACACCTTGATCGTGCCCGAGAGGTGCTCGCGCTCCATGAGCCGCTTCACGGCGAGGATCGCGGTGATGTTCACCGCCTGCCCCGCGTTGTGCCCCTCGCCGTGCCCCGGCGCGCCCTCCACGATCGGCTGGTGGCAGGCGACCCCCGGCTTCTGCGACGCCTGCGGGATGTCGTCGAGGTCGGCGCCGAGCGCGATCACCGGCTTCCCGGAGCCCCAGGTGGCGAGCCACGCGGTGGGGATCCCCGCGTAGCCTTCCTCCACGGTGAACCCGTTCTGCCGCAGGATGCCGACGATGTACCTCGACGTCTCGAACTCCTGGAAGCCGAGCTCGCCGAAGCTGAAGATCTGGTCGACCATCTGCTGCGTGAACGTGGCGCGCGCGTCGATGTCCTGCGCGACGTCCTTCTTGAGCTGCGCGAGCCGCGCGTTCGCGGGCTGCTGCGCCGCGAGAGGGAGCGCGATGGCGAGCGCGATGCCGGCGAGCGCGATGCCGGCGAGCGTGGTGCGGCGCATGACGGTCCTCGTGGGTCGGGTGGGCGCCGCGAAGCTACGCCGCCCGCATTCCCTCATCAAGCGGCCGCTTTGACTCCGCGCACGCACCCGGCGAGCTTTCCGCGATGCCCGACCCCACCGGATGAGCGGCGCCGCCGAGGCGCCCGGCGCGGCGCCGGCGCGCGCGGACCCCGCACCGGCGCCGCGCTGGCTCATGCTCACCGCCTTCGCGCTCGTGTACGTGCTCTGGGGGAGCACCTACCTCGCCATCCGCATTGCGATCGAGACGATCCCGCCCTTCCTCATGGCGGGAGTGCGCTTCATCACCGCCGGCGGGATCCTCTACCTGTGGGTGCGCGCCCGCGGCGGCCCGAGACCCACGCGCGCGCACTGGAGCTCGGCGTTCATCATCGGCGGGCTGCTGCTCATGCTCAGCAACGGCGGCGTCACCTGGGCGGAGCAGACGGTGCCGAGCGGCATCACCTCGCTGCTCGTGTGCACGGTGCCGCTCTGGATGGTGGTGCTCGACTGGCTCTTCTTCGGGGGCGGCCGGCCCTCCCCCGCGATCGCCCTGGGGCTGGCGCTCGGGCTCGTGGGGGTGGTGGTGCTGATCGGCCCCGGCGAGATCGCGCACGGCGGCGGCGTGGACCCCGCGGGAGCGGCGGTGCTCCTGGCGGCGCCGGTCTTCTGGGCGGTGGGCTCGCTCTGGTCGCGGCGCGCGCATCTCCCCGACCCCCCCTTCCTCGCGATCGGGATGGAGATGCTCGCCGGCGGCGCGCTGCTGCTCGCGCTCGGCGTGGCCGTCGGCGAGTGGCCGCGGCTCCACCTCGCGCAGGTCTCCGCGCGCTCGGCCGCGGCGCTGCTCTATCTCGTGCTGTTCGGCGCGCTGATCGGCTTCACGGCGTACCTCTGGCTGCTGCGCGTGACGACGGCCGCGCGCGTGGCCACGCATTCGTTCGTGAATCCCGTGATCGCGGTGTTCCTCGGCTGGGCGGTGGCGGGGGAGCCGGTGACGCCGCGCACCGTGGCGGCCTCGGCGATCATCGTCGCCGCGGTGGCGCTGATCACCCTCGCCCGGGTTCGCCGGCCCGCGTAGCGGCGACGGTACCCGGCGCCGCGTGCGGCGCCGCGGCACGCCGGCCGCGGGAGACGAAGCGCCGCACCGCCTCGCGCCACTCGTGCAGGATCTCGTACACCGTCGGGATCACGAGCAGGGTGAGCAGCGTGGAGGTGATGACGCCGCCGATCACCGCGCGGCCGAGCGGCGCGCGGAAGTCCGCGCCCTCGCCGTAGCCGAGCGCCACCGGGATCATGCCGGCGATGAGCGCCACCGTGGTCATGATGATCGGCCGCAGCCGGATGCGCCCCGCCTGGATGAGCGCGTCGCGCATCGGCATGCCGCCTTCGTGCGCCCACTTCGCGAAGTCGATGAGCAGGATCGCGTTCTTCGCCACGATCCCCATGAGCAGGATGACGCCGATGAGGCTCATGATGTTGAGCGTGCTGCCGGTGATGATGAGCGCGAGCACCACGCCGATGAGCGACAGCGGCAGCGAGAGCAGGATCGCGAGCGGGTCGATGAACGATCCGAACTGCATCACGAGGATCAGGTACATGAGCAGCACCGCGATGCCGAGCGCGGTGAAGATCCGCGTGAACACCTCCTTCTGGTCGCGCGCCTCGCCGCCCTGCGTGATGCGGTAGCCCGCGGGGAGCGGCATCGCGGCGAGCCGCGGCATGATGTCGTTCACCACCTCGTTGAGCGACCGCCCCTGCACGTTCGCCTGCACGTTCACCACCGGGTCGCGGTTGAGATGGTTGATCTGCGCGGGGCCGGTGCCCTGCGTGACGGTGGCGATCTGGCCGAGCGGGAGCGTGACCGTGCGGTTGTCGGCGGTCGTGATCGCGAGGGGGAGCCGCTCGAGGTCCGCCGTGTTGGCGCGCGCGGAGGGGGCGAGGCGCACGGTCACGTCGCGCAGCTCGCCGTCGGGGTCGGACCAGTCGCCGGCCTTCACCCCGGCGAACGCCGGCCGCAGCGACCCGACCACCTGCGCCGCCGTGATGCCGAGCGAGCCGGCGAGCCCGCGGTTGAGCTGCACCTCCAGCTCCGGCTTCTCGCCGCGCGTGGAGAGGCCCACGTCCACCGCGCCGGGGACGTGCTTCACGATCTCCGCCGCCTGCTGCGCGAGGTGCGTGAGCACCACCGGGTCGGGGCCGCGCATCTCGATCTGGATCTGCTTCATCGCGCCGCCGAAGCCGCTGGTGAACACGGACGCGCTGGCGCCGCCCACGCGCGCGAGCTCGGTGCGCAGTTCCGCGCCGATCTGTTCCTGGCTCTTCCGGCGGTCGGCCTTGGGCACGAGGCGCACGTAGATCAGCGCCTGGTCCACGCCGGGCGCGCGCAGCGGGATCGCGCCGCCGATCGACGTGTAGGTGTACGACACCTCCGGGTGCGCGCGCGCGATGCGCGCGACCTCCTCCGTCTTCACCTTCGTGTACTCGAGGTTGGAGCCCGGCGGCGTCTCCACGATCACGCTCACCTCGCTCCGGTCGCTCACCGGCACGAAGCCGGCGCCGCCGAACGCCGCCTGGAGGAAGATCGCGCCGAAGAACGAGAGCGTCGCGATCGCCACCATCGCCGCGCGGTGGTCCAGCGCCCAGGCGATCAGCCGCTTGTAGTCGTCGGCCTTCCGGTCGAACCAGCGGTTGAAGCGGTCGAGCGCCCGCGCCACCGGGTTGCGCCGCTCGTGCCCCTCCGTCTGCGGGTCGGGCCAGTAGGCGGAGAGCATCGGGTCGAGCGAGAACGACACGAACAGCGACACGAGCACCGCGCACGCGATGGTGAGCGCGAACGGCTTGAACCACTGCCCCGCCACGCCGTACATGAACGCCACCGGCACGAACACCGCCACGATCGAGAACGTCGTCGCCGCCACCGCGAGCCCGATCTCGTCCGTCCCCGTGTGCGACGCGGTGACGTGGTCCTCCCCCATCTCGATGTGCCGCACGATGTTCTCGCGCACCACGATCGCATCGTCGATCAGGATGCCGATCGCCAGCGACAGCCCGAGCAGCGACATCGTGTTGAGCGTGAAGCCGAACGCCCACACCGCGATGAAACTCGCGAGCACGCTCACCGGGAGCGCGAGCCCCGTGATCACCGTCGAGCGCCACGAGTTCAGGAAGAGGAACACCACCAGCACCGTGAGCAGCGCCCCCTCGATCAGCGCCTCCTCCACGTTCCGCACCGCGTGCGACACGCGGTCGCCCGCGTCCTGCACGATCGCGAAGCGCACCCCCGCCGGCAGCTGCTTCTGGATCTCCTCCGCCCGCCGGCGCAGTTCGGCGCTCACCTGCGTCGTGCTGAATCCCTTCGACTTGAGGATCTCGATCCCCACCGCCTCGCGCCCGCTGAAGAGCGCGGCCGTGCGCGCCTCCTCCGTGCCGTCGTAGACGTCGGCCACCTGGCCGAGCCGCACGATCTGCCCGTTCTTCTCGGCCACCACGAGGTTCGCGAAGTCCTCCGGCCGCTTCAGCCGCCCGCTCAGGCGGATCAGCCGTTCCTCCAGCGGGCCGTTGATCCACCCCACCGGCGCCGCGAGGTTCTGCTGCTGCACGCGCGCCAGCACCTGCGCCACCGTCAGCCCCGCCGCCTGCAGGTCCGCCGGCCGCACCTCCACCACCATGTTCCGCTTGATCCCGCCCACCACCCCCACGCGCGCGACGCCGGGGATCGAGCGGAACGCCCCCGTGATCCCCGGGTCCGCGAGGCGCGTGAGCACCTCCGCCGGCGTCGTCTCCGACGTCAGCGTCAGCGTCATCACCGGCTGCTCCGACGGGTCGAAGCGGCCGAGCACCGGCTCCTTCATCTCCGGCGGCAGGTCGGCGCGCTTCACCGAGATCGCGTCGCGGATGTCCTGCGACGCCTCCTGGATGGGCTTCTCGAACTCGAAGAAGATCGTACACTGCGCGAGCCCGTCGATCGCCGCGCACGTCGACTTCTCCGCGTCGAGCCCGCTGATCCCGAAGATCGCGTCCTCCACCGGGCGCACGATGTCCCGCTCCACCTCCGCCGGCGACGCCCCGGGGTAGGGGATCGACACCGTGACGATCGGCTGCTGGATGTCGGGGAACTCGTCGGTGTGCAGGTTGATGAGCGCCGCCAGCCCGAACGCCACCAGCGCCACCATGGTGGTGACGGTGATGATCGGGCGCTTGATCGCGAAATCGGAGATCAGCATGCGCGCGCTCCTATGGCGCCGGGCTCGCCGCGCCCGCCGGCCGGTCCGACGGCGCCGCCATCACCCGCACCTTCGTCCCCGCCGTCACCCCCTGCGCGGCACCGATGAGCACCGAGTCCCCGGCCGCGAGCCCGGAGAGCACCTCCGCGCGGTCCGACTCGGTGTCGCGCACGCCGAGCGTCACGGGCACCCGCTCCGCGGCGCCGGCGCGCAGCCGCATCACGCTCGGCGTCACGCCGCGCTCGTCCACCGCGGAGAGCGGGATCGTCACCGCCGTGCGCGACGTCGTCGCCACGCGCCCCTGCGCGAAGAGCCCGCCCACGAGCGTCCCCTCCGCGTTCGGGATCGTGACCCACACGCGCACCTGCCGCGTGGCCGGGTCCGCCGCGGGGCTCACGCGCTCCACGTGCCCGGTGAACTCCTTGCCCGGATAGCCCTTCACCGTGAAGCGCACCGGCGCCCCCGTCCGGAGCGCCGCCACCTGCTCGGCCGGCACTGTGCCCTCGAAGCGCATGCTCGCCGGATCGATCACCGTCGCGATCGCCGTCCCCGGCGCCACCACGTCGCCCGCGTTCACCGGCATGTCGCTCACCACGCCGTCGAAGGGGGCCGCGATGCGCGTGCGGTCCAGCTGCTGCTGCGCGCTCGACAGCCGCGCCTGCGCATCGGCGTGGATCGCCTCCGCGTTCGCCAGCGCGCGCTTGGCCGACTCCAGGTCGCGGTCGGCCACCGCGCCCGCCGCCTGCAGCTTCACCGCGCGCTCGTAGTCGCGCTGCGCGTCGTCGAGCGCCAGCTGCGCGAGCCGCTCCCCGGAGCGCGCCGAGAGGTACGCATCGCGGATCGCGCCGTCGTCGATCCGCACGATCGCCTCGCCGCGGCGCACGCGCTGCCCCGCGAGCACGAGCACCGACACGATGTGCCCGCTCACCTCCGCGCGCAGCCGCGCCTCGTGCAGCGCCGTGAGCGAGCCGCTCACCGCCGGCCCCACGTCGAACGGGCCGCGCACCGCGAGCGCGATGTTCTCGGCGCCCACGTCCAGCGCCGGCGCCGCGGCCGGGCTCGCGCTCGCCACCGTCGCGCGCGAGCGCACCGCGTAGCCCCACGACACGAGGATGATCAGGCCGAGGGCGGCCGCTCCCTTCCACAGATGCCTCATGGTGTCACTCCGAATGGATTCCCGCTCGTGACCGCCGGCGCCGCCGTCGACGCCGCCTGCGGCACGCCGCTCCCGTTCACCGTCTGCTGCGTGATCAGCACGCCGCCGTTCGCCGCCGACACCGGCAGGTCGCGGATCAGCGCCATCCGCACCCGCGCCACCTGCAGGTCGCGCGCGGCCACCGCACGGTTCGCCCGCGCCTGCTCCAGCTGCAGGCGCTGCTCCAGCAGTTCCGTCTGCGTGGACACCCCCTCCTGGTAGCGCACGAGCGCGATCGCGAACGCCCGCTCCGCCAGCTCCGTGGTGCCCACGCTCGCCTCCCACGCCGCGCGCGCCGCCATCAGGCGGTACGCCGCGTCGCGCGCGTCGAGCTCCGCGGCCTGCCGCGCGATGCGCAGCTGCGCCTCCGCCTCGCGGTAGTTCGCCTGCGCGATCGTCACGTCGCCGGCGATGCTCCCCCCGGTGAAGAGCGGGAAGTTCAGCGCCCCGGTGATCGTCCAGTTGTCGCGCATCGTGTTCCACGCCGGCGGCAGCTCGTTCGCCGGATAGCCCACCCGCCCGAACGCGGAACTCAGCGTGAGCTGCGGGATCCACTGCGACTTCGCGATCGTGATCCCCGCCTCCTGCGCCGCGACGTTCTCCCCCGCCTGAAGCACCGGCGCGCGCGCGTCCGTGCTCGTGTCGGTGGGATGCGCGATCAGCGCCGCGAGCCGCGCCGACGCCGCCGACGACGTATCGCCGAGGTCCGTCGTGAGTTCCAGCGCCCGCTCCGGCGGGAGCCGCAGCAGTTGCGCCAGCCGCGTGTGCGCCACCGCCTGGTCCGCGAGCCGCTGGATCACCACCGGCCGCGCGTTGTCGCGCCCCACCTGCGCGCGCAGCACGTCGTACTCCGGCCGCGACCCCACCTGCCGCCCCAGCCGCGCCTGCGCCAGCGTCGTCTCCGCCTGCGCCAGCGACGCCTGCGCGATCTCCACGAGCCGGTCGCTCAGCGCCGCGTCGTAGTACGTCTGCGTCACGGTGAGGATCAGCTGCGCCTGCGCCTGCGTGAGCACGAAGTCCGCCGAACGCTTCCCCGCCGCCGCCGCGTGCGATGTGGCCGTGAGCCGCCCGCCCGTGAAGAGGTTCTGCGAGAGCGACAGCCCGTACTGGTAGCGGTTCGGCTGGCCGAAGGGGAGCTTCGCGAACGGGTTCCCGTACGAGCAGCCCACGTAGCCGTTGAGCACGTTCACCTGCTGCTGCAGCGGCACCGTCGTGTCGGCCGCGAAGTTCGAGCAGAGCGGCGAGGTCGACGTGCTCGTGCTCAGCCCCGAATACTCGCTCGCGAGCGTCTTCTGGTAGCTCAGCGAGCCGTAGATCTGCGGCAGGAACTGGCTGGTCGCCTTCTGCTGCTGCCCCTCCGCCCGCGACACGCCCGCGCGCGCGATCCGCACGACGTCGCTCACCGTGTCCGAGATCGCGAGCGCATCGTCGAGCGAGAGCCGCCGCGCGGCCGCCCCCTGCGCGACCGCCGGCGCCTGCGCGGCCGCCGGCGCGGGTGCCGCGGCGAGGGCGGTGAGCACCGACAGCATGCCCAGCGCCCGGAAATTCCTCACGGGTGTCATGTCGAGCGGGAGTGCGATGGGGGGAACGGAGATGCGGAGGGGCCGCGACTCACCTACGGCGAGCGGCGGCCCCGGGTTCCGGAGCGTGCCGTCAGCCGTCCTTCTTCAGATCGTTGAAGAAGCCCCAGGTGAAGCCGATCACCGGGATCGTGAAGAAGAACCACCAGGACATCGCGCCGTAGAACGGCATCCCGGGGAAGCTCTCCTGGTACGAGAGCTTCGTGCCGTGGTACGTCACGTACAGGAAGGCGAAGAGCGCGGCCGAGAGGATCCAGCCGAGGGCCACCAGCGCTCCTTGGGTCTTGCGGGTCATGGCTTGGCTCCGGGCGCGGAATGCGATCGTCCGCCTGCCATCCAGGCGGGCCGGAAAGATAACGCGGACGCGCCGCCCCCGGCTAGCCGGGCCCCCGCGCGCGCCGCATCTTCCCGCCCCGCACCATCGGATCCCACCCGGAGCCACGCCATGAAGGCCCGCATCGCCCTCCTCGCCCTGCTCCTCACCGTCGCGGCCGCCGGCGCGCTCGCCGCGCACGACATGTTCCTCAAGCCCGACTCCTTCTTCCTCGAGCCCGGCGACACGCTCCGCGTCCCCCTGCTGAACGGGACCTTCACGAAGAGCGAGAACTTCATCGAGCTGGACCGCGTGCGCGACCTGTCGCTCCTCGACACCGGCGTCGTCTCGCATCCCGCCCCCCTCGCCTGGCACGCCGCCGGCGACACCACCGTCTTCGGCATCCCCTTCAAGCGCGCCGGCACCTACGTCCTCGGCGTGGCCACCAAGCCGCGCGAGATCACGCTCAAGGGCGCCGACTTCAACGCGTACCTCAAGGAGGAGGGGATCACCGACATCCTCGCCCGCCGGGAGAAGCTCGGGCAGATGTCCCGCGCCGCCACCGAGCGCTATGCGAAGAACGTGAAGGCCGTGCTCCAGGTGGGGGACGCGCGCACGCCGTCGGTGGCGGTGCCGCTCGGCTTCCCCGCGGAGATCGTCCCGCTCGACAATCCCTACGTCGGGCAGCGCAGCGGCACGCTGCGCTTCCAGTGTCTCGTCGACGGCAAGCCGGTGGCGGGGATGACCGTGCTCGCCGGCAGCCAGAAGGGGCGCGAGACGCCCGTCGAGCACGCCCACGTGACCGATGCGCACGGCACGATCGCGCTCCCCATCACGCGGCCGGGGCGCTGGTACGTGAAGTTCGTGAGGATGGTCCCGGTGGGGCACGGCGGCATCGACTACGAGTCGAAGTGGGCGACGCTCACCTTCGAGGTGCGCTGAGCCGTTTCCTTCGCGCGGGGGACGCCGTCCTAGACGCGGAGACCCCGAACCCGCGTCCCTAGCCGAGCCGCGCATGCAATACCTGCTGTACGTCGTGTTCGTCCTGTCCGGCGCCGCCGGGCTCGTGTACGAGTCGATCTGGAGCCGCTACCTCGGGCTCTTCGTGGGGCACAGCGCGTACGCGCAGGTGATCGTCCTCACGATCTTCCTCGGCGGCATGTCGCTCGGCGCCTGGGGCGCCGGCCGCCGTTCGGAGCGCCTCGCGCGCCCGCTCATCGCGTACGCCTTCCTCGAGCTCGCGATCGGCGCGATCGGGCTCGTCTTCCACGACGTGTTCGTGTGGACCACCGCGTGGGCCTACGACTCCGTCTTCCCGGCGCTGGCCGGGCGGCCCGTGCTCCTGGACGTGGTGAAGTGGGGGCTCGCCGGGCTGCTGATCCTCCCGCAATCGGTGCTGCTCGGCACGACCTTCCCGCTCATGAGCGCGGGGGTGCTGCGCCTCGTGCGCCGCGCGCCGGGGCGCGTGCTCTCCATGCTGTACTTCGCGAACAGCCTCGGCGCGGCGGCCGGCGTGCTCGTCGCGGGATTCTGGCTCATCCGTGTGGCCGGCCTGCCGGGCACGCTGCTCGCGGCGGCGGCGCTCAACTGCGTGGTGTTCCTCGTGACGTGGATCGCGGTGGGGGTGCGCGCCGCGTGGATGGCGGAGGAGCCCGAGGCGGCGGCCGCGCAGGCGGCGCCGCTCGCGCCGCCGGCCGCCCCCGCGTACCCGATGCCGCTCTCCTCGGATGCGCTCTGGCGCCTCCTGCTCGCGGTCACGTTCGGCACGGCGGTGGCCTCGTTCGTCTACGAGATCTCCTGGATCCGGATGCTCTCGCTCGTGCTCGGGAGCGCCACGCACTCGTTCGAGCTCATGCTCTCGGCGTTCATCCTCGGGCTCGCGCTCGGCGCGCTCTGGATCCACCGCCGCGTGGACGCGCTGGGCGACCCCGTGCGCGCGCTCGGCATCGTGCAGTGGGTCATGGGCGCGCTCGCGATGATGAGCCTCCCCTTCTACCTGTTCTCCTTCCAGCTCACGCACTGGCTGCTCACCGCGCTCACGCAGACCGACACCGCGTACACGATCTTCAGCATCGTCCGCTACGCGTTCTGCCTGCTCGTGATGCTCCCCGCGACCTTCTGCGCGGGGATGACGCTGCCGCTCATCACCAAGCTGCTGCTCGACGCCGGGCGCGGCGAGCGCGCGGTGGGCGCGGTGTACGCCGTGAACACGCTCGGCTCCATCGTCGGCGTGATCCTCGCGGGGCTCGTGCTCATGCCGCTGCTCGGCCTCAAGGCGCTGCTCATCACGGGGGCGGTGCTCGACATGGGGCTCGGCGTCTGGGTGCTGGCGCGCCGCCGCCATACCACCGCGCGCGGGCCGCGCCTGGTCGCGGTCGCGACGGCGGGCCTCGTGGTGATCACCCTCGCGAGCGCGCTCGGCAACCAGTTCGACCTCACGCTGCTCGCCAGCGGCGTCTTCCGCTTCGGCGCGATCCCCGATCCCAGCACGCGCACCATCGTCTACTACCACGACGGCCGCACCGCCACCGTGGCCGTGGGGCGCGGCACGCGCGACCACAGCCTCTTCATCTCCACGAACGGCAAGCCCGACGCGTCGCTCGACACCGCGTGGGTGCGCTACGACTCCCTCGCGCCGCGCCGCTATCTCGGCGGCGACATCTCGACGCAGGTGCTGCTCCCGCTCATCACCCTCGCCTTCCAGCCGCGCGCGCAGGTGGCCGCGGTCATCGGGCAGGGCTCGGGGATGACGTCGCACCTGCTGCTCGGCAGCCCGTACCTGCGGACCCTCACCACGATCGAGATCGAGCCGTCGATGATCGAGGGATCCAAGTGGTTCCGCCCGGCGAACAGCCGCGTCTTCGACGACCCGCGCTCGCACTTCGCCATCGACGACGCCAAGTCCTTCTTCGCGGCGAGCCCCGCGGCGTACGACATCATCGTCTCCGAGCCGTCGAACCCGTGGGTGAGCGGCGTCTCCGGGCTCTTCACCACGCAGTTCTACGCGCGCGTGAAGCGGCACCTCTCCGCCGACGGCGTCTTCGGCCAGTGGCTGCACCTCTACGAGATCGATGACGCGCTCGTGCTCAGCGTGATCGAGGCGATCCACCGCAACTTCCGCTCCTACGAGGTCTACATGACCTCGAACCTCGACATCCTCATCATCGCGAGCGACCGCCCGGCGCTCCCCGCGCCCGACTGGTCGGTGTTCGACTACCCGATGATCGCGCGCGACCTCCGCCCCGCGATCCGCTTCACCCCCCGCGCGCTCGACGCCGCGCACATCGGCGGCCGCGAGGTCTTCGGCCCGCTCTTCTTCACGCGGCAGGGGGCGAACTCCGACTACGAGCCCATCCTCGACCTCGGCACCGAGCGCACGCGCTTCCTGCACACCAGCGCCGACGGCATCGCCGACCTGAACTTCGACAACTTCGACTTCGTCTCCGCGCTCCGGCGCCGCCGCGTCCCCTTCGGCACCGAGACGCTCGCGCCCGTGCCGTCGATCCCGCGCCAGCGCGCGCTCGCGATCGGGGCCGTGCTCCACGCGCGCCGCGTCGCCACGCTCGAGGACACCCTCAGCGGCACCGGCGTGCTCGAGGCGCTCGCGCGGCGCACGCGCGTCGAGAACGGCATCGCCTCGGGACGCCCCCCCGCCGACTGGCGCGCCTGGCTCGCCGATGCCTTCGCCGTCTCCGCCGACCTGCACGGGGGCACCGCCGGCGTCATCGACTCGGCGTTCTACCGCGAAGTCTTCGCCTACCTGGGCGCGCAACGCGCCCCCGCCGGCGCGCGACAGGCCTTCGCCTTCCAGCGCGCGCTCTACAGCTACGATTTCCCCGCCGCCGCCGCGCTCGCCGATTCGCTCGCGCCCGCCGCCATCGCGGGGGCCACCTGGTACCCGGTGGACGACCTCCGCGAAGGGGGCGCCGTGGCCAAGCTCGCCCTCGGCGACATCCACGAGGCCCACGCCTTCTGGAAGGCGCTCGAGCCGCGCGCGGTCCGGAAGACCGACGCGGTCCGTTCCCTGCTGATGGGCGCCTACATGATCCAGGCCGACCAGGCCCGGAAAGGCGCCGCCCAACCCCCCGTCCAGCCCTGACCCACCCCCGAACCCCGGAACCTCTGCGCGGGTAGGGAGTTCCTCTACAGACGCACGGCGGTCGCATGCCTAGCATCGTGGTGGCGCAAGGATAGCCATCAGGTTAGAATCTTCTTTCCTACCTGTTCCCACCCCCTGTACGGAGGCACCAGTACCTATGTCCATTCGCAAGTTGGTCGGTGGCGTGGCCGCGACCGCGCTCTCGGTCGCACTGCTGGCGGCGCCGGCGTCGGCGCAGCGCATGAATAGCTTCGAGATCAGCGCGTTCGGCGGCGGCTATTTCGGCAGCACGGTGTACGCCACGACCGGCGGCCAGAACGTCGGCCTGAACACCTCGTGGGAGTGGGGTGCGCGCCTCGGCTACAACTTCACCCCCGGCTTCGGCGTCGAGTTCTCCTGGTCCGGCACGGATCCGAACATGCAGTTCAACGGGTACACCACGACCCGCCCCGCCGGCAGCCTCGGGATCAACAACTACGATTTCGACGCGATGTTCAACTTCGGCCAGCAGCGCGTGTGGGGCTACTTCGCGCTCGGGCTGGGCTGGTCGTCCTTCTCGCCGAGCATCGACACGGCCGGCGTCGCGATCTCGCGCGGCACGCAGGACTACTTCTCCGGCAACACGGCGATCGGGATGAAGGCGTTCATCAACCCGCACCTCGCGCTGCAGTTCGACGCGCGCTACCGCTGGTCGAACACGAACCACCAGACGGGCAGCGGCGCGGCCTGCTATCCGCCCTACTACTACTGCTACTACTACAGCAGCTCGTACTACGGCGCGGGCGAGCTGACGCTCGGCCTGACGTACGTCGGCTTCAAGAACTGAGCCCGTCGCACCGCGAGGGGTGATGAACTGAAGCGGGGCCGCCGGGATCCGGCGGCCCCGCTTCACATCCGGCGCGCCCCGCCGCGCAACCGCACGCGGATGCCGCAGTTCCGGAGCAAGCGCCGCGGCTCGGGCGCATCGGGATACAGATCGTGCGCCGCGCCGGCGGCGTCGCGCACCTTCGCGCAGTCGCCGCGCTCGGCGTACGCCTGCGCGAGCCGTACGCGGATCCGGTAGCTGCCGGGATCGAGGCGCGCGGCGAGCGCGACCTGCGCGGTGGTGCGCGCCTCGCTGAACTCCGCCATCGCGGCGAGCTGCGCCGCCGAGCGCGCGAGCGCCA
>DATKOH010000123.1:0-6060 GCA_035524735.1 Gemmatimonadaceae bacterium
CTTGCGCTCCTCCTTCTTCTCGCCGCGGACCGTCAGCACGTTGTTCTGCAGGACGATCTCGACGTCCTCCTTCGCCATCCCCGGCAGCTCGCAGCTCACCAGGATCTCATCGCCCTTCTCCGACACCTCCACGCTCGGCACCCAGCCGATCGCGGGGGTCAGCACATCGGCGAACGGCTCGCTGAAGAGGCGGCTCCAGCGGGTGGGCATGGACGCGAACGGGCTGAAGCTCTCGAGGCTCGGGATGCGGGTCACCAGCTTGTTGGTCGGCATATGCCCTCCTGTCGCTCCGACCACCCCCGGCGGCGGTCCCGTGGCCGTCAGGCGCGCGGGGTGATCTGGAATCTCTCGTCGAACGCACGATGCACCCGCAGCCGGTGCCCCGCAGTAGGCCGAAGTGCCCGATTTGCATCGACATTGCCGCACGCCCTTGCCCCTCGCCATTCCGCCTCCCCGTGGTGAAATTTCGGGCGGCGACCGACGTTCCCTAGTCCATTCCCTGACAACGCCCCATTCCCTCCGCGAGTACCCTCCCACTCCAGATCGCGCCACCTGTTTCCACGGACCGCGCACTCATTAGATAGGTCCCGACCCCCGACCGGCCCCCAAGCCCCCGCCCCCGATGTCCCTCCAACATCACCCCGCCGTGCAGTGCGACGGCGTCGCTCACCGCTTCGGCGTGAAGTGGGCGCTCCGCGGCGTGTCGCTCGCGGTGCAGCCGGGGGAGATTGTGGCGCTGCTCGGGAAGAACGGGAGCGGCAAGAGCACCCTCATCCGCGCGATCGCCACCGCGCTGCGCCCCACGCGCGGCACGGTGCGCGTGTACGGGCATGACATCCGCACCGAGGCCGGTGCCGTGCGCGAGATCAGCGCGCTGGTGGGCCACGCGACCGGGGTCTACGAGGACCTCACGGTCACCGAGAATCTCAGCTTCGCCGTGCGCATGACCGGCGAGGACGCCGACGCCGGGCGGATCCAGGCGGTGATCGAACAGGTGGGGCTGGGGCACGAGGCGCATTCGCGCGCCCGCTTCCTCTCGGCGGGGCAGCAGCGGCGCATCGCGCTCGCGCGCGTGCTCCTGCGGCCGGTGCGGCTCCTGCTGCTCGACGAGCCCTACACGAGCTTCGACGACGAAGGGGTGGCGCGCGTGAACGAGCTCGTGAGCGACCTCCGCGGCCGGGGCGGCGCGGCGATCATCATCACGCACGACTTCGAGCGCGCCCGCCGCGTGGTGGACCGCACCCTGCGCCTCGACCAGGGAGCGCTGGTGGAGCCGCCCCCCGTGCTCAAGGTGGCCCATGGCTGAGCGCCTCTGGGCCCGCGAGTTCGCCCGCGTGCGCGCGGTGGCGTGGAAGGACCTCGCCACCGAGCGGCGCACGCGCGCGAACTTCAACGCCGTGGTCTTCTTCGCCGCGCTCACGCTCCTCCTCTTCGGCTTCGCCCTCGGCGCCGACACCGACGCGGTGAAGGCCGCGAGCGCCGGCGTGCTCTGGCTCACCGTGCTCTTCTCCGGCGTGCTCGTCTTCAACCGCAGCTACCAGACGGAACTCGACACGGGGGCGCTGGAGCTCCTGTTGCTCTATCCGGGGGAACGCTGGGCGATCTTCGCCGGGAAGTTCATCGCCAACCTCGCCTTCGTGCTGCTGGTGGAAGCGGTGATCCTCCCGCTCGCCGTCGTGCTCTACCACATGCCGCTCGAGCGCGCCCCCTGGCAGATCGTGGGCGTGATGCTGCTCGGCACCGTGGGCTTCGTGACGCTCGGCACCTTCTACGCCGCGATGGCGAGCCGGGTGCGCGCGCGCGAGGTGCTCCTGCCGCTCCTGCTCTTCCCGATGCTGGTGCCGGTGCTGATCGCGTCGGTGCAGGCCACCGCCGCCTTCCTCTCCGGCGACGTCATGGGCGACAGCCGCGTCTGGGTGCGGCTGCTCGTCGTGTTCGATGCCATCTTCCTCGTCGCCGCCCTGCTGGCGTTCGAGCACGTGATCGAGGGGTGACCCGATGACCTCCACCGCCGCCCGGCCATCGTCCGGGCCACCGGTCCCGCCGCCGCGCCGCTGGCTCGCCGCCACGACGCTCATCTTCCTCGTCGGCACGCAGATCTTCAGCGTGGTGACGTCCGAGCCCGACCGCGACATGGGCAACCTGGAGAAGATCCTCTACATCCACGTGCCCTGCGCGTGGATGGCCATGTGCGCCTCGCTCTTCGTGCTCATCGCGAGCGTGGGCTACCTCTGGACGCGCGACGAGAAGTACGACTTCATCGCCGCCTCCGCCGCCGAGGCGGGCACGCTCTTCACGGCGCTCACCGTGATCCTCGGCTCGATCTGGGCGCGCCCCACCTGGGGCACCTGGTGGACCTGGGACGCGCGCCTCACATCCACGGCCGTGCTCCTCCTGATCTACCTCGGCTACCTCGCGCTCCGCGCGGCGACCGACGACCCGGAGCGGCGCGCCCGCTGGAGCGCCGCGGTGGGCATCCTTGGCGCCATCAACGCGGGGATCGTGTACAAGTCCGTGGTCTGGTGGCGCACGATCCACCAGATCCAGTCGGCGCCGAGCACGATGGGGATCATGTACACCTGGGGGCTCCGGCTGAACGCGATCGCGATGCTGCTGGTGCTCGCGTACTTCATCACCACCCGCTACCGTGCGATGTGCCTGGAACGCGCGGCGGCGGCGATGGCCGAGGATGCCGCGCTCGGCGGGAGGGTGACCGCATGACGAATGAATGGAGCTACATCATCGCCGCCTACGTGGTGACCTGGGTGGGCATCGGCGGCTATGCGCTGCACCTGCGCCGCCTCACGAAGCAGGCGGAGCGGGATTACGCCGAGGGCCAGCGCGCCGCGGCCGAGCGCGGGAGGATGACATGAGCGGCAAGAGCACGAAGCGCACGTTGATCATCGGCGGGGCGGTGGTGTTCGTCGCCGCCTTCGCGTATCTGCTGTCGGGGAAGATCGGCAGCAGCCTGGTCTATTTCTACACGCCGTCGGAACTGCTCGCGCAGGGCACCAAGGCGTACGACGCGCCGGTGCGGCTGGGCGGGATGGTGGTGCCGGGGAGCGTGAAGTGGGACGCGAACAGCCTCGACCTGCAGTTCACGATGCAGGACGGCAAGGCGCAGGTGCCGGTGCACTCGCACGGCGCGCCGCCGCAGATGTTCCGCGACGGGATCGGCGTCGTGGTGGAAGGGAAGTACACGGCGGCCGGGACTTTCGAGGCGACCAACCTCCTGGTGAAGCACAGCAACGAGTACCGTCCGCCGAAGAACGGGCAGATGCCGGCGGAGATGTACAAGTCGCTGATCAAGGGAGGGAACTGACCATGCTGGGCACGATCGGGTCCAGTGCGCTGCTCGTCGCGCTCGCGCTGTCGGTGCTCGGGATGCTGGCCGCGTGGTGGGGGGGGCGGACCGGGGATCCGGCCTGGATCCGCAACGCCTACGCGGCGGCGTACACCAACTTCGCGCTCGTGGCGACCGCGACGCTCGCCATGGTCGTGGCGCTCGTGACGCACGACTTCAGCGTGGGCTACGTGGCGCAGGTCGGCAGCCGCGCGACGCCGCTCTTCTACACGATCATCTCGCTCTGGGGCGCGCTCGAGGGCTCCATCCTCTTCTGGGGCTTCATCCTCACGGCGTACACGGCGGCGGTGGTCTTCCTCAACCGCGGGCGCCCGGGGAAGCTCGTCCCGTACGCGACGGCCACGCTCTTCTTCATCGCGATCTTCTTCCTGATCCTGCTCGTCGGGCCGGCGAACCCGTTCAAGCTGATCTCGCCGGCGCCGGCCGATGGCCCGGGACCGAACCCGCTGCTGCAGAACCATCCGCTGATGGCCGTGCACCCGCCCTTCCTGTACCTGGGCTACGTCGGCATGTCGGTGCCCTTCGCCTTCGCGATGGCGGCGCTGATGTCCGGCGAGACCGGCGGCGAGTGGATCCGCACCACGCGCCGCTGGACGATGGTCGCGTGGGCCTTCCTCGGCTTCGCGATCGTGGCCGGCATGTGGTGGAGCTACGAAGTGCTCGGCTGGGGGGGCTACTGGGCCTGGGACCCGGTGGAGAACGCCAGCTTCATGCCCTGGCTCACCGCCACCGCGTTCATCCACTCGGAGATGGTCGAGGAGCGGCGCGGGATGCTGCGCGTGTGGAACATGTCGCTCATCATCTCGACCTTCGTGCTGACGATCCTGGGCACCTTCCTCACGCGCTCGGGGATCCTCAGCTCGGTGCACGCCTTCGCGGAAGGGGTGGTCGGCTACTACTTCCTGGCCTTCATCGCGATCGTGCTGCTCGCGTCGTTCATCCTGCTGGCGGGAAAGAGCGATTCCCTGCGGAGCAAGGGGCACCTGGATGCGGTGATGAGCCGCGAGACGGTGTTCCTCTTCAACAACCTGCTGCTCACCGGCTTCATGGTGACCGTGCTGCTCGGCACGCTCTTCCCGCTGGTGGCGGAGGCGGTGAAGGGGGCGAAGGTGAGCGTGGGCGCGCCCTTCTTCAACCAGATGACGGTGCCGATCTGCGCCGTGCTCCTGCTGCTGATGGGCGTGGGGCCCGCGCTGCCCTGGAAGAGCGCCTCGGACGAGGAGATCCGCCGGCAGCTGCTGCCGCCGTCGATCGTGGGCGTGGTGGTGATGATCGGCGTCTTCGCGGTGGGGGTGCGCCAGCCGTACGCGGTGCTCGCCTTCGGCTTCGGCGCCTTCGCGATCACCGCCAACCTGCGCGAGTACTGGCGCGGCATGTCGGCGCGCATGCGCGCGCACGGGGAGAACGCGTTCGCGGCGCTCGCGGGGCTCTTCGCGGGGAACCGGCGGCGCTACGGCGGCTATCTGTCGCACCTGGGGGCGCTGGTGCTCGCGCTCGGCATCACGGCGAGCAGCACCTTCCGGATCGAGCAGGAGGCGACGCTCACCCCCGGCAGCGCGATGACGGTGGGCGGCTACACCGTGCGCCTGAAGGAGCTGTGGGGGCGCGACGAACCGCGGCGCACCGTGATCGGCGCCGACGTGATCGTCGAGCGCGGCGGGCGCGTGGTGGGGATGCTCGACCCGCGCATGAACTACTACCGCACGCAGGAGACGCCGGTGGTGACGCCGGCCGTGCGCAGCCGCGCGGACGCCGACCTGTACGTGAACCTGATGGCGTTCGAGAAGGACGGCGCGAACGCCACGCTCAAGGTGCTGGTGGAACCGATGGTGGCGTGGATCTGGTTCGGGGGGATGGTGGTCGCGCTCGGCGCGATGATCGCGCTCTGGCCCACGCGCCGGCGGACGCCGGGGGGCGGCGCCGCGGCCGAGGCGGCGGCGCCGGAGGATGAGGAGCTCGCCGTGACGGCGGGAGGTGCCGCATGAACTGGAAGCGCGCGCTCATCGGCGCGGTGATCGCCGTGCCGCTCATCGTGCTGCTGATCATGGAGATCGGGAAGGATCCGCGCGCGATCACGAGCCCGCTGCCGGGGCGTCCCGCGCCGGCGTTCACGCTCGCCGTCTTCTCCTATCCCACCGATTCCGTGCTCCCCAAGGGGAAGGAGTTCCTCACCGACACCGTTCGTCTCGACTCGCTCAAGGGGAAGGTGGTGGTGCTCAACTTCTGGGCGAGCTGGTGCCTCGCCTGCCGCGATGAGCACGCGTCGCTCTCGGCGGCGGCGCTCATGCTCCGCGGCGAGCCGGTGCGCTTCTACGGGGTGCTCTACCAGGACGTGCCGGAGAACGGCCGCGACTGGATCAAGATGATGGGCGGGCAGACGTACGAGGGGCTGTACGACCCCGGATCGCGCACCGCGATCGATTACGGGCTCTACGGCGTGCCCGAGACCTTCTTCATCGGGAAGGATGGGAAGGTCGCCTACAAGCATGTCGGGGCGGTGACGACGAAGCTGGTCATGGACACGGTGAAGGCGCTGCTCGCACGCCCGGTGAATCAATGACGCGCGCCTCAGGGATTGCCGCCTTGTTGGCGGTGTGCGCTTCGGCGAGTTTGAGCGCGCAAACGGGTGGCGCGACCGCTCCGGGGACGTCAGGCATTCAGTCCGAAACGTCAGGCGTTTCCCGACTTGATGACTC
>DATKOH010000124.1:0-9476 GCA_035524735.1 Gemmatimonadaceae bacterium
GGCGCGAAGCTCGGCGGTGCGGCCGCCGCCGCGCGCGCCAAGGAGCCCGCCGCGCGATGACCGCCGCCGCCGCGCCCACCAGCACCTTCGTCC
Source organism: Gemmatimonadaceae bacterium (assembly GCA_035524735.1). Lineage (GTDB taxonomy): Bacteria > Gemmatimonadota > Gemmatimonadetes > Gemmatimonadales > Gemmatimonadaceae > DATKOH01. Next base: position 94 of record DATKOH010000124.1, read on the forward strand.
GCGTCGCGATCGCGGGCGGCGTCGCGCGCGTCATCCTCGACCGGCCGCACGTGAACGTGCTCACGATCGCGATGCTCGAGGAGCTCGACGCCGCCCTCGCCACCGCCGCGCGCGAGCCCGGCGTGAAGCTCGTCCTCCTCGCCGGCGCCGGGAAGTGCTTCTGCGCCGGCGTCGACGTCGCCGAGCACGGGCCCACGAAGGTGCACCAGATGCTCACCACCTTCCATCACGCCATCCGCACGCTGCTCTCCCTCGAGGTGCCGGTGATCGCCGCCGTGCACAGCGCCGCGCTCGGCGGCGGCATGGAGCTCGCGCTCGCCTGCGACCTCGTGCTCGCCGCCGACGATCTCCGCATGGGACAGCCGGAGATCGGACTCGGCGTCTTCCCGCCGGCGGCGGCGGCGATCCTGCCGCGCCTCATCGGCCGCCAGCGCGCGATGGACCTCATCCTCACCGGCCGCACGGTGACCGCCGCCGAGGCGCTCTCCCGCGGGCTCGTGAGCGCCGTCTTCCCCGCGGGCGAGTTCGCGCACCGCGTGCACGAGTACACCGCGCAGCTCACCGCGCTCAGCGGCCCCGTGCTCAAGCTCGCCAAGCGCGCGGTGCTCGCGGGCCTCGAGGTGCCGCCCGGCGAGGCGATCGCGCGCGCCGAGCGCATCTATCTCGACGACCTCATGCAGCTCCCCGATGCGCACGAGGGGATCGCCGCGTGGGTCGCCAAGCGTCCCCCCGTCTGGGCGGAGGGCTGACCGATGACCGTCGCACCGGGCTCGATCACGTCGCTCGCCGATCTCGCGGGGCGCCCGCTCCCCGAGGTCCTCGCCGGATGCCGCGAACTGCTCGAGGACATGGAGTTCCCCACCGTGCAGGCGTGGAAGGAGAAGGGGGGCACGGTGTGCGGGCACTTCCAGGTCTACTTCCCCGAAGAGCTCGCGCACGCCGCGGGGATGCTCCCCGTGAAGGTGCGCGGCGGCCCCGTGGAGATGCGGCAGGCCGATTCGCATTTCGGATCCTACCTCTGCTCCATCCTGCGCTCGTCGCTCGAGCTCGCGCTCGGCGGCAAGCTGCCGCTCGACTTCTTCGTCACCCACCCGATCTGCGACGCCGCGCGCAACCTCTGCGGCGTCTGGGCGCGCAACTTCCCGTATCCCTCGCGCATCCTCTACCTGCCGCAGAATCCGAACTCGGCGCGCTCCGCGGACTGGCTGCGCGACGAGTACGCGCGGCTCCTGCGCGAGCTCTCGGCGGTGTCGGGGCGCACGCCGACCGACGACGACCTCCGCGCCTCCATCGCCGTGTACAACGAGAACCGGCGGCTCATCCGCGCGCTCTGGGCGGTGAAGCGCGACACCCCCTGGCTGCTCGGCGTGGACGAGGCGTATGCGCTGCTCGCGGTGGGATCGCTCGTGCGGCGCGAGGAGCACAACGCGCTCCTCACCGCCGTGCTGCCGCAGCTCGCCGCGCGCCAGGCGCGCAAGCAGGACAAGGTGCGCGTGGTGTTCGAGGGCGGCTTCTGCGAGCAGCCCCCGCTGGATCTGCTCGGCGTGATCGCGCAGAGCTGCTACGTGGTGGACGACGACCTGCTGATCGGGCTCCGCTTCCTCGAGCGCGACGTCCCCTGCGGCGCCGACCCCCTCGCCGCGCTCGCGTGGACGTACATCGAGGGCTCCGGCTACAGCCCGGTGCAGCACGACCTGCGGAAGCCCAAGGAGCACATGCTGCTCGCCCGCGTGCGCGGGAGCGGCGCGGGCGCGGTGATCCTCGCCGCGGCGAAGATGTGCGAGCCCGGGCTCGACGAGCAGGTCGCCTACTCGAAGGCCCTCGACGAGGCGGGGATCCCGTACTTCGTCACGGAGTTCGAGGAGAAGATGTCGAGCTTCGACCAGATGCAGGTGCAGCTCGAGACGTTCGTCGAGTCCATCCTCTTCGACTGAGCCGGAGGCGCGATGCCCACATCCGTGGCGGAGCATACCATAGTAGGGCGCGGCGGGCGCGACGGCGCCCAGCTGATCCGCGACTGGTTCGGCCGGCTGGCGCAGGCCGCCGAGCGCGGCGACCCGTCGGTGTACGTGTTCGTGATGGGGAGCATGGCGGAGATCCTCCGCGCCTTCGACCTCCCGCTCGTCTTCCCCGAGATCAACTCCCTGCAGACCGCCGTGCGCCGCGTGTCGCACGAGTACCTCGGCGCCGCGGAGGACTACGGCTATTCGCCGGACATCTGCGGCTACGTGAAGGCGGACGTCGCGATGCAGCTGCAGGGGGGCAAGCACCCGATGGGGCGGATCCCGAAGCCCGCGCTCGCCGTGCTCACGAACGCCTGCAACACGTACATGAAGTGGGCGGAGATCTGGGAGCGGATGTACAAGACGCCCTGCTTCACGATCGATGTCCCCGGGTCGCGCAGCGCGCCGGGGAACGGCGCGCCCACCGCCGCCGACGACGAGAACGACCGCCGCTACGTCGAGGCGCAGATCCGCGAGCTGATCACGGTCTGCGAGAAGCTCACCGGACGGACGCTGGACCTCGACCGCCTCGCGACGGTGCTCCGCCATACCAACGACATGGCGGCGAGCTGGCAGCGCGTGCTGGAGCTCAACCGTCACCGCCCCGCGCCGTACAACGCGCTGGTGGACGGCACGGTGTACCTCGGCGTGCTGAACGCGCTCCGCGGCACCCCCGAGGGGGCGGCCTACTTCCGCGACCTGGTGGAGGAGCTCGAGTACAAGAACGCGCACGACATGGGCGCGCTCGCCGACGAGCGGGCGCGGCTGATCTTCGTGGGCGTCCCCTGCTATCCGATCTTCCGCCGCTTCCACGAGATCTTCGCCGACCACGGCGGCACCTTCGTGAGCTCGAGCTACCTCTGGTTCGCGGCGGGCGGGCTCGATCTCGGCTTCCAGTACGACCTCGCGCGGCCGCTGGAGAGCCTCGCCGAGGGGGTGCTCAAGAGCGTGCGGCACGCCGGCGACAGCATGCTCTTCCCGGACCAGGCGCTGCTGGAGGCGGCCGACCGCTACGCGGCCGATGGGATCGTGTACCACCCGGTGAAGAGCTGCCGCACCGTGAGCACGGGGCTCGCGGGGAGCCGCCGCGCGGTGATGCAGCAGCGCGACATTCCCTGCCTGTTCATCGAGTCGGACATGATGGACCAGCGGGTGGTGTCGGAGGCGCAGATGAAGAACCGGATCGACGCCTTCTTCGAGGGACTCGATGCGCGCCGGCTGCGGCTGGCGGGGAGCGCGGCATGATGCACGCGGGCGGCGTGGACGTGGGCTCCACGCAGACGAAGGCGGTGATCGTCAACGAGCGGCGCGAACTCGTGGGGCGCGCGCTCATCCCCACCGGGGCCAACGTGATCCAGGCGGCGCAGGAGGCGTTCCAGGCCGCGCTGGACGACGGCGTGGTGCGCGAGGCCGACGTGGGCTGCGTGGTGGGCACCGGCTACGGGCGCTACAAGGTGACCTTCGGCCACGCGCAAGTGACGGAGATCAGCTGCCACGCGCGCGGCGCCGCGCACATGTTCCCCGGCACGAAGACCGTGCTCGACATGGGCGGGCAGGACACGAAGGCGATCCGCATCCGCCCGGACGGCGAGGTGGTGGACTTCTGCATGAACGACAAGTGCGCCGCCGGCACCGGGCGCTTCCTGCAGGCGGCGGCCTTCGCGCTGGGGATCCCGCTGGACGACCTCGGCACCACGGCGCTCCGCTCGCAGAAGTCGGTGAAGATCTCCACCACCTGCACCGTGTTCGCGGAGAGCGAGGTGCTGAGCTGGGTGGCGAAGGGGCGCCACCTCGAGGACATCCTGATGGGGGTGCACCGCTCGATCGCGGCGCGGTCGATCGCGCTGCTCACGCGGGTGGGGATCGACGCGCCGGTGACCTTCACCGGCGGCGTGGCGCGCAACCCCGCCATGGTGAACGTGCTGAACGAGCAGATGGGCCTCGCGCTCAACGTGAGCGAGGAGTCGCACTTCATGGGCGCGCTGGGCGCGGCGCTCTTCGCACTCGACCGCGCGCTCGCCGGCGCGGTGGGCGCGCCGTCGCCCGCGCCTTCGACCGCCGCCGGGAGGATGCCCGCATGATCACCGCCGGGATCGACGTCGGCTCCACCTATTCCAAGGCCGTGCTCCTCTCCGCCGACGGCGGCGGCACGATCGTCGGCAGCGCGATGATCCCGAGCGGCTTCCGGATGGAGGCCGCCGCCACCGAGGCGCTCGAGCGCGCCCTCGCGCACGCGGGGATCGCGCGCGACGACGTGGCGTACATCATCAGCACCGGCCAGGGGCGCTACCAGGTGCCCTGGCGCGACCTGCAGGTGACCGACCTCACCGCGCAGGCGCGCGGCGCGCGCCACTTCTTCCCGCGCACGCGCACGGTGCTCGACGTGGGCGGGCAGACGATGAAGGCCAGCCGCCTCGACGACCGCGGGCGCGTCGCGAGCTTCCGCCTGAACGACAAGTGCGCCGCCGGCACCGGCGCCTTCCTCGAGAAGTCGGCGCGCTATCTCGGCTACGCCACCGAGCAGATCGGCCAGCTCGCCGCCAGCTCGGCGAGCGCCGCGTCGATCTCCGGCGTCTGCGCCGTCTTCGCCGAGAGCGAAGTGATCAACCACGTGTCGCAGGGCGTGCCCCCGGCCGACATCATGCACGGCGCGATGGTCTCACTCGTCACGCGCGCGGTGCAGCTCATGAAGCGCGCGAAGGTGGAGCCCGAGGTCACGCTCGTCGGCGGCATCATGCGCTTCCCCACCATGCCCGCCGTGCTCGCCGAGCAGCTCAAGCTGCCGGTGAACGTGCCGCCGGACGCGATGGCGCAGATGACGGCCGCCGTCGGGGCGGCCGTGCTCGCGCAGCAGCGGCTGGCCAAGCGGGCCGCGTGAACGCGCGCGAGGCCGAGCTCGCCGCCCTCGGCTGGACGCGGCGCTTCGTCGTCGCCCCCGCCCGGATCGACGAGTTCGTGGGCCTCTACGAGGCGCTCGGCTACGACGTGCGCCTCGAGAAGCCCGAGCCGCAGGAGCTCCGCGAGGAATGCGGCGGCTGCCTCGCGGCGGTCATGCTCTTCCGGACCCTCTACACCAGGCATCGCGCATGAGAGCAGCCGTGTTCCGCGCCCCGCACCAGCCGCTCACGGTGGAGGACTGGCCCACGCCGTCCCCCGCCGCGGGGGAGATCCTCGTGAAGGTGGCCGCGTGCGGCGTCTGCCACACCGATCTCCACTACATCGACCACGGCACGCCGACCTTCAAGACACCCCCGCTCGTGCTCGGGCACGAGATCTCCGGCACCATCGCCGCGGTCGGCGCCGGCGTCACGGCGCTCAAGTCCGGCGACCAGGTGCTGCTCGCCGCCGTACTCACCTGCGGGCAGTGCGCCGCCTGCCGCTCCGGGCGCGAGAACATCTGCGAGAAGAGCCGGATGATCGGCAACGACATCGATGGCGGGTACGCCGAGTACGTCGTGGCGCCCGCGAAGGACGCGTTCATCATCCCCGAGGGCGTGCCGCTCGTGGAGGGTTCGATCCTCGCCGATGCGGTGACCACCCCCTATCACGCGGTGGTGCGCCGCGCGCAGGCGGCGCCGGGGGACTGGGTGGTGGTGTTCGGCTGCGGCGGGATCGGGCTGAACGTCGTGCAGGTGGCGGTCGCCGCCGGCGCGCGCGTCATCGCGGTGGACAAGGTGGCGCGGAAGCTCGCGATGGCGAAGTCGCTCGGCGCCGAGGCCACCATTGACGCGTCGGTGGAACCGCGCGTGGACAAGGCGGTGCGGAAGCTCACCGGGCAGGGGGCGGACATCGCGATGGAGGCGATCGGCGCGGCGGCGACGCAGGAGCTCGCCGTAAGCTGCGTGCGCACCGGCGGGCGCGTGGTGCTCGTGGGCTACAGCCCCGACACGCTCGCGCTCAACGCGGGGCGCGTGATGTACCGCGAGCTGGAGGTGATCGGCTCCCTCGGCTGCCGTCCGGTGGACTATCCCCGCGTGATCGAACTGGCGCGGAGCGGGCGGATCGCGCTGGCGAAGATGGTGACGCACCGCTTCCCGCTCGAGCGCATCAACGAGGCGTTCGACGTGCTGCGGAGCGGCGAGGCGATCCGCGCGGTGGTCGTGCCGTAGGGCGCCCTCAGTCCAGCCGCTCCAGATCCGCGACGTCGGCGCTGCGCCCGATGAAGCGCTTGTAGCGCAGCAGCTCCGCGAGCGGGATCACGGGCAGTGCGAGCCCGCCGGCCTCGCGCACGTCCGAGGCATCGAAGTCCACCACGAGCGCCCGGCGTTCACCGGCCGGCGAGTAGAGGGACATCGCCGACGCGCCCGACAGGTCGAACTCTACGCCGTCGAGCGCCAGCTCGAGCAGATCCAGCTCGAACTCTTCGTCCCGGTAGCGGCCGGGCCCCGACACGACGGCCCCCGGCCATGCGCGCATGCGCGCGGCGAGCGCGCCGAGCGCCTCCGAGGGGACGTCGAGATCGATGTCGTGCACCGGCCAGGTCGATCCGTGCAGGTTCCCGGCGAGCCCACCGGTGATGCGATACGGCACCCGCATGGCGTCGAGCAGCGCCACCACCCGGCGGAGCGCGCCGAGTTGCGCGACGGTGATCCACGGCGGGCGCCCGGCGCCCGCCGCACCGCGCCGCGTCACTGCGTGGCGAGCTCGAAGCCGAAGGCCAGGAGCGACGAGTTCGTATACTGCCCCACCACCACGCCGGCGTCGTTGATGCCGTACGCCGACGTCGACGCGGCCAGCGGGTACTGGATGAGTTCCACCGTGCCCCCCTTCTGCAGGAAGCCGTACGTGGTGCCGTTGACGGTGCACTCGCCCACGATGGATCCGGCGTCGTTGATGGCGTAGGGGATCACGCCCGACGCGCCGGCGATGGTGAGGACGGTGGGCGACGAGGCGCCGTGGGGCCAGTAGTAACCGTGCTCCCCGCTCCCGTCCACGTACTCGCCCACCACGTCCCCCGCGGCGTTGATCCCGAGCGCGGCCGCCGCCGTGGCGCCCGGTGGGTCGATGGTCGTGAAGGTGGCGCCGTTCTTGAGGAAGGCGTGCGCGTTCCCCGATCCGTTCAGGAAGTACGCCCCCACGATCTCCCCCGACGCGTTGATGCCGTACGCCTGCGTGGACGTCGCCGTGGGATAGTCGAAGGTGAACCAGGTGGCGCCGTCGTACAGGAAGCCGTGGTACGCCGTGCTCACGGAGTAGAAGCCGGTCACGTGCCCGCTGTCGTTCACCGACTGCGGCGCGGTGGCATACGAGCTCGGGAAGCTCGCCGTGAGGTAGGAGAGGAAGCCGTTGCGCACCTGCCAACCGTACTGCGTGCTCGTGACGTCCACGTAGAGACCGACGACCGTCCCCGAGTCGTTGATGCCATTGGCGCGCGAGAGCTGGCCGTCGTTCGGGCCGATCATCTTCGCGCTGTCGCCGATGATGGTGAAGTTGCCGCCGGGGCCGGTGCTGGAGTTGTTGCCGCAGCCGGCGGCGATCACGATGGCGGACAGGGCGGTGAGCGCGGAGCGAAACGTGTTCATCCGGGTCCTCACGGTGGGAGCGCGGCGCGCGCCGCGGGCGGCGCACGGCGCGCCGCCGATCTTCCTACACCGTACGGCCGAAAGAGGTCGTTCGCTGCGCGGGCGCGCTCAGCGCGCGCCCGCCTTCGCGGCGCGCGCGACGAGCGCGGGGAACCCGGTCACCACGCCGAGGCTGCCCGCGTCCGTCTGCGGATCGCCGAGCAGCACGAGCAGCCGCCCGTCGGGCATCATCGCGTGGTTCCAGGCGAAGGCGGAGAGGAAGGGCCCGTTGGCGACGAGCGTCGCCTTCCCCGCGTGGAATCCGCCCCGCGTGGACACCGGCACGCGCCAGTACTTCGTGCCGTCGCGGTAGATGATCGCATCCCCCTTCGGCGTCCAGAGCGGCTGCACGCCGCGCTCGGCCACGGGATAGATCGCGCCGGTGGGCGGATCGGGGGACACCGCGACCTCGCCCCCTACCCCGCCCCACGCCACCCACCGGCCGTCCGGGGAGAAGCTCGCCGCGAATCCCTTCGCGGCGATCCGCGTGCGCACGGTGTCGCGGTTGCTCAGCGCGCGCAGGAAGAGATCGTTGTTCTTCCAGTCGGAGAAGACGAATTCCTTCCCGTTCGGCGCGACGGTCATGTACGACGCGTTGCGCAGGTCGAGGTCCCACCACTTCCCCGTCTCCAGCGACTGGATGCGCGCGCCGTAGTTGAGGAACTGCACCGGGTCCCAGAGGCCGATCATGATCTCCTTCCCGGAGGGGAGCCACGAGGCCGGGAAGCCGCGATAGTTCCCCTCCACCGGGATGGAGTGGCGCACGCCGGTCGCCAGGTTCATGAGGAGCACGTCCCAGCGGCCGGCCGGGTCGCGCAGCTGCGCCGCGAGCTGCGTGCCGTCGGGGGAGATGCGCGGCTGCACGTACTGCCCGCGCGGGAAGGGGAGCGTGTCGAGGCGCCCGCCCTCCCGCACGAACGCGAAGATCGAGTACAGCTGGTTGCGTCCCGGGACGAACACCAGCGTGCCGTCGCCGGCGATGTCGAAGTCGGCATAGCCGAAGCCCGCCTCCATGCGGACGCCGGTGAAGAGCGGCACCGACTGGCCGAGCACCTTGCGCGCGCGCGCGTCGAAGGGGAGCGCCGTGAGCACGCCGTCGCCCGCCGCATAGACGAGCCATCCGCTCGGCATCCAGTGCGGACTCGTGGCGAAGAGCAGGTCCGGCGGCTGCACGGAGTCGAAGGGGAGCACGCCGCGGCGCGTGACGGCCATCTCGCGCCCGGTGGCGAGCTGGAGGAGCGCGAGCTGCCCCGAGCTCAGCTGTCCCACCGCCCATTCGCCGCCCGGCAGGAGATCCGGCGTCCCGAACTGCGTGTCGAGCCGGATCGCGCTGTCCTCCCGCGAGCCGGAGGCCGCGATGCGGTGCAGCTCGAAGCCCGCGCGCTCGAACACGTAGATGCGGTCGTCGTCCTCCCACGCGGCGCCGGTGATCCGGTTCACTTCGGCGAGCGTCACCGGCGGCCCGCCGGACGCGGGCACCTTGCGCAGGAGGTCGCCGGCGAAGAAGCCGATCCACTTCCCGTCGGGCGAATAGAAGGGGAAGTACGCGCCCTCGGTGCCCGGCACGATCGTCACGGAATCGCCGTCGATCGCGCGCACCGCGAGCGCCGTGCCGGTCCCCTGCGGCGCGATGTACGCGATGCGGTCGCCGGCCGGGGAGAGCGCCACGGCCGTCGGCCAGCCGTCGGTCACGCTCGGGCCCGCGAGCGCGAGCGGGGCGTTGGCGGGGAGGTCGATGCTCATGCGCCGCACCGCCTCGGCGGGCGCCGGCGCCGCGCGGCGCGCCGCCATCCCCACGCCGATCCCCGCCGCCGCGGCG
>DATKOH010000125.1:0-2919 GCA_035524735.1 Gemmatimonadaceae bacterium
GAGGACCTCGGCGCCGAGGACGAAGCGCTCATCGTCGCGGATTACGACAAGCCGGTGTTCGTGTTCAACTATCCGAAGGAGGCGAAGGCCTTCTACATGAAGGAGAATCCGGCCGATCCGCGCACCGTGCTCTGCGACGACCTGCTCGCCCCGGAGGGATACGGCGAGATCATCGGCGGGAGCCAGCGCGAGGACGACTACGAGAAGCTCGTCGCGCGCATCACGGCGGAGAAGCTGCCGATGGACGCCTACGGCTGGTACCTGGACCTCCGCAAGTACGGCACCTTCACGCACGCCGGCTTCGGCCTGGGACTCGAGCGCACGGTGAGCTGGATCTGCGGGCTCCCGCACCTGCGCGAGGCGATCGCGTTCCCGAGGATGATGAATCGGCTCACGCCGTGAGCTCGAAGGGCCGACGATCGATCGGCGACCGTCGATGAGGCAGGACAACGATGGCGTGATGTCGTGACCCCACCGTGGTCATGCCTCATCGACCATCGTCAGTCGGCCGTCGGCTCGTCCTCCCCCTCCTTCACCTCCTCCCACAACCGATCCATCTCCGCCAGCGACGCCCCGCCGAGGGGCATGCCGCGCGCGCGGGCGAGCGCTTCCATGGCGGTGTAACGGCGCACGAACTTGTCGTTCGCGCGGTCGAGCGCGATCGCCGGATGCACGCCGGCGCGGCGGCAGAGATTGACCACGGCGAAGAGGAGGTCGCCGAGCTCTCCCTCGAGGGCCACCTGCGTCGCGTCGCGCGCGGGGACGGCGTCCACCGCGCCCGGCGGGGGCGGGACGCGCGCCGCGAGCTGCTCGCGCACCTCCGCGAGTTCCTCCTCCACCTTCTGCGCCGGCCCCTCGGTGTCCGGCCAGTCGAAACCCGCGCCCGCCGCGCGCTCCTGCAGGCGGTGCGCGCGGTGCAGGGCGGGGAGGCCGGCGGGGAGCCCCTCGTCGAGCGACGCGCGCGCGCGCGCCTTCATCTTCTCCCAGGGCTCTCGCGCGCCGCCGCCGAAGAGGTGCGGGTGCCGCTTGATCATCTTCGCCACCAGCGCCGCGGGCACGTCGCGCGCGGCGAACTCCCCGCGCTCCTCCGCGATCACCGCGTGGAAGAGCACCTGCAGCAGCATGTCGCCCAGCTCGTCGCGCAGCGGGCCGGGCTCGCCGGCGCGGATCGCGTCGTCCAGCTCGTGCGCCTCCTCGATGAGATAGGGGCGCAGCGAGTCGTGCGTCTGCGCGCGGTCCCAGTCGCAGCGCGCGCGCAGGTCGCGCATCATCGCCAGCGCGTCGTCGAACGTCTTCTCTTCTTGCATGGCTCCTCCGCGGGCGGTTATACTACCCGCCCGAGCGATGACGCGTCAATGCACACGCACCTGACACGCGCCTGGGTCGAGATCGACCTCGGCGCGTTGCTGCGCAATGGGGCCGCGATGGCGGCCCGCGGCGCCCCGCTCATCCCCATGATCAAGGCGGATGCGTACGGGCTGGGCGCCGTGCCCGTGGCACGCGCGCTCGAGGCGCTCGATCCGTGGGGCTTCGGCGTCGCCACCGTGGACGAGGGACGCGCGCTGCGCGCGGCCGGCATCGACCGCCCGGTGATCGTCTTCACCCCGGTGCACGGCGCCGAGCTCGCCGAGCTGCGCGGCGCGCGACTCACCCCCTGCCTGGGGCGCGTGGAGGACATCGCCGACTGGCGCGCCGCGGGAGGGGGCCCCTGGCACCTCGCGATCGACACGGGGATGAGCCGCAGCGGCGCCCCCTGGCGCGAGATCGCCGCCATCGCCCCCGCCGCGGCGGTGCTCCCCCCGGAGGGCGCGTTCACCCACCTGCATTCCGCCGAGCGCGCCGATGGCGCCACCGAGACGCAGGAGGAGCGCTTCACGCAGGCCGTGGGCGCGCTCGCGGCGCGGCCGCGCTTCCTGCACGTGGAGAACTCCGCCGCGCTGGCGCGCCGCGAGCGCTCGCGCTGGGACCTCGCGCGCCCGGGGATCTTCCTCTACGGCGCGGGGCGCGCGGAGGGGGAGCGCGTGCGCGCCGAGCCCGTGGTGAGCGTGCGCGCGCGCATCGTCGCGCTCCGCACCCTCGCCGCCGGCGACACGGTGAGCTACGACGCCGAGTACCGCGCGGCGGGGGAGCGGCGCATCGCCACCGCCGCGATCGGCTACGCGGATGGCTACCGGCGCGCGTTCACCGGCACGGGCGCGGCGCTCGTGCACGGCCGGCGCGTGAACGTCGCCGGCGTGGTCACGATGGACATGACGATGCTCGACGTCACCGGCGTCGACTGCGCGATCGGCGACGTGGCCACCTTCATCGGCCGCGACGGCGCGGAGTCGATCACGGTGGACGACGCCGCCGCGACGGCGTCGCTCTCGCCGTACGAGCTCCTCACCGGGTTCGGCGCGCGCATGGAGCACACGTACCGGGAGGGGGCGTGAGCCGCCGCGCCGCGGTGATCGTGCTCGACGGCGTGGGCGCGGGACCGGCGCCCGACACCGCCGCGTACGGCGATGCGGGGAGCGACACGCTCGGCAACCTCGCGCGGGCGGTGGGCGGGCTGGATCTGCCCCATCTCGCCGCCGTGGGGCTCGGGCACCTGCGCGACCTCCCCGGCGTCCCGCGCGTGGCGCACCCCACGGGCGCCTGGGGCACGATGCTCCCGCGCTCGGCCGGCAAGGACAGCACCACCGGGCACTGGGAGATCGCGGGGGTGGTGCTGGAGCGCCCCTTCCCGACGTACCCGCACGGCTTCCCGCCCGAGGTGCTCGCCGAGTTCTCGCGGCGCACGGGGCGCGGCGTGATCGGCAACGTGGCGGCGAGCGGCACCACGGTGCTCGAGCGCTTCGGTCCCGAGCACGAGCGCACCGGCGCGTGGATCGTGTACACGTCGGCCGATTCCGTCTTCCAGGTGGCGGCGCACGAGGG
>DATKOH010000126.1:0-14081 GCA_035524735.1 Gemmatimonadaceae bacterium
CGCGAGTCTCTCGCTACGCGCCGGGGCGGCCGCGCTCGACCCCGCCGCCTTCGCGGGTCTTGGGGGGCGGAACGGCAGTGAGTGGTGTGGCTCGCGAGACGCACCGGCCAAGAGTGGAGCGCGCGGAGCCCGCTTCCCGGCGGCGGGGTCCGGAGCGCCGGCCCCGGCGCGTAGCGAGAGACTCGCGGCGCCGTATGCCGCGAGGCTCGAAGCGTGTAAGCGCCAGGGCCGGCGCGCAGGGCCCCGCCGCCGGATGTCGGAGGGCCGGCCGGCGCGCCCCTACTCGCTACCCCGCGTGATCACGCGGCCGGGGCGCGCGCCGGTGGCGCGCGTGCCGTCGTAGACGACCACGCCGTTCACCCACGTCATGCGGATCCCCGCGCTCACGGCGTGCGGATCCTGCAGCGTGGCGCGGTCCAACACCGTGGCCGGGTCGAAGAGCACGAGGTCGGCGTACATCCCCACCGACACGCGCCCGCGCCCGCGGAGGCCGACGTTCGCGGCGGCGAGGGTGGTCATCTTGCGCACCGCCTCCTCGAGCGTGAGCACGTGCTGCTCGCGCACGTAGCGGCCGAGCACGCGCGTGAAGGCGCCGTAGCCGCGCGGGTGCTTGCCGTCGAGCTCGCCGTCGGAGCAGATGTTGGTCCACGGCCACTGGAGGAGGGTGACGACGTCGCGCTCGTCCATGCTGACGCCGATGATCCCGTCCACGCCGTGGCCGGCCTGCTTCGCGGCGGCGTCGGCCTGCTGCTCGAGGAACATGAGCGCGGTGGTGTCGTCCTCGTGGCGCATCGCGGCGATCTGCGCGAGCGTCTTGTCGACGTACGACGGGTCGGGCTCGTAGTGGGTGATGATCAGCCCGTCGGCGGGGACGACGTTCGCGAGCGCGAAGGCGGCCTTGCTCCGGTCGGTGAAGTCGCGGCTCGGGATGAGCACGCTCAGGCCGGAGTGCCAGTACGTGTACGGGTACATGTCCGCGGTGATGTTCACGCCGGCCGCGCGCGCGGAGTCGAGGCGCCGGATCAGCTCCGGGCCCTGCCCCCAGAGCCCCTTCATGGCGAGCTTCATGTGCGAGACCTGCACCGGGATGTAGTCGTGCCGGCCGATCGCGATGATCTCGTCGATCGCCTTCCAGAAGGCGAAGTCCTCGCTGCGGATGTGGCTGATGTAGCGGCCGCGCATCCCCTCCAACGGCTTGGCGAGGGCGAAGAGCTCGGTGCTGTCGGAGTAGATGCCGGGATCGTACTCGAGCCCGCTCGAGAGGCCGAGCGCGCCGGCGCGCATCTCCTGCTCGACGAGCTTCGTCATCGCCTGCACTTCCGCGGGGGTGGCGACGCGCCGGAAGTCGGCGCCCATCACCCGCTCCCGGATGGTGCCGTGCCCCACGTACGCGGCGACGTTCACGGCGCCCGGCGTCTTCCGCAGGCGCGCGAAGAAATCCGCGAGCGGGAAGGGGGACTCGCCGTCCTGCCCGCCGATGACCGTCGTCACCCCCTGGCTCACGTCGGCGAGCGCGTCGGGGTGGGCGAAGATGCCGTCGTCGGCGTGCGTGTGCGTGTCGATGAAGCCCGGGGCGAGCACGAAGCCGGCGGCGCGCACCACGGTCTCCCCCTGGCGCGGCACGAGCGCGCCGACATCGGCGATCCGGTCGCCGATGAGGCGCACGTCGGCCACGACGCCGGGGCGGCCGGTGCCGTCGAGCACCATGGCGCCGGTGATGAGCGTGGACTGCGCGCGCGCTGGGGCGGCCGCGAGCGCGACCGCGAGGAGCGTCGCGACAAGCCGCGCGCTCACGGCGCGCATCGCCGCTGGGAAAGGAGAGTGGTCATCTCGGGCGCTCCATAGGGGGGAACGCTAATGCGCGGTGCGGCGATGCGGAACGGGCGCGCCGTTCCAGACGCTCACGACCGAACGCGCGTCATCGCACCAACCCCGCCACCCACTCCCCCGCGTAGTAGCCGATCACCGCCACGCCGAGCCCGACCACGAACATGTCGAGCCCCGAGCGGATGATCCCGCGCCCCGTGAACACCGAGCGCGCCGCGCCCACCAGGAAGTGCGAGAGCATCGCCAGCGTGAACGAGGTGACCATCGCCGCGAGGCCGGTGAGGAAGAAGAACGGCAGCACGGGGATGAGCGCCCCCACCGCGGTCGCGAGCCCCGTCACCCACCCCTCGCGCAGCGGCGAGAGCTGCTGCTCGCCGATCTTGAGCTCCTCCTGCACCTGCTCCTCGAGCATGCGCTTGGGGTCGCCCATCACCTCCGTCGCCAGCCGCAGCGCCGAGGCGCGGTCCATTCCCTTCGTCTCGTAGATGAGCGCGAGCTCATCGCGCTCCACCTCGGGCATCAGCTCCACCTCCGCCCGCTCCATCTCGATCTCGTGCTCGTACACCTCGCGCTCGCTCTTCGCGGCGAGATAGCCGGAGCTGCCCATCGAGAGCGCGTCGGCGATGATGCCGGCGACGCCCGCGAGCACCACGGTGGCGTGCTGCGCCGCCGCGGTGGCGCCGATCATCCCCGCCACGAGGCCGAAGTTCGCGGTGAGGCCGTCGTTGAAGCCGTACACCACGTTGCGCAGGAAGCCGCCGGACTCGGCGCGGTGCCAGGGCTCCCCCGCGGCGCCGGCGATCGTGCCCAGCGTGCTCGCGTGGTCCGCGCTCTCCCGCGCCAGCGTGAGCGCCTCCCCCTTGCCGGCCACGCCGGCGGGGGTGCTGCGGTGCATCGCCAGGTAGCCCTTCACCTCCCGCCCTTCCTCCGCCAGGAGCATCGGCAGCAGGAAGCGCGGGCCGATCGTGCGGCCCAGCATCGCGAGCAGCCGCGCGCGGCCGCTGGGACGGAAGGGGCCCGGGGGGCGGCCTCCCTTGGCGAGCAGGTCCCCCCAGATGGCCACGTGCCGGTCCTCCACGAGCGCGAGGCGCAGGTAGAGGTCCTTCTTCTTCGGGTCGGCCTCCGCGTCGCTCAGGATGCGGTAGAGGAACGCGGCGTCGGCCTCGTCCTGCCAGTGGTGCGCGAAGAGATCGAGGTCGGGGGAGGACACGGGGGGCGGGGGGAGAAGGGAAGGGGCGGGGGGCGGCGGCAACCCCGCCCGCCCTCAAGGTGACACAACATCGGCAGCGCAGTCAAACTCCAACGAGCACGAGAGGTCTCCATGCGGTCACTCGCCATCCTGTTCGGTTCCCTCGCGTTCACCGGGCTCCAGGCGCAGGAGCCGGCGCCCGCGCCGACGCCGATGCCGTCGGGCGACGTCCAGTACGTGAAAGTGCGCCGCGACGACGGCGGCCGCGACCGTGCGGCGCTCGGCGTCCAGACGCAGTCCACGGGCGCGCGCGACACCCTCGGCCTGCTGGTGACCTGGGTGGTGCCCGGCAGCCCGGCCGACAAGGCGGGACTCGCGCTCGGCGACCGCCTGACGTCGGTGAACGGCACGTCGCTGCGGATCGCGGCGGGGGATGCGGGCGAGCCCGACATGCGCAACGTGATGTCGCGGCGGCTGTCGCGCGTGGTGGGGGAGAGCACGCCGGGCGATGAGATCACGCTGGGGGTGCGGAACGTCGCCGGCGCGTCGCGCACGGTGAAGGTGAAGACCGTGGCGGCGGAGGACCTGTCGCAGGATCGCAAGGAATCGAAGGACCGCGCCGCGCTCGGGATCGACTTCGGCGGCGGCAGCGTGCGCGATTCGCTCGGGATCTTCGTGACCGGGGTGACCCCCGGCGGCCCCGCGGAGAAGGCGGGCGTGCAGGAGGGCGACCGCATCGCCGCGATCAACGGCGTGGACGTGCGCGTGCCGGCGTCCGAGGCGGCGACGGGCGCGCTCGTGTGGGGCGAGGTGCGGCGACTCACGACCGTGCTCGGCACGGTGAAGGCGGGCGACGCCGTGGAACTCAAGCTCTGGCAGAACGGCGCATGGAAGACGGTGAAGGCCACGACGGTCACGGCGCAGCAGCTCTTCGGCGACCGTTCCGCGATGCGCCAGTTCAGCTTCAGCATGGATGGCGACGGCATGCCGCCGATGCCCCCCATGGCGCGCATGGCGCCCATGGCGCCCATGGCGCCGATGGCGCCGCTCCCGCCCGTGCCGCCGATGCACATGCGCATCGAGGCGCCGGACATGCCGGGCGGCGCGGGATCGTCGCGCAGCATGACCTGCGTCTCGAGCGACGAGGGGAACGTGGTGTGCTCGGAGGGGCGCTCGGCGGAGGCGCAGGTCGAACGGGCGATGCGCGCCGCGGAGAAGGCGCAGCGGAACGCGTCGTACGCGTACGCCTACGGCGCGGGCGCGGGACGCGGCGGGAACCGGTGGAACGTCTCGGGGCTGCGTCTCTCCGACGTGACGCCCGACCTCGCGAGCTACTTCGGCGCGGGGAGCGACAAGGGACTGCTCGTGCTCGAGGCGAGCGACAACTGGGCGCCGCTCAAGACGGGGGACGTGATCCTCACGGTGAACGGGAAGAGCGTGACGCGCGACGGGGGCACGTACTTCTCCGCCGACACGGGCAAGGACAACACCTTCGGCATCCTGCGGAAGGGGAAGAAGATGACCGTCATCGTGAAGGCGCAGGATTAGGCGGCGGTCCCCAGACGCGTCCGATGTTCCACGTGAGGCCCATGTAGAGCGAGTGGGGCTGCGGTCCGCTCACCGGCACGACGGCGCCGGCATCGAGCACGAACCAGTCGTGCACGGTCCACGTGGGACCGGTGAGCAGTCCGACGAGCGGCGCCGCGGCATCGGCGCCGCTCGTGCCAGGGTAGCCGTAGATCTCCAAGGTCCAGCCGAGGCGGCCCGCGACGTTGGTGCCCGCCGAGGCGGTCCACCATCCCTGGAGCGGGAGCGCGCTCGCGCCGATGCGCGTGACGAGTCCGAGGTTCACGTCCAGCTCCACGGGGCCGAAGTGATTGCTCGACACGAACACGATGGACCCCGCGCGCCTGCCGCTTCCCACGCTGTCGGCGCCGGTGGGCAGCCGGATGGCCGGCTGCACCGCGAAGTCGCCGAGCAGGGGCAGGCGGCCGGGGGCGCGCCACTTGAGCGCGAGAATGACGTCGCTCATCCCCTGCGCGGCGGCGGACCCGCCGAGGTCGATCCAGGCGAAGGTCGCCTCCACCTGGAGCCGCGGCGCGAGGCCGAGCTTGAGCGTGGTGGGAGTGGAGAAGGCCTGCCCCCCCTCGAAGCGGTCGAACTGCAGCCCCGACTCCACCTCGATCCATCCGGGCGCCACGGTGTAGGCGTGCGTGGCGACGGTGGGGCGCTCGGGCTGCGCGGCGTGCGGGTCGGCGGCGGAGTCCTGCGCGCGCGCGAGCGCGGCGCCGGCGAGGAGGAGCGCGGCCGCGCCGCGGCGCATCAGGACTCGATCTGCGCGGAGAGGGTCATGCGCTCATCGCCTGGGCGCGAGCCCTTCC
The DNA here is from genome assembly GCA_035524735.1 of Gemmatimonadaceae bacterium. Classification (GTDB taxonomy): domain Bacteria; phylum Gemmatimonadota; class Gemmatimonadetes; order Gemmatimonadales; family Gemmatimonadaceae; genus DATKOH01. The sequence goes on from DATKOH010000126.1 coordinate 5,398, forward strand.
AGCGCGCGCCGCACGTGCACGCGCACCATCTCCTTCCGCCAGGCGAGGGTGAAGTCGGTGTTGTCCATCGGCTTCGCGGGTTTGAAGGCGGCCTCGGCGGCGGCCTCGATCGCCTTGGCATCGAGCCGCGTGCCGACGAGGGCGGCCGCGCCCTCGGGCACCTCCTGCGGGCAGGACGCGACCGCGCCGAGCACGATCCGCGCGGCGGTCACCGTGCCGTCCTTCGCGAGGTCGACCCACGCGGCCACGCCGAGCACGGGGAAGTCGAACGACCCCCGGCGGCGAAGCTTGAGGTACGCGGCGCGCCATCCGTTCGGCGCCGGGAGGTGGTACGCGGTGAGCAGCTCGTCGGCGCTCTTGGTGAGGTACGCCATGCCGTCGTTCGCGTAGAGATCGGCGGCGCGCACGGTGCGCTCGCCGCGCGCGCTCGCGAGCGTGACGGAAGCGCCGAGCGCCACCGCCACCGGCGCGCCGTCGGAGCTCTGCACCGCCCAGCAGCGCGGGCTCGACGGCGCCACCCAGCAGATCGCGCCGTCCTTCTTCATGCAGTAGTCGATGGCGCGACGCCACTCCTCCGTCTGGTCGTAGTAGTTGCAGCGCGTGTCGAGCAGCAGGTTGCCGCCGATCGTCCCCATGTGGCGGAGCGTGGGGGTGCTCACGAGCTCGGCCGCGCGCGCCACCGCGGGGTACTTCGCGCGCAGCAGCGGGTGCGCGGCCACCTCGGCGAGGGAGGCGAGCGCGCCGATCGTCACGCCGCCGTCGTCGCGCATCCGGATGCCGGCGAGCTCGCGCACGCCGCCGAGCGCGACCACCGTGCGCGGCGTCTGCTGGCGGCGCTTCATGTTCGGCCAGAGGTCCGTGCCGCCGGCGACGAACATCGCACTTTCGCCCGCGTCGGCGCGCGCGCGCACGGCCTCCGCCACCGTCCGCGGCTGCACGAGCGTGAAGCGCGGGAGGCGCAGCACTAGCGCGACCTCGGCGCGAGCGCGGCGTCCGCCGGCCCGCCCACCTCGCTGTGCGCGCGCTGGTCCGCCTCGCGCCCGTCGCCCCCCTGCGCCGGCGTCGGCACGAGCGCGCACTCGGGGAAAGGATAATCGGGCACCGCCGCGGGCCCGTAGCGCGCCGGCTTCCCCTTCGCCTTGTCCTTGAGCGCCCTGAGCACCATGTGCGGCGCGATCGGCACCTGGTCCACGCGCACGCCCACGGCATCGAACACCGCGTTCGCCACCGCCGGCGGGATCGGCAGCAGCGGACCCTGCCCCACTTCCTTCGCGCCGAAGGGGCCGCGCGCATCGGGGTCCTCGATGAGGAAGGTCTCCACGTCGCACATCTCGAGCGTGGTGGGACTCTTGTACTCGAGCATGCTCGGGTGGTGGTGCACCACGTTCCGCTCGGCGTCGCGGTAGGTCATCTCCTCCATCAGTGCCTCGCCGAGCCCCATGTACACGGAGCCCTCCACCTGCCCGATCGCGAGCATCGGGTTGATCGCGCGGCCGATGTCGTGCGCGATCCATACCTTCGGCACGCGAATGAGCCCGGTGTCGGGATCGACTTCCACCTCCGCCACGGCGCAGGAGTACGAGTAGGCGGGACTCGGTCCCACGCCGGCGCCCTTGTAGCGGCCGGGGCTCCGCGGGGGGGTGTACGATCCGGTGGCGCCGATGGCGCCGAGCGCCGTCTCGGCGATGCGCACCGCCTCGGCGAAGTCGACGCCCGTGGCGGGGTCCTGCGCGTCGAAGACGCGCCGGCCCGCGAAGACGATCCGCTCGGCGGGGATGCCGAGCTTCTTCGCCACGGGCCCGGCCACGGCGTCGCGCGCGCGCTCCGCGGCCTGGATCGCGGCGTGCCCGGTCATGAGCGTGACGCGCGAGGAGTAGGAGCCGAGGTCGACCGGCGTGAGGTCGGTGTCGCCGGTGACGACGCGGATGTCCACCGTCTCGATGCCGAGCACCTCGGCGACGAACATCGCGAGCATCGTGTCCGAGCCCTGGCCGATGTCGGTGGAGCCGCAGAAGGCGGTGACGCCGCCGGAGCGGTCGAGCTTGAGCTGCACGCTCGAGTGCGGCATCTGGTTCCAGTAGATCGGGAGGCCGGCGCCGGTGATGTAGGAGGAGCAGGCGAGCCCCAGGCCGCGGCCGGCCGGCATCTTCCCGCGTCGCTCCGTCCAGCCGCTCGCGGCGACCACGGCGTCGATGCACGCGCCCAATCCCATCGAGCCGATGCGGAGCCAGTTCGCGGTGACGGAGTCGGCGGGTTGCAGCATGCGCTTCCGCATCTCGGCGGGATCGAGGCGCAGCCGCTCGGCGATCTTGTCGAGCTGCACCTCGAGCGCGAAGCGGGGCTGCGGGGTGCCGTGGCCGCGCTTGGGGCCGCCGGGAGGTTTGTTGGTGAAGGCGCGGAGCGCGCGGAAGCGGTACGCGGGCACCTCGTAGGTGACGGTCTGGAGCGCGCCGGTGTAGTAGGTGCTCGCGACGCCGTACGAGCCGTAGGCGCCGCCGTCGAGGAAGGAGGTGAAGTCCAGGGCGACGATGCGCCCGTCCTTCGTGACGCCGGTGCGGCAGCGCATGAGCGTCGCGTGGCGGCCGCGGTGGCAGTAGAAGACCTCCTCGCGCGTGAGGCAGACCTTCACCGGGCGCCCGGTGCGGCGCGCGAGCTCGGCGACGACGATCTCGTGGCTGAAAGGGTCGGACTTCCCGCCGAAGCCGCCGCCGTTGGGCATGGCCACGACGCGCACGTGCGCGGGGGGAAGGGCGAGCACTTTGGCGAGCGCGCGGTGCAGGTAGTGCGGCGTCTGCGTGGAGCTCCAGACGGTGAGCTTGCCGTCGGCGGACCACTGCGCGAGCGACGCGTGCTGCTCCATCGCGAGGTGCGTGTTCCCCTCGTAGTAGAACACGTCGTCGGCGATGAGGTCGGCGCGGGCCATCGCCTCGTCGACGCCGCCGAAATCGAGGGCGATCTCCTTGTGGATGTTGCCGCGGTCGGCGTAATCGTGGAGCCGCGGCTCCGGGTGCGCGATCGCGTCCTCCACGGTCTCGATGGTGCGGAGGGGCTCGTACTCGACGTCGATGAGGCGCGCGGCCTCCTCGGCGGTCTCCTCGTCGATGGCGGCGACGGCGGCCACCGGGTCGCCCACGAAGCGGACGACGTCGCGGCAGAGCGCGTGCTCGTCCTGCGAGATGGGGAGGATGCCGAAGGGGATCGGGAGCGCGTCGCCGGTGAGGACGGCGACGACGCCGGGGAGCGCGGCGGCGCGGCGCGTGTCCACGCGCACGAGGCGCGCGTGCGCGCGGCGGGAGCGCGCGATCTTGCAGTGGAGCATGCGCGGGAGCGCGAGGTCGTCGGCGTAGCGGGTCTCGCCGGTGACCTTGGCGCCGGCGTCCACCTTGATCCCGGGCTTCCCGACGACCGCGAAGCCGCGGTCAGCCACGCGCCCCCTCCAGCCATCCGGCGGCGCGCTCCACGGCCTCGTGGATCTTCAGGTAGCCGGTGCAGCGGCAGAGGTTGCCGGCGAGCGCGTCGGCGATCTCGGCGCGCGTGGGGCGCGGGTTCTTCGCGAGCAGCGCCTGCGCGGCGAGGAGGATCCCCGGCGTGCAGTAGCCGCACTGTGCGGCGCCGAGCTCGGCGAAGGCCTGCTGCAGCGGGTGGAGCACGCCCCCCTCCGCCATCCCCTCGATCGTGTCGATGCGGCGCCCCTCGCACTGCACGGCAAGGGCGAGGCAGGAGAGCACGGGCTCGCCGTCCACGAGCACGGTGCACACGCCGCACTCGCCGAGCTCGCAGCCGTGCTTGGTGCCGGTGAGGGCGAGGTCCTCGCGGAGGACTTCGAGCAGGGTCTTGTTGGGCGCGAAGGCGGCCTCGACGGGCTCGCCGTTCAGCGTGAAGGCCGCGTGCACCTTGGCGCGCGCGGGGGGCTCGAGGGGAGTGAGGTGGGACACGCGTGGAGGATGCGCCGCGCGAGGGGAAGGGGCAAGGGACGGGGACGGAGCGGGGAACGGCCGACCGGCGACGTCCGACGTTCGATGCGGCATGAGAACGATGGCCTGGCGGCGGGGAAGGGTCCCGCTCGCCAGGCCATCGTGGTCATGCCGCATCGGATGTCGTTCGTCGGCCGTCGGCGGCCCCTACCGTCACTCGTATCTGAGCGCCGTGATCGGGTCGAGGGTGCTGGCGCGGCGCGCGGGCCAGACGCCGAAGACGACGCCCACGAGCGCGGAGAAGACGAAGGCGATCACCACGGAGTCGATGCCGACCTCGGTGTTCCAGTGCAGGCCGTAGCGCATGCCGATCGCGGCGCCGGCGCCGAGGAGGACGCCGAAGAGACCGCCGGCGAGGCAGAGCACCACCGCCTCGATCAGGAACTGGATGAGGATGTTGCGGCGCGTCGCGCCGAGCGCCTTGCGCACGCCGATCTCGCGCGTGCGCTCGGTGACCGACACCAGCATGATGTTCATGATGCCGATGCCGCCCACGAGCAGGCTGACGGCGGCGATGCCGCTGAGCAGGAGGCCGAACACCTGCGTCGTGCCGGCGAAGGCGTTGAGGAAGTCGGCCTGGCTGCGGATGTCGAAGTCGTCGTCGCGCCCGCTCGGGATGCGGTGCTGGCGGCGCAGGATGCGCTCGATCTCGGTCATCGTCTCGGGGATCTCCGCCTCGCTGCGGGCGAGGACGTTGATCGCGCGCAGATAGCGCGTGTCGAAGACGCGGAAGCGCCCGACGTTGAGCGGGATCACGACCTCGTCGTCGGGGTCCTGGAAGCCGGCGCCCCCCTTGGCGGCGAAGACGCCGACGACGTCGAAGCCGATGCCGTTGATGCGGATCTGGCGCCCGACCATCGACGCGCCATCGCCGGGCATGAGGTTGTTGGCCGTGGTGGCGCCGAGCACCGCCACGCGCTTGCGCCCCTCGTCGTCGGCGTTGGAGAACATCGCCCCCGCGGCCATGGTGTACTTGCGCACGTCGGCGTAGTTCGCCGTGGCCGCGATCACGCTCGTGTTGGTGTTCGTGCGCTGGTACTGCACCTGCAGGTTGCGCGACATCTCCGGTTCCACGGCGTCGAAGAGCGTGCCCTGGGCCTGCAGCGCGAAGGCGTCCTCCACCGGGAGCTTCGCGCGGTCGGTGCCGGACGCGACGCCCCCCGTGAAGACCTGCCCGGGGAAGACGCTGAGCAGCGTGGTGCCGAGCGCGGCGATGCGCTCGTTCACCGCCTTCTGTGCGCCGCGCCCGAGCGCGACGACGGCGATCACCGCCGCGACGCCGATCACGATGCCGAGCATCGTGAGGGCCGAGCGCAGCTTGTTCGCGCGGAGCGCGACGAGCGCGACGCGGAAGATCTCGCTGTAGATCATGTCATGGGGCTCCCGGCGGCCGGGCGCCGCCGCTCGGCGCGGGCGCCGGGGCCGGTGCGGGGGCGGCCTGCGTCTGGCCGCCCGTCCGGCCGCCCGTCTGACCGCCCGTCTGGCCACCGGCCTGGCCACCCCCCTGGCCTCCCTGGCCCGCGCCGCGCTGCTGCTGGCCGCCGGTCTGCTGCTGCGAGACGCCGGGGAGTCCCATGCGGCTGTTGATCATCGCCTGCCGCTCGGCGCGCGCCTGCTGCAGCATCGCGGCGTTGATCAGCGCCACCTTGTCCCCCTCCTGCAGCCCGCCGAGCACCTGCGTCACGTCGTAGTTGCCCACGCCGAGCGTGAGGACCTTCGGGACGAAGGTGCCGTTCTGCGCGACGAAGACGAGCCCCGGCCGCGGACGCGTGTTGCCGGACGGGGTCTCATCCATGCCGCCGGCCGCCATCTGCGTGCCCCCCGCGCTCGAGCGGCGGAGCTGCGCGCAGGCGCGCGCGACGCCGGCGTCGATGTGGAGGGAGTCGTAGACGGCCTTCATCTGCGGGAAGAGCTGCGCGCGGTCGCCGCCGCTCATCATCTGCTGGCGGAGGTCCTGCAGCTTCTTCTGCGCCCACGGGTGCTTCGCGACCACGGCCTGGACGGAGTCGCACTGGGTCTCCGACACCGACACCGAGGGCGGCGCGCCGCCGGCGCCGGCGCCCGCGCCGCCGCCGAGGGCCGCGCGCACCGCCGCCGGGTCGAGCTTGAGCGCGCGCGCGGCGGCCATCAGGTCCTTCATGCTGCGCACGGCGTCGTTCGGCACGGCGAGCACGTTGTCGCGCTGCTCGACGAGGATCGCGACGTCGCTGTTCATCCCGGGCATCAGCGCGCCATCCTTGTTGTCGAGGCGGATGAACACCGGGAACATCGTGACGCTCTGCTGCACCGTGGCCTGCGGCGAGATCTTCTCGACCACGCCGTGGAAGGTGCGGTTGGGGTATGCGTCCACCTTCACGGTGGCGGAGAGGCCGGGGCGCACGTTGCCGATGTCGCTCTCGCCCACGAGGGTGGAGTCCATCACCTCGCCGAGGCTCGCCATGACGAGCAGCGTCGTGCCGCCGCTCACGTTGCCGGTGGCTGAGGCGATGACCTGTCCCTCGGAGACGTCCTTCTCGATCACGGTGCCCGACATCGGCGCGCGGATGGTGACGTCCTCGAGCGCGATGGAGGCGTTGTCGAGGTTCGTGCGCGACGCGACGAGCTGCGACTGCGCGTTCGCGTACGCGAGCTGCGCGGCCTCGTACTCCGTGGCGGTGATCATCCCCTGCTGCAGGAGCGCGCTGTCGCGGGAGAAGGTCGCGCGCGTGACGGCCACGTTCGCCTCGGCGGCCTTCACGGCCGCGGCGGCCTGGTCGTAGGTGTTCTGCGGGATGCGCGGGTCGATCTTCACGAGGAGGTCGCCCTTGCGCACCTGCGACCCGGTCTCGACGTAGATCCGGAGCACGGTGCCGGAGGCCTTCGACTTCACCTGCACCGGATTGATCGGCGTGATGACGCCGGTGGCCTCCACGTCGACGACGATGTCCTGGCGCGCGACGGTGGCGGTCTGGATGGCGGGGCCGGTGTCCTTCTTCTTCGCGCAGGCGGCGAGGAGGACGAGGGCGATCGCGACGGTTCTCTTCACGGGGGATGGCCTCACAGGTCGCGGCCGATCAGCGCCTCGAGCTGCGCCTTGGCCACACGAGCGTTGAAGCGCGCCTGGATGAGCAGGACGCGCGCGGAGTTCACCGTGCTCTGCGCCGTGAGCACGTCGAGGATGGTGGAGACGCCGAGCGCGTAGCGCTCCTGCTGCACGCGGAGGTTCTCCTCCGCGGCGGCCACCGACACCAGCTGGATGGCCGTCTGTTCCTCGGCGGTGCGCAGAGCGCCGAGGTCCTGCACGAGACTCTCCTGCACCGCGTACTTCGCATCGCGCGCGTTGGCCTCGGCGCTGAGCCGCGCGACGTCGGCGGCGACGATGCCCGACTCGCGCTGCCACTGGTTGAAGAGCGGATAGCTCATCGTGAAGCGGAGCTGCCCGCTGTAATCGCCCACGCCCGGGCCCACCGTGAACAGGCTGTCGGTGCGGCTGAAGTTGCGGCCGTAGGTCACCGAGAGCGACGGGAAGTAGGTGCTGCGCGCGCCCTTCGACTGCGCGACGGCGGCGTCGAGACTCGCGTTCGCCTGGCGCACCGACGGGCCATCCTGCGCGAGCTGCGCGACGGTGGCGCTGTCGATCGCCGCGCCGGAGTCGCCCGCGCTGTCGGCGAGGCTCGCGGTGATCGTCACCGGCGACGCCACCAGACGGGTGAGCGTGGCGTTGGCGGTCTGGAGCGCGAGGTCGGCCTGCAGCAGCTGCAGCCGCGCGTTCCCCACCGCGACCAGCGACTGCAGGGTGTCCGACTTGGTGACCGTGTGCGCGATCGCCTTCGCCACCGACGCCTTCATCTGCTGCACCGCCGCGTCGTAGGCGGCCTTCGCCGCGATCTGCTGTTCGCGCGACGCGAGCACGGCGTAGAACTGGACCTTCACGTTGTACGCCGTCTGGTAGCGCTGCGCGACGTCGGCGGCCTCCGACGCGCCGAGCAGCGCGCGCGCGCTGGCCACCGAGTAGAGGCGGCGGCCGCCGTCGAAGATGTCCACGCCCAGCGAGAAGGCGCCCGTGGTGTTCCACTTGCCGGCCACGAGCTGGCCGGTGGTGGGGTTCACGCGCGCGGTGGCGGGGCTCGACGCCGAGGTGGACATGCTCAGCGTGACGCTCGGGATGAACGCGGCGTAGGCGGAGATCACGCCGGCGTTGCCGGTCTCGATCGCGCCGCGACTGGCCACGTTCGCCGGCGCCGCCGCGACGGCCATGGTGATGGCGTCGGCGAGGCGGATCGGCCGGGCGGCCGTGTCGGCCGACTGGGCGGAGAGCGGCGCCGCCCCGAGGGCGAGCGCCAGGAGGGTGCGGCGGATCACTTGCGGTTCCCCTCCTGCTTGTCGTGCTCGGCGAGGAGCTCCTGGAAGCGGCGCTGCTGCTCCGGGGTGAGGAGCGCCATGATCTTGCGCCGCGCCTCCTGCCGCGAGCTGTCGAGCTGCGGCTGCACGGGGGCGATGATGCGCGTCATCTCGCGGCGGCGGGCGTCGAGGATGGTGTCGACGGCGGCCGCCTGCCCGCCGGTGAGGTCGAGCCGCTCGGCGAGGTAGCGGCGCGTCGCGCCGCGCTCGCCGGGCGCGCCCTCCCGGGCGGCGACGTAGCGCCCGCCGGCGTAGCCGAGCGCACCGCCGGCGATGAACGCCGCGGCGAGCAGGGCGAAGGCGATCTCCTTGGGACGTTGCATGGGGGGG
>DATKOH010000127.1:0-2159 GCA_035524735.1 Gemmatimonadaceae bacterium
GTCCGGCTCAACGTGAGTGGCGCCTTCCATTCGCCGCTCATGGCGAGCGCCGGCGCCGGGCTGCAGCAGGCGCTGGACGCCGCGGGCGCGAAGGACCCCGCCTTCCCGGTCTACGCGAACGTCACCGCGGGGCCCGTGCGCGACGCGGCCGGGGCCGTGAAGCTCCTGCGCGAGCAGCTCACCTCGCCGGTGCAGTGGACGGAAGAGGTGCGGCGCATCGCCGCCGACCACCCCGGCGCGCTCTGGGTGGAACTGGGACCGGGCAGCGTGCTCGCGAACCTCGTCAAGCGGATCGTCCCCGGCACCGAGACCGCCCCGTGCGGAACGGCCGCGGACGTGGACGCGCTCCTGCAGCGGGTGGCGGCATGAGGATCGACCTGAGCGGGCGCGCGGCGCTCGTCACCGGCAGCACGCGCGGCATCGGCCGCGGCATCGCCCAGGCGCTCGCCGAGTGCGGCGCGCGGGTGGCGGTCGTGGGACGCGACCAGGGGAAGGCGGAGGAGGCCGCCGCCGCCCTCGGGCACGGCGCGCAGGGCTTCGCCGCCGACGTGTCCGACACGGCGCAGGTGACCGCGCTGATCGAGAAGGTGGAAGGGGCGTTCGGCGCCGTGGACATCCTGGTGAACAACGCCGGGCTCACGCGCGACAATCTCCTCCTCCGCATCAAGGACGACGACTGGGACGCGGTGCTCGACGCGAACCTGAAGGGCGCCTTCGCCGCCATCCGCGCGGCGACGCGCGGGATGATGAAGCGCCGCTGGGGACGGGTGATCAACATCTCCAGCGTCGTGGGGATCACCGGCAACAAGGGGCAGGCGAACTACGCCGCGAGCAAGGCGGGGCTGATCGGGCTCACGAAGGCCGTGGCGCAGGAGCTCGCGTCGCGGAATATTCTCGTGAACGCCGTAGCGCCGGGGTTCATCGAAACGGACATGACGGCCGCGCTCACCCCCGAGGCGCGGGCGTCGCTGTCGGAGCGGATCCCCCTCGGCCGGCTGGGCACGGCGGCGGACGTGGCGGGCGCGGTGGCGTTCCTCGCCTCCGAGCACGCGAGCTACATTACGGGGCAGGTGCTGGTGGTGGACGGCGGCATGGTGATGTGACGTTGAATCGAAGGCTGGTTGGGGTACATTTCGGGACTTCCCTCTCCCTGTGAGGATCCACGCAATGTCGGCAATCGAAGAGAAGGTCAAGGAGATCATCGCCAAGGAGCTTGGCGTCGAGCGCGAGAAGCTCACGAACGATGCGAGCTTCATGGAGGACCTGGGTGCGGACAGCCTCGACACGGTGGAGCTGGTGATGGAGTTCGAGAAGGAGTTCAACATCGACATCCCGGACGAGGATGCCGAGAAGCTCCGCACCGTGGGCGACGCGCTGAACTACCTCAAGACCAAGACCGGGTGATGAAGCGTCGGGTCGTCGTCACCGGGCTGGGGGCGCTCACGCCCGTCGGCAACGACGTGGCGACGACGTGGGAGGCGCTGCTCGCGGGCCGATCGGGCGCGGGCCCGATCACCAAGTTCGATGCCGCCAACTTCGCGGTGCGCTTCGCCTGCGAGGTGAAGGGCTTCGATCCGCTCACGTACATGGACCGCAAGGAGGCGCGGCGCGCGGACTGGTTCGCCCAGTACGCGATCGCGACCGCCTCGCAGGCCATGCGCGATGCGGGCTTCGGCGAGGGCACGGGCTTCGACCCCGACCGCACCGGCGTGATCTTCGGCAGCGGCATCGGCGGGCTGAAGACCTTCGAGGAGCAGCACGACGAGTACCGGGAGCGGGGGGCGAGCAAGATCAGCCCCTTCTTCATCCCGATGTTCATCTCGGACATCGCGGCCGGGCTCATCTCCATGCAGTTCAACTGCAAGGGCCCGAACTACGCCACGGTCTCCGCGTGCGCGTCGAGCGCGCACGCGATCGGCGACGCCTTTCGCGCCATCCAGTACGGCGACGCGGACGTGATGATCGCCGGCGGCAGCGAGGCCACGGTGACGCCGATGGCGATCGGCGGCTTCGCGAACATGCGCGCCCTCTCCGAGCGGAACGACGACCCCGCCACGGCCTCCCGTCCGTTCGATGCGACGCGCGATGGCTTCGTGATGGGGGAGGGGAGCGCGAGCGTGGTGCTCGAGGAGCTGTCGCACGCGCGCGCGCGCGGCGCG
>DATKOH010000128.1:0-5582 GCA_035524735.1 Gemmatimonadaceae bacterium
GCGACGGCACCCGAAAGGCCCGATCCTCCGCGTCGCGCGCGGGCGGTCCCCCCGCCGGCGCGCCGGCGAGCGGCTTGCCGCAGTCCACGCAATAGCGCGAATCGCCGGCATTCGTCTGGCCACAGAACCCACAAGCGTTCAAGGAATAGACTCCGCGGGAGGACCCCCGGTAGACGCACAAGGATGCGGGGAAGTCAACAGATTCGGCAACCAACGCGCGCGTTGGAAAGGACTTAGGTCACATCTCCGGCTCCCCCGCCCGCGGGGGCCGTGCTAGTATTCCCCGCCATGCGCACTGCCCCCGCCGCGATCGCCGCGCTCCTCGCGGCCTGCGCCACCGGCGCGACCACGCCCGCCGCGCCCGCGCCCGCGAGCGCTCCCCCCAAGTCGCCCGCGCCGGCGCTCCCCGCCATCCCGCTCTCCACCGGCCCGCTCGCGATCAAGGTCGTCTATCCGCCGAGCGACCACCTGATCGAGTCGCGCGATTCGGAGTTCGTCTTCGGGTCGGTCGGCAACGGCACCGCCACGCTCACGATCGACGGCACGCCGGTGCCCGTCGCGCCGAACGGCGCCTTCCTCGCCTTCCTCGCGCTCCCGCCCGCGACATCGCCGCACTTCGATCTCGTCGCCGCCGCGGGCAGCGACACGGCGAGCCTGCAGTACCCCGTGAAGCTCCAGCCGCCGGTGGTCCGCTTCGCGCCCACCGGCGCGCTCGCGTACGATAGCACGAGCGTGGCCCCCGCGCCGCAGGCGCGCCTCGCGTACCGCGACGACGAGATGGTCCGCGTGCAGGTGCGCGCGCCGTCCAACGCCACGGTCACCTGGCGCGGCGACGCCGGCGCCACCGCGATGCTCGTGAGCGGCCTCGGCACCCCGGGCGCGCACGTCTTCGGCAACGGCGCCCCCGCGGCGGCGTGGCGCAACGCCGGCGATCCCGAGATCTTCGCCACCGACCTCCCCGCGCGCATGCTCCGTGCGCGCACCGAGCTCGTGATCGCGCGCGAAGCCGACAGCCTCGTCGTCCCGCTCGGCAACGTCGCGCCGGCGCCGAACCCCGGCACGCTCGTGATGCTCGGCGCCGACACCTCCGCGTACGGCGACACCGACCGCGTGGTGATCGGCCGCCCCATCCCCGGCGGCACGTACAAGTACTTCCTCCTCCCCGGCACCGTGCTGCCCGTCACCGGATGGAACGGCGACTGGGTGCGCGTGCGCCTCGACGCCGCGCTCGAGATCTGGGTGGGCGCGAGCGACGCGCGCTGGATGCCCCCCGGCGCCCCCCTGCCGCGCCGCGTCGCCGGCAACGCGCGCCTCGTGCCGCAGGCCGATTGGGTGGATTTCGTGCTCCCGCTGGGGCAGCGCCCCCCCTTCACCGTGGAAGAGAGCGGGAAGGACCTCGTGCTCACCCTCTTCGACACGCAGGTCACCACCGACATCGTCCACTACGGCGCCGCCGATTCGCTCGTGAGACTCGTGCAGTGGACCCCGCTCGCCACCGACCGGGGCCGCTTCACGCTGCATCTCGCTTCGCCGCCGTTCGGCTACCTCGCCTTCTGGGACCGCGCGCAGGGCGCGCTCGTGCTCCGCGTGCGCCGCCCGCCGGTGACCGATCCAGCCGCGCCCCTGCGCGGACTGCTCATCGCCGTCGATCCCGGCCATCCCCCCATCGGCGCCACCGGCCCCACCGGCCTCTACGAGCCCGTGCCCACGCTCGCGATCGGGCTCGAAGTGAAGAAGCGCCTCGAGGCCGCCGGCGCCACGGTGTTCATGACGCGCACCACGGCCGATCCGGTGGCGCTCAACGACCGCCCCGTGATGGCGCGCCGCGCGAACGCCGACGCGCTCGTCTCGATCCACCTCAACGCGCTCCCCGACGGCGTCAATCCGTTCATCGCGAACGGCACGGGCGCCTACTACTTCCAGCCGCAGTCGGTGGCGCTCGCGCGCGCGCTGCAGGCCGGGATGGTCGCGCGCATGGGGCTCCGCGACCTCGGCATCAACTACGACAACCTCGCGCTCGCGCGCCCCACCTGGATGCCCGCGGTGCTCTGCGAGGGCGCCTTCCTCATGATCCCGCAGCAGGAGTACGCGCTCCGCACGCCGGAATTCCAGGCGGCCTACGCGCAGGGGATCGTGGACGGGCTCACCGCCTTCTTCCGCGGCTTCGCGCCGGCGCGATGACGCTCGCCCGCGCCGCCGCGGGGCTCCTGCTCGCGGCCGCCGCCGCGGCGGCCGCGCCCGCCGCCCGCGCGCAGGTCGTCCCGCCCGGCGGCCGCTGGCGCACCATCGACACCGAGCACTTCCGCGTCTCCTTCCTCGCCCCCCTCGAGCCCCAGGCGCGCCGCGCCGCCGCGCAGGCCGAGATCGCCTGGACGCGCCTCGCGCGCCATCTCCACCCGCCGCGCGGCCGCATCGACCTCGTCGTCGCCGACAACGTCGACTACAGCAACGGCTTCACCACGGTCTTCCCGACCAATCGCATCACGATCTACATCCTCCCCCCGCTCGACGTCCCCTCCCTCCAGTTCTACGACAGCTGGTACGAGGAGCTGGAGACGCACGAGCTCACGCACGCCTTCCACCTCGACCGCACGCGCGGCTGGTGGAACGTCGCGCAGCACGTCTTCGGCCGCGCCCCGCTCCTCTTCCCGAACGCCTACGAGCCCGCGTGGATCACCGAGGGGCTCGCCGTCTACGAGGAGAGCGCGCTCACCGGCGCCGGCCGCGTGAAGGGCACCACGAGCGAGATGGTCGTCCGCTCCACCGCGCAGCGCGGCGAGTTCCCCGACTTCGACCGCTGGTCGCTCGCCACCACGCGCTACCCGTACGGCGACATCCCGTACGACTACGGCGCCGAGTACCTGAACTGGCTCGCCGTGCTGCACGGCGACTCCACCATCCGCGCCCTCGTGGAGCGCACGAGCGTGCGCCCGGTGCCCTTCTTCTACAACGGCGCCGCCGAGGAGGCCTTCGGCATCACCTTCGCGAACGGCTGGTCCCTCTGGCGCGATTCCATCCGCGCGCAGGTGCGCGGCTTCGCCGACCCCGCGCGCCCCGTGTCCGGCTGGAAGGACCTCACCCACGACGGGCACACCGCGATCCGCCCGCGCTGGAGCGACGATGGTTCCCTCGTCTACCTCGGCAACCTCGGCAAGAGCTTCACCGCCGCGTACGCCATCGACAGCGGCGGCGCCCGCCGCGAGATCGGCCGCCGCAACTCCGGCGACACCAACGTGCCCGTCGATGACGGCTCGATCCTCTTCGCGCAGCTCGAGTACGGCGATCCGTACCACGTGCGCTCCGACCTCTGGCGGCAGATCGGCGGCCGCGTCACGCGCCTCACCGACGGCGCGCGCCTCGCGCAGCCCGACGTGCGCGACGACGGGCGCATCGTGGCCGTGCGCTACGAACCCGGCACGACGTCGCTCGTGATGGTCTCGCGCGACGGGCGCACGATCGTCCCCGTCACCGGCGTCGCCGCCGACACCGAGTGGGCGGAGCCCCGCTGGTCCCCCGACGGTCATCGCATCGCCGCCACCCGCTGGACGCGCGGCGGCTACGCGGACGTGGTCGTGCTCGACAGCGCCGGGCGCGTCCTCCGCGCCTTCACCCACGACCGCGCCTTCGACGCGTCCCCCGCGTGGACGCCCGATGGCAAGGCCGTGCTCTTCTCCTCCAACCGCACCGGCTTCACGGAGCTGTACGTGGCCCTGGTCGCGGACAGCGCGCCCCCGAGGCTGATCAGCCGGTCGAGCACGGCCATCACCTATCCGTCGGTCGCGCCGGACGGCCGCACCTTCGCCGCCGTGCGCTACGACGCCGACGGCGAGCACGTCGGCGTCGCGCCGCTCGACACCGCCGGCGCCGCCCCCGCGCCGCTCGACACGATCTTCGTCGCCCCGCCCTTCCCGGCCACACCCGCGGACAGCTCCCCCGCGCGGGCCTACTCCCCCTTCCCGGCGCTCTGGCCGCACTACTGGCTCCCCGTGCTCGGCACGAACACGATGAGCGACCTCACCTTCGGCGCGTACACGAGCGGGAACGACGTGATCGGGCGCCACGCGTACTTCGCGCAGGCGCTCGTCGATCCCTGGCAGCACCAGAACACGTTCAACGCCGGCTACGCCTACGCGGGGCTCGGCCAGCCCGTGCTCACCCTCGCCGCGTCGCAGTACTGGGACCAGTTCGGCGTCTACGATTCCACGGCCACCGTGATCGGTTCCCTCTTCCGCCGCACGCGCACGCTGGACGTGGGCGCGGTGGTGCGCCGCCTCCGCGCCTACTCCACGGCCTTCGTCTCCCTCGCCGGCGGGCTCGAGGAACGGCACTACACCACGGCGCCCGATACGCTGCTCGCCGACCTGCCGTCGTACTACCAGAGCGACGAGCGCTTCTGGACGCTCGCGGCCACGGCGGGCTACGCGAACGCGGCGCAGCCCATCCAGGGGGTGTCGCCCGAGGATGGCGTGAGCGCGCTCGTCGCCGGCACCTTCAAGTGGCACGAGGGGACGAGCGAGATCTGGTCGGAGGCGCTGCAGGGCTCCCTCGCCGCGTACCTCGCGCTCGCGCACGGGAGCTTCGCGCATCCGGTGCTGCGGGCGCGCGGCGCGCTCGGCACCGCCACCGGCCAGAATCCGTCGGTGTTCGACCTCGGCGGCGTCAGCGGCGGCGGGGCGATGCTCCTCCCCGGCGTCGTGCTCGGCAGCCCGCGCTTCTTCCCCGTGCGCGGCTTCCCCCCCGGCGTGGAGTCGGGGACGAAGGCCGCGGCGGGCACCGTGGAGCTCGTGCTCCCGCTCGCCGCGCTCCACCACGGCTTCGGCTTCTTCCCCCTCTTCCTCGACCGTTCCAGCCTCACCCTCTTCTCGGACGCGGGGAGCGCATGGGGGCAGTACACCGCCGGCGACGCGCAGACGAACCTCGTCGCGTCGGTGGGGGGCGAGCTCACGATCTTCGTGGGCGTGCCGTACGACGCGGCGTACTCGCTCCGCCTCGGCGTCGCGGCGCCCGTGCACAACGGCAGCGGGATCGCGGTGCCCGCGGCCACCTTCTACGTCACGCTCGGCTACTAGGGAGGCGAGGATGGCGATCCACGAGACGGCCTTCATCCACCCGGCGGCGGTGGTGCTCGGCGACGTCACGCTTGGCGCGCGCGCGTCGGTCTGGCCGACGGCGGTGATCCGCGCGGATTCCGACCGGATCGTGGTCGGCGCCGACTGCAACATCCAGGACGGCGCCGTGCTGCACGCCGACCCCGGGCTGCCCACCGTGCTGGGCGAGCGCGTGAGCGTGGGGCACCGGGCGATCGTGCACGGCTCGACCGTGGAGGACGACTGCCTGATCGGGATGGGCGCGATCCTCCTGAACGGCGTGCACGTGGGGCGGGGCTCGCTGGTGGCGGCGGGCGCGGTCTGCCGCGAGGGGATGCGGATCCCCGCCGGCTCCGTGGTGGTGGGCATCCCGGCGCGCGTGGCGCGGGAGGCGACGAGCGAGATCGGCGAGCGGATCGAGCACACCTGGCGCGCGTATCTGCGGCTGCAGGAGGAGCACCGGGCGGGGAAGCACGGGCGCTGACGGCGGACGGC
>DATKOH010000129.1:0-11526 GCA_035524735.1 Gemmatimonadaceae bacterium
GTGATGCCGGGGGACAACATCCAGATGGAGATCGAGCTGATCACGCCGATCGCGATGGATGAGGGGCTCCGGTTCGCGATTCGGGAAGGCGGCCGCACGGTGGGTGCGGGCGTCGTGACGAAGATCATCAAGTAACCAACAACGGGCGCTCGGCGCCCGGCGCTCGGCCTCGGCACTGCCGAGCGCCGCGCGGCGGGCCCCGGGGTTCGACAGCGAGACGATACCATGGCAGGGAGAATCCGGATCCGACTGAAGGCCTTCGACCACGCCGTCATCGACCAGGCGTCCGCGGACATCGTGCGCACCGCCGAGAAGACGGGGGCGCAGGTGTCGGGGCCGATCCCGCTGCCGACGAAGACGCAGCGCTGGACGGTGCTCCGGTCGCCGCACGTGGACAAGAAGTCGCGGGAGCAGTTCGAGCTGAAGACGCACAAGCGCGTGATCGACATCCTCGATTCGCGCGCGCAGACGATGGACGCGCTCACGAAGCTGGATCTTCCGGCGGGCGTGGACGTGGAGATCAAGGTCGAGTAGCGCGGGGCGGCCGCGGCGCAGGGTGCGCTCCGGCGGTCCCGATGGTCCAACGGCGCGTCCCGGCCAGTCCGGCCGCCGCGACTCAGCGAGGGATAGATGATCGGCATCATTGGCAAGAAGCTGGGCATGACCCAGCTGTTCAACGAGGCGGGGCAGCAGATCCCGTGCACGGTGATCGAGGCGGAGCCGAACCCGGTGGTCCAGGTGCTGGACCCGGCGGTGATGGGCTACGCCGCGGTGCAGCTCGGGCTCGGCAAGCAGGTGATGCGGCGCGAGTCGGGCGCGAAGGAGCGCACGCCGCGCGGCCGCCGGGCGTCGCAGGCGACGGTGGGGCACGCGAAGAAGGCGGGGCTCGAGGCGCCGCCGGCGTTCCTGCGCAGCTTCCGGCTCGATGACGGGCCGAAGAAGGCGGAGGCGCCGAGCTACAAGGTGGGCGACGTGATCAAGGTCGACATCTTCGCGCCCGGCGAGACGGTGAAGGTGACGGGGACGACGAAGGGGCGCGGTTTCCAGGGCGTGGTGAAGCGCTGGAGCTTCGGCGGCGGTCCCAACACGCACGGCAACACGAAGCACCGGCGTCCGGGCTCGGTGGGCCCGGGCACGGACCCGTCGCGCGTGATCAAGGGGAAGAAGATGCCGGGGCATTACGGCGCCGAGCGCCACACGCAGACGCATCTGCGCGTCGAGAAGATCGACGCGGAGCGGAACCTGATCTACATCCGCGGCGCGGTGCCGGGTCCCAAGTCGGGGCTGGTGCTGGTCCGCAAGCAGGGTTGACGACCATGGCCGACCAGACTTCGACGATCAAGGCCGCGGCCTACACCGCGAACGGCACGGCGCGCGACGCGGTCGCGCTGCCGCCGGCGGTGTTCGACGGCACGGTGAACTCGCCGGTGATGCACCAGGCGGTGAAGGCGTTCCTCGCGAACCAGCGGCAGGGGAACGCGAAGACGAAGACGCGCGGGTTCGTGGTGGGCGGCAACCAGAAGCCGTGGAAGCAGAAGGGCACGGGGCGGGCGCGGCAGGGCTCGATCCGCGCGCCGAACTGGGTGGGGGGCGGCAAGGTGTTCGGGCCGATCCCGCGCAGCTACGCGCAGTACGTGCCGCGGCAGGTGCGGGCGCTGGCGCGCAAGAGCGCGCTGAACGCGCGCGCGCGCGAGGGGAAGGTGCTCGTGGTGGACCGCTTCGAGTACGAGCGGCCGCAGACGTCGCGGATGGCGGCGATGCGGACGCGGCTGGAGCTGGCGGACCACAACGTGCTGGTGCTGACGGATGGCGTGAAGGAGAACGTCTACCTCTCCGGGCGGAACCTGCCCGGGATGCTGGTGATGCCGTACTCCGACGTCTCGGCGTACCACGTGCTGTGGAGCGACGTGGTGATCATCGAGGGCGGGGCGATCGGGCAGGCGCTGGCGCCGGTGAAGGACACGGAGCCGGAGGGGAAGGCGGGGGGGAAGGCGGCGAAGCCGGCGAAGGCGGCGAAGGCCGAGCGGCCCGCGAAGGCGGAGAAGAAGCCGGCGGCGAAGGCGGCGGCGAAGAAGCCCGCGGCCAAGAAGCCGGCGGCGAAGAAGGCCGCCAAGCCGGCGGCGAAGAACAAGAAGAAGAAGGGGAGCTGACCGATGCCGACGCTGCACGAGGTGATCGTCCGCCCGGTGGTCACGGAGAAGAGCTCCGCGGCCTTCCAGGAGCGGGGGGAGTACACGTTCCGGGTGCATCCGAAGGCGACGAAGCCGGACATCCGGCGGGCGGTGGAGCAGCTCTTCGGGGTGCACGTGACGGGGGTGTGGACGTCGAATCTGCGCGGGAAGGGCCGGCGGGTAGGTGCGACCGTGGGCCGACGCGCCAACTGGAAGAAGGCGATCGTGACGCTCCGCGAGGGCGAGTCGATCGCGGTGTTCGAGGGCTGAGCCAATGGGCATTCGTCAATTCAAGCCGGTCACGAAGGGGACGCGCTTCCGCTCGATCTCGGATTTCGCGGAGATCACGCGGTCGCATCCGGAGAAGTCGCTCCTGGAGCCGCTCACGAAGACGGGCGGGCGCGACAACCACGGGCACATCGCGATGCGGCGCCGGGGCGGCGGGCACAAGCGGATGTACCGGGTGATCGACTTCAAGCGGAACAAGCACGGCGTGGCGGCGACGGTGCGCGAGATCGAGTACGATCCGAACCGCTCGGCGCGCATCGCGCTGGTGGAGTACGCGGACGGCGAGAAGCGCTACATCCTGCACCCGGCGGGGCTGGCCGTGGGCGACACGGTGGTGTCGGGCCCGGGGTCGGACATCCGGCTGGGGAACGCGGTGCCGCTGAAGGAGGTGCCGCTGGGCACGGCGGTGCACAACATCGAGCTCAAGATCGCGAAGGGCGGGCAGATGGCGCGCTCGGCGGGGCAGAGCGCGCAGGTGGTCGCGAAGGAAGGGGAGTACGTGACGCTGCGGCTGGGCTCGAGCGAGATGCGGCTGGTGCACGGGAACTGCCTGGCGACGATCGGCACGGTGGGGAACGCGGAGCACGAGCTCGCGAGCTGGGGGAAGGCCGGGAAGTCGCGGTGGAAGGGGCGCCGGCCGCGCGTGCGCGGCGAGGTGATGAACCCGGTGGACCACCCGCACGGCGGCCGTACGCGCGGCGGGCGGAACGTGGTGAGCCCGTGGGGCAAGAAGGAAGGGGTGAAGACGCGGAACACGAAGAAGAAGTCGCAGCGCATGATCGTGCGCGGCCGCAAGCGCGGGAAGGCGACGCAGTAAGGGACGTCCTCGGTGCTCGGGGGCGGTCATCGGGAAGGATCCCGACGACCGGACCCGGCGGCCGATGACCGATGACCGATGACCAGGAGTTAGGGAATGGCACGCAGCATCAAGAAGGGCCCGTTCGTCCAGGAAGCGCTCCTCAAGCGGGTGCGCGCGATGAACAAGGCCAACGAGAAGAAGGTCATGAAGACCTGGTCGCGCGCGAGCACCGTGACGCCGGAGTTCGTGGGGCACACGTTCGCCGTGCACAACGGGAACAAGTTCATCCCGGTGTACGTGACGGAGAACATGGTGGGGCACCGGCTGGGCGAGTTCTCGCCGACGCGGCTGTTCAAGGGGCACACGGGCGTGAAGGCGGCGGACAAGAAGGCGGGTCCGGCGGGCGCGGCCCCGGCGGCGGCTCCGGCCGCGGCGCCGGCGGCGGCTCCGGCGGGCAAGGGAGGGAAGTGACCATGGCCGACGTGCGCGCCATCCAGCGGACCACGCGCCAGTCGCCGTACAAGATGCGGCTGGTGATCGACCAGATCCGGGGCAAGAACGTGAACGAGGCGCTGGCGCTGCTGACGTTCTCGAAGAAGCACGCCGCGAAGCAGATCGAGAAGGTGCTGAAGAGCGCGGTGGCGAACGCGGAGCAGGCGGCGCGGGCGGCGAGCGAGTCGCTGGACGCGGACAAGCTCTACGTGAAGCACGCGGTGATCAACGAGGGGCCCAAGCTGAAGCGCTTCATGCCGGCGGCGATGGGTCGCGGGACGCCAATCCACAAGCGGACGAGCCACGTCGAGATCGTGGTCGCCGAGAGGAAGGGACGCTAATGGGTCAGAAGACCAATCCGATCGGGTTCCGGCTCGGCGTCACGCGCGAGCACCGGTCCAAGTGGTACGCGCACCGGGACTTCCCCGCGCTGCTCAAGGAGGACGAGCTGCTGCGGCGGTACCTGAAGGCGCGTCTCGGGCACGCGGCGATCAGCGACATCACGATCGAGCGGAAGCCGGGGAAGGTGGTGGCGACGATCCACACGGGGCGCCCGGGGGTGGTGATCGGGAAGAAGGGGGCCGAGGTGGACAAGCTGCGGGATGAGCTGGCGCAGCTGACGGGGAAGGAAGTGGGGATCAACGTGGAAGAGGTGAAGCGTCCCGAGCTAGACGCGCAGCTGGTCGGGGACCAGATCGCGCATCAGCTGGCGCAGCGCATCTCGTTCCGCCGCGCGATGAAGCGGGCGGTGCAGAGCGCGATGCGGATGGGGGCGCAGGGGATCAAGATCAAGTGCGGCGGCCGCCTGGGCGGCGCGGAGATCGCGCGCGTGGAGGGTTATCACGAGGGGCGGGTGCCGCTGCACACGCTGCGCGCGAAGATCGACTACGCGACGTCGACGGCGAAGACGACGTTCGGGACGATCGGCGTGAAGGTGTGGATCTTCCACGGCGAGGACACGACGGGCCGCCGCGGGACCACGTACTCGACGGGCGCGTGAGGAGCGAACGATGCTGAGTCCGAAGCGCGTGAAGTTCCGGAAGATGTTCAAGGGCCGCACGAAGGGGATCGCCTCGCGCGGCGCGACGGTGGCGTTCGGCCACTACGGGCTGCAGGCGATGGAGCCGGGGTGGGTGAGCGCGCGCCAGATCGAGGCGGCGCGCGTGGCGCTCACGCGGCACATCAAGCGCGGCGGCAAGGTGTGGATCCGCATCTTCCCGGACAAGCCGATCACGAAGAAGCCGGCGGAGACCCGCATGGGGAAGGGGAAGGGGAGCCCGGAGATGTGGGTGGCGGTGGTGAAGCCGGGGCGGATGCTGTTCGAGCTGGAAGGGATCGACGCGCCGATGGCGCAGAAGGCGATGGCGCTGGCGGCGGCGAAGATCTCGGTCAAGACCAAGTTCGTGGCGCGCGAGGAGGCGCACACCCATGCGGGTTGACGAGATCCGGGAGCTGACCGACGCCGAGATCCGGCAGAAGGTGGCCGAGCTCAAGGAGGAGCGCTTCCGCCTGCAGTTCCGCGGAGCGACGGAGGTACTGGATGATCCGCTGCGGTTCCGGTCGATCCGGAAGGACATCGCGCGGCTGTTGACGGTGCTTCGGCAGCGGGCGCAGAGCGCGTCCGGGGCCGGGCGGTGAGCGAGGACCGAGGGCACATGGGCGAGACGATGCAGAACGACTCCGAGCGGCGCGGCGCGCGCAAGACGCGCGTGGGCTTCGTGGTGAGCGACAAGATGGACAAGACGGTGGTGGTCGCGATCGAGCGCCGCTTCCCGCACCCGCTGTACGGCAAGATGATCACGCGGTCGAAGCGCCTGAAGGCGCACTGCGCGGACAACGGGGCGAAGACGGGCGATCGCGTGCGCATCATGGAGACCCGGCCCTTGTCGAAGGACAAGCGGTGGCGCGTGGTCGAGATCCTCGAGAAGGCGCGTTAAGGAGAATCGGCCATGATCCAACAGGAATCCATCGTCAAGGTGGCCGACAACTCCGGCGCGAAGCGCGCGCTGGTGATCCGGGTGCTGGGCGGCACGCGCCGCCGGTACGCGGGGCTCGGCGACACCGTGATCGTGGCGGTGAAGGACGCGCTGCCGAGCGGCACGGTGAAGAAGAGCGACGTGGCGCGCGCGGTGGTGGTGCGCACCGTCAAGGAGACCCGCCGCAAGGACGGGAGCTACATCCGCTTCGACGAGAACGCGGTGGTGATCATCAACGAGGCCGGCGAGCCGCGGGCGACGCGCATCTTCGGGCCGGTGGCCCGCGAGCTGCGCGAGAAGAAGTTCATGAAGATCGTCTCGCTGGCGCCGGAGGTGCTCTGACATGCGCGTGCTGACCTACAAGAAGACCCAGCGCCGCCGCGTGAAGAACGCGAAGCGGCACGCCGGGAACGCCGAGCGCGCGAAGATGCCGGTCGCGAAGGGCGACACGGTGCGGATCGTGCGCGGCGACGACAAGGGGAAGGAGGGGAAGGTGCTGCGCGTGCTCCCGAAGCGGGGGCGCGTGGTGGTGGAGGGGATCAACATCGTGAAGCGCCACCGCAAGGCGCGCACGGCGGATGAGCCGGGGGGGATCATCGACTTCCCGGCGCCGATCCACCACTCGAACGTGATGCTGATCGATCCGAAGTCGGGGGCGCCGACGCGCGTGCGTGCGCGCCTGGACGACGACGGGACGAAGGAGCGCATCAGCGCGAAGAGCGGCGACGCGATCCCCCACAAGCGCTGAGCGAGGACGGGACATGGCGAACGACAACAAGACCGAGAGCCCCGCGGAGCCGAAGGCGGCGCCCAAGGCTCCGAAGGGCGAGAAGAAGAGCGAGAAGCGCGGCAAGACGGCCGCGGCGGCGCCGCGCGCGGAGCACTCCGGCGTGGGGCAGCCGGTGCCCCCCGCGCGGCTGCGCCTGCACTACGAGAAGAGCGTGCGCACCAAGCTGCAGCAGCAGTTCGGCCTGAAGAACCCGCACGAGATCCCGAAGCTCACCAAGATCGTGATCAACGTGGGGCTCGGCGAGGCGGTGAAGCAGGCCAAGATGCTCGACGCGATCGTCACCGAGCTGGAGATCATCTCCGGGCAGCGCCCCGTGCGCACCCGGGCCAAGAAGTCGATCTCGAACTTCGGCCTCCGCCAGGGGCAGGAGATCGGCGCGAGCGTCACGCTGCGCGGCGCGCGGATGTGGGAGTTCCTCGACCGCTTCATCGCGATCGCGATCCCGCGCATCCGCGACTTCCGCGGGCTGAACACCCGCTCCTTCGACGGCCGCGGCAACTATTCGATCGGCCTCAAGGAGCAGGTGATCTTCCCCGAGATCAACTACGACCAGGTGGAGCAGGTGCACGGGCTCGACATCACCTTCGTGACGACCGCCGGGCGCGACGACCGCGCCTTCGCGCTGCTGCGCGAGCTCGGCATGCCGTTCCGCGGGGACGAGAAGCCGGTGGTCGTGAAGATGTGAAGGAGCCGACAGCCTGCAGCCATCAGCCATCAGCATGGCTGACGGCCGAGGGCTGAGGGCCGCAGTCAACGAACTCATTCGAGAGAGCGAGCTAATGGCACGTAAGGCCATGGTGGAGAAGTCCAAGCGGAAGCCCAAGTTCCCGGTGCGGAAGCACAACCGCTGCCAGCGGTGCGGCCGGTCGCGGGCGTACCTGCGGAAGTTCGGCGTCTGCCGGATCTGCTTCCGCGAGCTGTCGCTGAACGGACTGATTCCCGGCGTTCGCAAGGCGAGCTGGTAGCACCGGCATCCGCCGGCGGCCACGAGGGCTGCCGGCCGGTGGTGGAAGGCTTCGGACCCAAGAACACGCAGAATAAGGAATTCACATGAGCATGACCGACCCGATCGCCGACATGTTGACGCGGATCCGCAACGCCTGCGGATCGAAGCATCGCCGCGTGGACAT
Organism: Gemmatimonadaceae bacterium; assembly: GCA_035524735.1. Classification (GTDB taxonomy): domain Bacteria; phylum Gemmatimonadota; class Gemmatimonadetes; order Gemmatimonadales; family Gemmatimonadaceae; genus DATKOH01. The sequence continues at coordinate 7,647 of DATKOH010000129.1, forward strand.
CCCGGCCTCGAAGCTGAAGGCGGAGATCGCCCGGATCCTCCTTGAGAACCACTACATCAAGGACGTGAAGGCGGTGGCCGATGAGGAAGGCCGTCCCCTGCTGCGGATCTACCTGAAGTACGCGTCCGGCGAGCAGCCGGTGATCCGCGAGATCCGCCGCGTGTCGACGCCGGGGCTCCGCCGCTACGTGGGCGCCACGGAGATCCCGCGCGTGCGCAACGGGCTGGGGATGGCGATCCTGAGCACCTCCAAGGGGCTGATGACCGACCGCCAGGCGCGGCAGGCGCGCACCGGCGGCGAGATCCTCGCCCTCGTCTGGTAAGGGAGGCGACATGTCGCGCATCGGGAAGAGGCCGGTGGTGCTGCCGAAGGCCGTGACGGCCACGATCGACGGCCACCGGATCAAGGTGAAGGGCCCCAAGGGGGAGCTGGAGCGTTCGCTGCCGGCGGCGATGACGATCGCGCTCGAGAACGGCGCGGTGGTGGTCACGCGGCCGTCGGACGAGAGCGGGCACAAGGCGCTGCACGGCCTCACGCGCACGCTGGTGGCCAACATGGTCGAAGGAGTGACCACGGGCTTCCAGAAGCAGCTGGAGATCGTGGGCGTGGGCTACAAGGCGGAGACGCGGCCGTACGGGCTGCTGCTCGCGCTCGGCTTCTCGCATCCGGTGGAGTACAAGGCGCCGAAGGGGATCAAGCTCACGGCGCCGCAGCCGACGCAGGTGGTGATCGAGGGGGCCGACAAGGAGCTGGTGGGGCAGGTCGCGGCGGAGCTGCGCAGCCTGCGGCCGCCGGAGCCCTACAAGGGGAAGGGGATCAAGTACGTGGGCGAACAGATCCGGCGGAAGGCCGGCAAGGCGGGAGCGAAGTAACCGATGAAGATCATCAACAAGCCCCGGACGCGGGCCGAGCGGCGGACGCGGCGCCATCTGCGCGTGCGCAAGAAGGTGACGGGCACGGCGGAGCGTCCGCGCCTCGTGGTGAAGCGCTCGCTGAAGCACATCTACGCGCAGCTGGTCGACGACGCGTCGTCGCGCACGCTGATGACGGTGTCGGACCTGAAGGTGGGCGAGGGGAAGAAGGCGGAGCGCTCCGCGGCGGTGGGGAAGGCGATCGCGGCGGCGGCGAAGAAGGCAGGGATCACTCGCGTGGTCTTCGACCGCGCGGGCTACAAGTACCATGGCCGCGTGAAGGCGGTGGCCGACGGCGCCCGCGAGGGCGGTCTGGAGTTCTGACATGGCTGAGAATTCGGAAACGGTGAGCGCGGGCGGTCCCGCGCGGAGCGAGCGGGCCCCTTCGGCGCGCAGCGGCGGTGGGCGCGGCGGGCGCGGGGGCGGCGGCGGCGGTCGTGGCGGGCGCGGCGGCCCGGGCGGCGGCCGCGGACGCGGCGGCCCTGGGGGCGGCCCCGGCGGCGGGCCCGGGGGTCCGGGCGGCGGCCGCGGGCGCGGCGGCGGCGGCGCGGGCTCGCGCGATGCGTCGCGCGGCACCGACCGCGAGGGGAGCGATCTCGTCGAGAACGTGATCGCGATCAACCGCGTGGCGAAGGTCGTGAAGGGCGGCCGGCGCTTCAGCTTCAACGCGCTCGTCGCCGTGGGCGACGGGCAGGGGAAGGTGGGCGTGGCGTCGGGGAAGGCGAACGAGGTGTCGGAGGCCGTGCGCAAGGCCGTCGACGCCGCGCGCCGGCGGATGGTGCACATCCCGCGCACCGGCAGCACGATCCCGCACGAGATCGTCGGCAAGCACGGCGCGGGGCGGGTGCTCATGAAGCCCGCGGCGCCGGGCGCCGGCGTGATCGCCGGCGGCGCGGTGCGCGCGGTGCTCGAGTGCTGCGGCGTGACCGACATCCTCACGAAGAGCCTCGGCTCCACGAACCCGCACAACATGGTGCGCGCGGCGCTCGACGGGCTGACGCACCTGACCACGGTGGAACAGATCGCGCGCGAGCGCGAGATCGAGCCCGGCAGCCTGCCGTACAAGTCGCGGGCGAAGTCGAAGGAGGCCGTCTAAATGCCGCGCACGTTCGTCTGGCACCCGGGACGGGGGCCGAAGAAGACCGAGAGCAACACGCTCACGAAGGGGAAGGTGCGCATCGAGCAGGTGCGGAGCGGCATCGGCCACTCCTGGCGGATGCGGCAGACGCTCGAGGCGATCGGCCTCAAGCACCACCAGGACGTCGTGATCCGCACGGACTCGGCGAGCCTGCGTGGACAGATCCAGCGCGTGCGTCACCTCGTGAAGGTGACGCCGGTGAAGGGATGACCATGGCGAAGACGACCGAGAAGCAGACCGAGACCGAGACGATCGACCTGAGCAACCTGCGGCCGGCGCCGTTCTCGCACCGGGGGCGCAAGCGCCTGGGGCGCGGGCCGGGCTCCGGCACGGGAAAGACGTCGGGGAAGGGGCACAAGGGGATCAAGGCGCGTTCGGGGCACCACGGGCACGGCGGCGGGAAGCCGCGGTTCGAGGGCGGGCAGATGCCGCTCACGCGCCGGCTGCCGAAGCGCGGGTTCACGAACCCCTTCCGGGTGGAGAGCCAGGTGGTGCGGCTGGGGGACCTCGGCCAGCTGCCGGCGGGCGCGGAAGTGACGCCGGAGACGCTGGCGGCCGCGGGGCTGATCCGCGCGTCGAAGGGGCCGGCGAAGCTGCTGGCGAACGGGAAGGTGACGCGCGGCTACACGGTGCGCGGCGTGAAGATGAGCGCAGCGGGGCGCGCGGCGATCGAGGCGGCCGGCGGCCGCGTCGAGGAGTAAGATGGCCGAGAACAATCCCGCGGCGGCGATCGCCGGCATCTTCAAGACGCCGGAGCTGAAGTCGAAGATCGGCTTCACGCTGCTGGCGCTGTTCATCTACCGGATCGGCGGGCACATCACCGCGCCGGGGGTGGACGTGCAGTCGCTGATCGCCTGGTTCCAGACGTCGCAGACGGGCGGGCTGCTCGGCCTGTACGACCTGTTCGTGGGCGGCGGTCTCTCGCGCGCGACGGTGTTCGCGCTGGGCATCGTGCCCTACATCTCGTCGAGCATCGTCTTCCAGATCCTCGGCGCGGTGGTGCCGAAGATCGAGAAGATGCAGCGCGAGGAGGAGGGGCGGAAGCAGGTGACGCAGTGGACGCGCTACCTCACCCTGGCGATCGCGATGGTGCAGGCGTGGGGCTACGCGCTGTTCACGGAGACGATCCCGGCGGCGGTGGCGAACCCGGGCTTCGCGTTCAAGCTGCAGATGGTGCTCTTCCTGACCACGGGCGCGATGTTCGTGATGTGGCTGGGCGAGCAGATCACGGAGCGCGGCATCGGGAACGGCGCCTCGCTGCTGATCTTCTTCTCGATCGTGGAGCGCATCTGGCCGAGCATCGGGCAGACGTTCGGGTTCCTGAACGCGGGTTCGATCACGATCTTCAAGCTCTTCCTGCTGCTGGTGGTGATGGTGGCGGTGGTGGGCTTCACGGTGGCGATCACCGTGGCGGCGCGGCGCGTGACGATCCAGATCCCGCAGCGCTCGATGGGGCGCGGGCGGCAGCGCGAGGCGTCGATGAACTTCATCCCGCTCCGCCTGAACGCCGCGAACGTGATGCCGATCATCTTCGCGCAGACGGTGGTGGTGGTGCCGGGGCTGCTGGCGCAGGCGTTCAAGTGGCCGTGGCTGCAGTCGCTGGTGGAGTACCTGCAGCCCGGGCAGCCGATGTACTTCCTGCTCTCGGGCGTGCTGATCCTCTTCTTCACGTACTTCTACACGGCGATCATCTTCAATCCGGTGGACATCGCCGAGAACCTGAAGAAGCAGGGCGCGTTCATCGCCGGGGTGAAGCCGGGGCTCAAGACGGCCGAGTACATCGAGCGCATCGTCACGCGCATCACGCTGCCGGGGGCGATCTTCCTCACGG
>DATKOH010000130.1:0-2296 GCA_035524735.1 Gemmatimonadaceae bacterium
GGGGCCCGCCTGCCGCGTCATCGTCGACCGGCCGGCGGAAGCGATGCTGAAGGTGCTCCCGGCGCTCTACGTCGCGCCGCCGGCCGAGCCGGGGGTGCATCCCACCGCCGTGATCGGCCGGGGCGCCCAGCTCGGCGCGGCGGTGACGGTGGGCCCGTACGCCGTGATCGGCGAGGGCGCGCGGCTGGGCGACCGCGTGGTCGTGGGGGCGCACTGCGACGTGGGGCGCGGCGTGACCATCGGCGAGGACAGCCACCTCGTGTCGGCGGTGACGCTCTACCCCGGCACGGTGGTAGGCCGCCGCGTGCGGCTGCACGCGGGCGTGCGCGCGGGCTCCGACGGGTTCGGCTACGTGTTCGCGCAGGGGGCGCACCAGAAGATCCCGCACGTGGGGCGGTGCCTCATCGAGGATGACGTGGAGATCGGCGCGAACACGGCGATCGACCGCGGCTCGATCGACGACACGGTGATCGGCGCGGGATCGAAGATCGACAACCTGGTGCACATCGCGCACAACGTGCGGCTGGGGCGGCTCTGCCTGATCGCCGCGCAGGTGGGGATCTCCGGTTCCACGGTGCTCGGCGACGGCGCGGTGCTCGGCGGGCAGGTCGGGGTGGGCGGGCATCTCACCATCGGCGCCGGGGCCCGCATCGCGGGGCAATCGGGCGTCTCGAGCGACGTGCCCCCCGGGGAGACGTGGTCGGGGACGCTGGCGCGGCCGCACCGCGAGACGCTGCAGGCGCAGGCGGCGCTCGGCCGCCTCGCGAAGATGGTGAAGGAGCTGGAGCGGCTGCTCGGGAATCGGAAGGGATGAGCGAGAAGCGACGCACCATCGCGGCCCCCGCCACGCTCGAGGGGGTGGGGCTCCACCTCGGGAGCGCCTGCCGGCTGACCTTTCGCGCGGCGCCGGCGGGGAAGGGGGTCGTCTTCCGGCGCACCGACCTCGCGGGGACGCCCGAGGTGCCGGCGCGCGTGGAGGAGGCGGTGCAGGTGGAGCGGCGCACGCAGATCGGCGAAGGGGACCGGGCGATGCACACGGTGGAGCACGTGCTCGCGGCGGTGGCGGCGCACGGCATCGACGATCTCGTGATCGACGTGGACGCCAACGAGCCGCCGATCATGGACGGGAGCGCGGGGCCCTTCTTCGACGCGATCGCGCGCGCGGGGATTGCCGAGCAGGACGGGGCGGTGCAGTATCTGCGCGTGCGCGAGCCGCTGGTCGTCACCGACGGCGAGTCGCGCTACGAGGCGCACCCGGCGGACGCGCTCGCGCTCGACGTGACGATCGAGTTCCCGCATCCGGCGATCGGGCGCCAGCGGATGGCGCTCGAGGTCACGGAGGAGAGCTTCGCGCGGGAGCTGGCGGGGGCCCGCACCTTCGGCTTCGTGCACGAGGTGGAGGCGCTGCGCGCCAAGGGGCTGATCCGGGGCGCGTCGACGAAGAACGCGGTGGTGCTGGATGCGGACGGGCCGGTGGAGACGGCGCTGCGGTGGCCCGACGAGTTCGTGCGGCACAAGCTGATGGACTGCGTGGGCGATCTGGCGCTGGCGGGACGGCGGGTGCGCGCGAAGGTGGTCGCCTACAAGCCCAGCCACCGCGGGACGGTGGCGCTGGTGCGTGAGCTGGTCAACCATGCCGCGAAGGAGACGCGGATGCTCGGGATCGAGGAGATCATGAAGGTGCTGCCCCACCGCTATCCGTTCCTGCTCGTGGACCGGATCCTGGAGCTGGGGCCCAAGGGCGTCGTCGGGATCAAGAACGTGACGATCAACGAGCCCTTCTTCCAGGGGCATTTCCCGGGGCATCCGATCATGCCCGGGGTGCTCATCATCGAGGCGATGGCGCAGGTGGGGGGCGTGCTGCTCATGGGCACGGTGCAGGACCCGCAGAGCAAGGTGGTGTACTTCACCTCGCTCGACAACGTGCGCTGGCGGCGGCCGGTGAAGCCGGGCGACCAGCTTCGCTTCGAGCTGGAGCTGCTGCAGATCCGCGCCCGCATCGCGCGCATGCACGGCAAGGCGACGGTGGACGGCGACGTCGTGTGCGAGGCGGACATGAGCGCGATGGTGATGGACCGATGAGCGCGCGGATCCATCCGACGGCGATCGTCTCCCCCGAGGCGCAGCTGGGGGCCGACGTCGAGGTGGGGCCCTACGCGATCGTGGGCCCGAACTGCACGGTGGGCGACGGCTGCGTGCTGGCGCCGCGCGCGATGCTCGAGCGCAACGTCACGCTGGGGAAGGGGGTGAAGGTCGGGGCCGGCTCGATCCTCGGCGGCGACCCGCAGGACCTGAA
>DATKOH010000131.1:0-8737 GCA_035524735.1 Gemmatimonadaceae bacterium
TGAGCTTCGGGAAGGCCTTCGCCTTCGCGCACGGGCTCCCCGTGGTGGGCGTGCATCACATGGAGGGGCATCTCTTCGCCACCGCGCTCGAGCATCCCGCCGCCGTGCCCCCGTTCACGGCGCTCCTCATCTCCGGCGGGCACACGATGCTCCTCGACGTGCCGGCGTGGGGCGCGTACCGCCTCCTCGGCGCCACCCGCGACGACGCCGCGGGGGAGGCGTTCGACAAGGTGGGCAAGCTGCTCGGCCTCCCCTACCCGGGCGGCCCGCACGTGGAGAAGCTCGCGCGCGAGGGGGACCCGGCGCGCTTCCGCTTCAGCGCGCCGATGGTGCGCACGAACGCGCAGCCGGGCGACGACGACTACTACGACTTCTCCTTCAGCGGACTCAAGACCGCCGTGCTCAACGCCGTGCGCGGCGCCGACCTCGCGCGCGACCGCGCGTCGCTCGCGCGCGCCTTCCAGGACGCGCTGATCGCGGCCCTCATCGAGAAGACGGCGCGCGCGGCCGCGCGGCACGGCCGCACGCGCGTGGTGCTCGGCGGCGGCGTCGCCTGCAACCGCACCCTGCAGGAGGCGATGCGCGCGCGGCTGCGCGGGCAGGGCGCGGAGGTGTACGCGCCGAGCCCGCGGCTCGCCACCGACAACGCCGCGATGATCGCGCGCGCCGGGCTCTTCCGCTTCGAGCGCGGCGAGCGCGCGCCCCTCGACCTCAACGCGTACGCGACCCTCCCCCTCCCCGGACTCGAGGCCGCATGACCGTCCACCATCCGTTCTCCATCGCCGTCGGCGGCTGGAACTTCACCGGCTTCGGGCTCGCCGTGCTCATGGCCTTCCTCATCGCGCAGGTCGTGAGCGAGAAGGGGCTCGAGCGGCGCGGCAACGACGCGAGCTACGTCGGCGACCTCGTCCTCGCCGCGGTGCTCGGCGGGCTCATCGGCGCGAAGGTCTACTACGTGATCCTCACGCAGGACATCCACAACCTCTACAGCCGCGGGGGCTTCGTCTTCTGGGGCGGGCTGGTGGGCGGCATCGTCGCGGTGACGCTCACGATCCGCGCGAAGCGTCTCCCCTTCTGGAAGATCGCGGACGTGGCGGGGCCGGCGATCGCCGCGGCGTACGCGGTGGGGCGCACGGGCTGCTGGGCGGTGGGCGACGACTACGGGCGCCCCTGGAACTCCCCCTTCGCGGTGAGCTTCCCCGACGGCGCGCCGCCGAGCACCGCGGCGAACATGCAGGCGATGTTCGGCGTGCCGATCCCCGCGGGGGCGCAGCCGGGCACCGTGCTCTCGGTGTATCCGACGCAGCTGCTCGAGGTGGCGCTCGGCTTCCTGATGTTCTGGGTGCTCTGGCGGATGCGCGACCACCGGCACGCGGATGGATGGCTCTTCGGCGTGTACATGGTGCTGGCGGGGATCGAGCGATTCCTGGTGGAGTTCCTGCGCGCGAAGGACGACCGGATGGTGGCGGGGATGACGATCGCGCAGGTGATCGCGATCGCCTTCGTCGCGGCGGGGTTCGTCTGGATGCGCGCGCGCTCGGCGCCGCCGCGCGCCGCGGCGGGTGCGCGATGACGGGCGCCGCCCCCGGCATCGCGCCGGCCGCCATCGAGTACCATCTCGCCGCCGACGACCAGGGCGCGGTGGCCGCGCACTACCTCGCGCACTCGGCGGCGGGGAAACGGATCGTGACGCGCAGCGCGGTGCGCGCGCTCATCCTGCTCGGCGCCGCGGGCGCCTTCTTCGCGCTCGAGGACGACCGGCCGGTCGCCATCGCGTGCGCGGCGGGCGCGGTGATCGCCTTCCTCGCCATCCCGGGGTACATGCGGTGGGCGCTGCGCCGCGCGGTGGAGCGGCGCCCCGTCTCCGGCCTCTGCCCCTGCGGCGGCGGGCGCCACCGGATGGACGCGAGCGACGCGGGACTCCGCATCACCTGCGAGGCCGCCGACACCCTCCGCCCCTGGCACACCGTCGCCGCCGTCGAGGAGACGGCGCAGCACCTGTTCGTGATGATCGTGGGCGCGGCGGGCTACCCGGTGAACCGCGAGACGATGCTCGCCGGCGACCTCGACGCCTTCGCCGCGAGCGCGCGCGCGTACCGCGCGCGGGCGCTCGAGCCGGCGGACTGACCCTCCCCCCGCGCGCGGCGCGCGGGTAGCTTAGCGGCGATGGGTCCCCCGCCCCGCCTCACCATCCGTCTCAAGAAGACCCCCGACGCCCCGCCGGTGCTCGCCGGCATCCGCGGCGACGGCTCCAGCACCTGGCAGCGCTCGCACGTGGCCTTCCCGGTGCACGACCTCGTGCACTACTGCGTGGAGTCCACCCTCGGCCTGCGCAACGCCTTCTTCGGGCTGATCGCGCAGGGGTGGAACATCGAGGACTTCGGGACGCCGTGGCCGAAGGGGCCGCTCCCCGAGGAAGCGGGGCTCGCCGAGGGGATCGTGGGGGAGATCTGGCGCGCGTACTCCGCGAAGGAGCCGCTCTCGGCGCGCGAGCTCAACCAGCGGGTGTCGGCGCACCGCGCGCAGCGCGGGCTCGGCATGCCGCGCATGGTGACGGAGGGCGAGCTGGAGGAGATCCACGCGCGCCTCGACGATCTCGCCCGGCGCTGGCGCGCGCTCACGCCGGGGGGCACGCTCGAGCTGCGCTTCCCACCCGCATAGACCGGAGGTCCCATGTCGCCGCTCCGCCGCTTCGTCGCGATCAACGCCTTCACGGGCATCGCCTTCGGCCTCGTGCTGGTGGTGGCGCCGCGCTTCCTGCTCTCGCTCTACGGGATCGCCGGCGGGACCACCACCGAGCTCTTCGCGCGGATGTTCGGCGCCGAGCTGATCGGGCTGAACGTGCCGGCGTGGGTGGCGCGCGTGAAGCCGGAGGGGGAAGCGGTCTGGTTCGCGGTGATCGGCCACGCCTTCGCCGAGACCCTGTTGCTCGCGATCTCGCTCAGCGCGGCGCTCGCGGGGATCGGGAACGCGATGATCTGGAGCGTGGTGGCGATCTTCGCGCTCTTCTCCGGCGGCAACCTGTACTTCATCTTCTCGAAGCGAGTGGCGGTCTCCTGACGTCGACCCTTTCCCCGGCCATGGCCATGCGCACCATTCGTTCGTTCTCCCGCGCGCTCGCGCTCGGCGCCGCGCTCGCCCTTCCCGCCGCCGCGCAGATCCCGGTCACGCACGGACCCGGCGGCGGCTTCGCCGACAGCGCGACGATCGAGACGTCGGCGCGGCGCGAGATCTCGATCGCCCCCGACCGCGCGTCGATCGTGCTCGCGGTGGAGACGCGCGCGCCGAGCGCGGGCGTGGCGGCGCAGGCGAACGCGCGCGCCCAGCGCGGCGTGCTCGACACCCTCCGCGCCATCGGCATCGCGCCGAGCCAGATCGCCACCGCCGGCTTCACGGTGCAGGAGAACTGGGAGCCCACGCCCAAGGGCGGCATGGAGCGCAATGGCTTCGTGGCGCGCAACGCGATCACCGTGAAGCTCACGCAGCTCGACCGCGCGGGCGCGGTGATCGACGCGGCGCTCGCGCGCGGCGCGACGAACGTCAGCGACATCCAGTTCAGCGCGACGAACACGGCCGACGCGCAGCGCGCAGCGCTCGCGGACGCGGCGGCACAGGCCAAGGCCGATGCCGCGACGCTGGCGAAGGCGCTCGGCGGCACGCTGGGTCCGCTGATCACGGCGACCACGCGCGGGGACGCGCAGCAACCGAGTCAGTACTACTGGGCGGTCCGTGGCGTCAAGTCACAGAGCACCACTCCCATCGAGCCCAGCGACATCACGGTGTCGGCCTACGTCCTCGCGCGCTGGGTGTTCGTGCCCGGGCCGGCGGCGCCTTGATCGCGCGGCACCCCAAATGAGCGATCTCCCGCAGTTGGGCGAGGCGCTCCGCGACCGCTACCGCGTCGAGCGCGAGCTCGGCGCGGGGGGGATGGCCACCGTCTACCTCGCTCACGACCTCAAGCACGACCGCGACGTGGCGATCAAGGTCCTCCACCCGGACCTCGCCGCCGCGCTCGGCGCCGAGCGCTTCCTGAGCGAGATCAAGACCACCGCCAAGCTGCAGCATCCCCACATCCTCGCGCTCATCGACAGCGGCGAGGCGGACGGGCTGCTCTTCTACGTGATGCCCTTCGTGCAGGGGGAGACGCTGCGCGCGCGGCTGGCGCGCGAGCGGCAGCTGCCCGTGGACGAGTCGGTGCGGCTCGCGCGCGAAGTGGCCTCCGCGCTCGACTACGCGCACCGGCAGGGGGTGATCCACCGCGACGTGAAGCCGGAGAACATCCTGCTCCACGACGGCAGCGCGCTGGTGGCGGACTTCGGCATCTCGCTCGCGGTGAGCGCCGCCGGCGGCCCGCGGATGACGCAGACCGGGCTCTCGCTCGGCACGCCGCAGTACATGAGCCCCGAGCAGGCGATGGGGGAGCGCACGATCGATGCCCGCGCGGACATCTACGCGCTCGGCGCCGTCACCTACGAGATGCTCGCGGGGGAGGCGCCTTTCACGGGGCCGAGCGTGCAGGCGATCGTGGCGCGGGTGATCACCGAACAGCCGCGGAAGCTCTCCGTGCAGCGGAGGAGCGTGCCCCCCGCGGTGGAGGGGGCGGTGATGCGCGCGCTCGAGAAGCTCCCGGCCGACCGCTTCGGCTCGGCGAAGGAGTTCGGGGATGCGCTCGTGGCGCCGGCGCCCGCGGCGGCGGCCGGCGCGCCCCTCCCGACGGCGCCGGCGCGGGGGCGCGGGGCGATGGCCGCCGTCGCCGCCGTCACGGCGATCGTCGCGGGCGGCATCGGGTGGGCCGCGCACCGCGCGCCGGCGGCGCATCCGCAGCCCGTGCGCTTCACCATCGACATCGGCACGAAGCCGCTCCGCTCCACCGGCGCCGAGCGCATGCTCGCGCTCGCGCCCGACGGCTCGGCGCTCGCGTACACCGCGTACGCGAACCTGCGCCAGCGCATCTTCCTGCGCGCGATGACGGATCTCGAGCCGCACGTGCTCCCCGGGAGCGAGGGCGCGTACGACGTCGCGTTCTCCCCCGACGGCCAGTGGCTCGCGTTCAGCACCGACAACGCGATCATGAAGATCCCGGTGCGCGGCGGGACGCCGGTGCGGCTCGCGCCGGTGGGTGATGCCGAGAGTCTCAGTTGGCCGACGCCGGACGTGATCATCTTCTCCCGCACCGCGCAGCGGTCCATCTACGAGCTGCCGGCCGGCGGAGGGGAGCCCGTGGCCGTGGCGGGCGCCGACAAGATCGCCGCCTCGGGCGAACTCGCGGGCTGGCCGCTCGGCCTCCCCGACGGCGAGACCGTGGTCTACGCCTCCGTCGGCGCCGATCGTTCCTACGGCTCGGCGCGGATCGCGCTGCTGTCCAGGGTCACCGGACGCCGCACCGTGCTCGAACTGCGCGGCATGACGCCCTTCGGCATGGTGGGTGACCACCTGGTCTACTCGCTCGTGGACGGCACGCTGATGACCGCGCCGTTGGACGTGAAGCGGCAGCGGCTGCTGGGGCCGGCCGTCCCGCTCTCGACGAACGTGTTCGCCCGGAACGCGCCCGCCGCGGCGCTCTCGGCGAGCGGGACGTTCGCGTTCATGGGCGGCGCGCCGGACCGCACGCTCGTCATGCGCGACCGCACCGGGCGCATCACCGCGATCACGCCGGAGACGCGGCCCTACGCGCATCCCCGCCTCTCCCCCGACGGCCGCAGGATCGCGCTCGAGATCAACACCGCCGACTCGGGCGACATCTGGATCCTCGACCGCACGTCGAGCACCCTCAGCCGCCTCACCACGGGCGGGACCAACCAGCGCCCCGAGTGGTCGGTGGACGGGCGCAGCGTGTACTACGTGTCGCTCGGCGCCGGCAAGGAGCGCGCGCAGCAGCTCTACGGCATCAAGCGCGCGAGCGCCGACGGCAGCGCCGCGCCGGAGTCGGTCTATTTCTCGAAGCAGACCATCCGCGAGGTGGCGCCCACCCCCGACGGCCGCGCGCTCGTCTACCGGGTGGACGAGGCGGCGACGCAGCGCGACATCTGGCAGCTCCCCATCGCCGGCGGCACGGCCAGGCCGGTGCTCGCGACCGCCTTCGACGAGCGCACGCCGCGCGTGTCCCCCGACGGCCACTGGATCGCCTACTCCTCCGATGAAGGGGGCGGCACCGGCCACGAGGTGTACGTGCGCGCATTTCCCGGGCCGGGGCCGCGCGTGCAGATCTCGCAGGGCGGCGGGATCGAGCCGGTCTGGTCGGCGGACGGCCGGCGCGTCTTCTACCGCGACGGCGAGCGGATGCGCGTCGCCCTCCTTTCCGCGGGCCCCGCGCTCGCGGTCACCGGACGCGATTCGCTCTTCTCCGACATCTACGTGAGCGACGGACTGCACCCGGACTACGACGTGGCGAAGGACGGCTCCTTCGTGCTGCTCGAGCCGGTGGGGAGCATGGGCATCGTCGTCACCGTGAACTGGGCCACGGAGCTCATCGAGCGGCTGGGCGCGCCGCGCTGACGCGCGCCGCCGTTGCCGCGCGCGCGCGCATGCTCCATGCTCATGGTGCCATGGCGACCGTCCACACCCTCCGGCTCCGCTTCTCCAACGCGTACCTCGTGCGCGGCGAGCGCCCCATCCTGGTGGACACCGGCGCCGTGGGGGAGGCCGACCGCGTGCTCGCCGCGGTGCGCGCGAAGGGGGTGGAGCCGCACACGCTCGCGCTCATCCTCCTCACGCACGGCCACCTCCCGGTGACGGGATGCGCCGGCGAGATCAGGCGCCGCACCGGCGCGCCGATCGCCATCCACACCGCGGACGCCGAGATGCTGCGGATGGGGCACAACGCGCCGCTCCGCCCCACCGGCTTCGTCGCGCGGCTCGCCGCGCCGGTGGTGCAGTCGGGGCGCGGCGAACCCACGCAGCCCGACCTCGTGCTCGACGGCCCGCGCTCCCTCGCCGACTTCGGCATCGACGGCCGCGTGCTGGAGACGCCGGGGCACACGCCGGGCTCGGTGTCCCTCCTCCTCCGCGAGGGGGACGCGCTCGTCGGCGACCTGATCATGGGCGGCTACCTCGGCGGGCTGCTGCGTCGCACCGTGCCCAACGTCGCCTACTTCCAGGACGACGACCGCGAGACGGTCCGCTCGCTGCGCCGTCTGCTCGCGGCGGGGGCGCGGCGCTTCTACGTGGGACACGGCGGCCCGCTCGCCGCCGAGCGCGTGGCGCTCCGCTTCCAGCTCGGACGGCACGTCGACTAGCGGCGCTGGCGCGCGCCCGCCGCCGCCGGCAGATTCCGCGTCCATGAAGATGCCCCCCATGCCGCACCCGCTGGCGCTCCTCGTCGGCGGGATCTTCCTCGCCGCCGGGCTCACGTGGATCATCCCCGCCGGCGCGTACGACCGCCGCGACGATCCGGCGACGCACCACGCCGTGGTGGTGAACGGCACCTTCCACCGCGTGGAGCCGCGCCCCGTGGGCCCGCTCGCCACGCTCGTCGCGATCCCCGCCGGGATCGAGAAGGGCGCCGACATCATCATCTTCGTCTTCCTCGCCGGCGGCGCGCTGCTCGTGCTCGACCGCACCGGCGTGCTCCGCACCGCCGTGGACGCGCTCGCGCGGATGCTCGGCCGCCGCGAGGCGATGATCGTGCCGGTCTTCTGCCTCTTCTTCGGCACGATGGGCGCGATCGAGAACATGCAGGAGGAGATCATCGCGCTCATCCCGTTGCTGCTCGTCGTGGCGCGCGGCGTGGGCTTCGATGCGCTCACCGCCGCCGCGATGAGCGTGGGCGCCTCGATGGTCGGGGCCGCGTTCAGCCCGTACAATCCCTTCCAGGCGATCATCGCGCAGAAGCTCGCGGGGCTCACGCCGGGATCGGCGGGCGTCTTCCGTCTCGCGATGCTCCTGCTCGCGCTCGGCACCTGGACGGCGGCCACGATGCGCCACGCGATCCGCACGCGGGGGGAGCGGCGGGCGGCGCCGCCGCCCCCGGGCGCCGGGCTCCCGCGATGGCGCGCGCGGCTCGTCGGCGCGATCGCGCTCCTCGCGCTCGCCGTCTTCATCCGCGGCGTCTCCGCGTGGGACTGGGGTTTCGAGGAGATGGGCGCCCTCTTCTTCGGCGCCGGCGTGCTCGCGGGGCTCGTCGGCGGCCTCGGCGTGAACGGCACCGCCGAGGGATTCGCCGACGGCTTCAACCAGATGGCCTATGCGAGCCTCCTGATCGGGTTCGCGCGCGTGATCAGCGTGGTGCTCGAGCAGGGGCGCGTGATGGACACCATCGTGTACGGTCTCTTCACGCCGTTGGCGCACCTGCCGGTGGCGGCGAGCGCGGCGGGGATGGTGGCCGTGCAGGGGCTGATCCACGTCGCCGTGCCGAGCGTGAGCGGCCAGGCCGCGCTCACGATGCCGGTGCTCGTCCCACTCTCCGACCTGCTCGGCCTCTCGCGCCAGGTGACCGTGCTCGCCTACCAGACGGGCGCGGGGATGTGCGAGCTGCTCACGCCCACGAACGGCGCGATGATGGCGGTGATCGCCGCCGCCGGCGTCCCCTACGGCAAGTGGATGCGCTTCGCCGCCCCGGTGGTCGGCATCCTCGTGCTCGGCGCGCTGGCATTCATCGCCCTCGCCCTCGCCACGAACCTGCAGTAACCGTCACCCACCGCCCAGCGCCCACCGCCCAGCGCCCACCGCCCAGCGCCCACCGCCGAGCGCCGAGCGCCGAGCACCGAGCGCCGAGCGCCGAGCGCCGAGCACCGAGCGC
>DATKOH010000132.1:0-6704 GCA_035524735.1 Gemmatimonadaceae bacterium
ATTATCCGCCGCCGATGACGTACGGCTTCGGCGCCGCGATGGTGTATTCCCCCGCCGCGGGGTGGAGCGTGGCGTACGGCGTGGGGTACTCGTACGGCGGCGTGGCGGTGAGCGTGTACTACGGCGGCGCGATGTACGCGCCGCACCCGTACTACGGCCCGGCGTACTACGGCGCGTACTACGGCACGGCGACGAACGTCTATGGCCACTCCGGCAGCACGAGCTACGCGGGGAGCGCGACCCACGCGTACAACCCGTACACCGGCAACGGCTACTCGCACGCGTACGGCAGCTCGTACAATTCCGCCACCGGCGTGGCGAGCGTCGGGCAGCGGAGCACGTACTCGAACGCGTACACCGGCGGCTACGAGTCCTTCGCGTCGGGCACGAAGACCAACACGTACACCGGGAGCAGCTTCACGGGATCGTCCGCCACCTACGGGAACGCGTACACGGGACAGCATGCGGCCACGGCGTCGGGGACCTACACCACCGCGAGCGGCTATTCCACCAACGTGAACGCCGCGCACACGAACGACGCGACGGCCGTGCAGACGAACAGCGGCACGTACGTGAAGACGCCGACGAACAACGTGTACGGCGACCAGGACGGCAACGTGTACAAGGACAACGGCGACGGGAGCTGGTCCAAGTACGGCGGCGCGAGCGGCTCGAGCGGCGGCTGGGGGAGCTGGGGCGGCTCGGGCAGCATGAACCAGCAGGCGGCGTCGCGGAGCTACGGGAGCTCGCGGGAGTCGAGCTACAGCGGCGGCGGTTGGGGGGGCGGCGGCGGTGGCTGGGGGGGCGGCGGCGGCTGGAGCGGCGGGCGCCGCTAGGGCGCCGCACCCGTGAGACCGACGCGACGACGCATCGCGTGGCGCGCGGCGCTCGCCGCCGCGGCCCTCGTGCCGGCCGCCGGGCACGCGCAGGGCGTGCAGAGCGCGCGCCCCCCCGCGGCGCACGGCGCCCCCGGCGACACGGTGACGCTGGTGGCCGGCGCGGAATATCAGGTGAGCGGCCCGCTCGGATGGCTCGACCGCTGGCTCTTCGGCGAGCGCTGGCGCCGTCTCTGGACCGACAGCATCCGCGCCACCGTCCTCGATCCGCGCGCCTTCGGGGGCCTCACGCCGCGCAGCGCCGACACGCTCTACGGCGCGTCCCAGCTGCTGCTCGCCGACGGCGCGCGCGCCGCGTACACCTTCCGCCTCACGAACCCGCAGCTCGCGCCGATCCTCCCCCCCGACCTTCGCACCGACGCGGTGCTCGGTCCGCTGCAGGACCTCGTGAGCGCGATCCACCCGGGGGCGTCCTTCGTCGCGGCGCCCCTCGCGCGCGCGGCCGGCGTGCGCGAGCAGCCGTCGCGGATGACCGTGCTCCCCGACGACAGCGCGCTCGGTGCGTACCGGTCCGCGTTCGGCGGCCAGCTCGGCTACCTGCGGCTCGACCCGTGGGCGACGAGCGACGCGCGCGTGGTGGGGAGCGACACGCTCTTCGCGCTGATGGCGCGCCGCGATGCGCTGCCGGTGGACGCGCGCGCCTTCCTGGCGGCGCGGCTCTTCGACGTGTACGTGGGGCAGACGCACTTCATCCCGAGCGCCCAGCGCTGGACCGTGGCGGGCACGCCGGCGATGTGGACGCCGGTGCCGATGGGGCACGATCTCGCCTTCTCGCGCTTCGACGGCCTCGTCGCGCGCCTCGCGCGCGTGGCGGTGCCGATGTTCACCGAATTCGACGCCAAGTACCCGGGCGACCTCGGCGAGACGGAGTACCAGCTGAACCTCGACCGCCGCCTCCTCGGCGCGCTCTCGTGGGCGGCGTGGGACTCGGCCGCGCGCGCGATGCAGCTGGCGCTCACCGACTCCGTCATCGAGGGCGCGGTGCAGGCGCTCCCCGAACCCTGGCGAACGCAGAGCGCCCCGATGCTCGAGCGCGCCCTCAAGGCGCGGCGCGACCGCCTGCCGGCCGCGGCGCGTTCGTTCTACGCGCTCCTCGCCCAGGAGCCGGATGTGTTCGTCCCCGACGGCGCGGACACGGTGACCGCCGTGCGCGACTCCACCGGCGAGTTCGAGCTCACGGTGCCGCCCTCCTTCCGCCGGCGCTTCCATGCGAGCGAGACGAAGGAGGTCCGCCTCTACCTCGGCCGAGGGCACGCCGTGGTGCTCGTGCGCGGCGGCGCGTACGGGGGCCCGCCACTGCGCGTGATCACGGGAGCCGACTCGTGCACGATCATCGACTCCGCCACCGCCGCGGTGTCGGATCTCTACGTGAGCGACAGCCTCGGCACCGCCACCGTGCTCGACGCACAGGCGGGGGCGCCGGCGCGGGTCTCCGCGCGCGCGGTCGCGCTCCCGGTTTACGCGCCGGCGGCGGGAGCGTCGCTCGTGAAGCCGGCGCAGGAGGCGCGCTACGGGCCCATCGTCTGGTTCGACATGTTCAGCAACCTGGGCCTCCTGCTCGGCGCGGGCGTCGAGCGCATCGGTTACGCCGGGAACATCGCGCCGTACTCCTCGCGCCAGTGGATCCGCGCCGGCTACGCCACGGGCCCGGAGAACTGGGCCGTGCAATACCACGGCGACTTCCGCTTCGGCCGCGGCGACACCCGCCTGTACGTGGACGCGGAGCGGAGCGGCATCGCGCTGCTCACCTTCTACGGCCTCGGCAACGAGACGCCGGACACCGGATCGCGGTCCTTCTACGCGTCGCACCAGGTGGTCTACCGCTTCGCCCCGTCCATGGTGTGGCACCTGCAGCGCGGCGATTCCGCCGCCGCCGGCCTCCTCTTCAAGAGCGTGACCACCGACACCACGATCGCCAACTTCATCAACAGCGACCGTCCCTTCGGATGGCCGCAGTTCGGCGAGGCGGGGGTGCAGGCCGCGTACGCGCACGACTCGCGCGACTCGCCCGTGGCCGCGCGGCGCGGGATGCTCTTCTGGGCGGTGGGGAAGTACTTCCCCACCCTGCTCGACGTGCACGAGCCCTTCGTGAGCATCAACGGCGCCGTGAGCACGTACCTGACGCCGGATGACGACCGCCGCTTCACCATCGCGCTGCGCGCCGGCGGGCAGAAGGTGTGGGGCCCCTTCCCCGTCTTCGAGGCCGCCTTCCTCGGCGGGGAGTCCACCGTGGGCGGTCTCCCCCCGCAGCGCTATGCGGGGGAGGCGTCGCTCTTCGGCAACTTCGAGGCGCGCTGGGAGCTCACGCACGTCCCCTTCGTGCTGCGATGGGATTTCGGCGTGAGCGGGATCGTGGACGCCGGCCGCGTCTGGGCCGCGGGCGACTCGTCACGCGTGTGGCACGCCGGCATCGGCGGCGGGATCTGGACGCTGCTGCCGCAGCGCACGGCGGGCGCGTACCTCACGGCGATGTACAGCGAGCACAACCTCGCCTTCTACCTCGGCACCCGCTTCCGCTACTGAGCGGCATGGTGCACGGATGCGCGAAGGGAGCGGGCACCGTGCCCGCTCCCTTCGCCGTGCGTCGGCGCCGGAAGGCGCCGAGTTGCCGCGGTCCTGCTACTTCGTGACCGTCACCGCCATCGCATCCGTGACGCGGACCACGATCTTGTCGCCGACCTTCACCTGGGAGAAGTTCTGCACGCTCGGATCCACCTTGTAGCTGCTCGTGCTGCCATCGGGCGCCTTCACGGTGAGCGTGCGCTTCGCCTGGTTGACGGCCGTGACCGTCACCTGCACCTGCTGCACTTCCACGTCGGACATCGCGGGCCGGCCGGTCGGGGCCACGGTCACGGTGCTGGTGTTGCCCGTCGAGGCCTGGGCGCCGGGCGTGAGGAGCTCGATCGCCACCGACTCCGCATAGTCCACCGTCACGGTGTCGCCGACCTTCACCTGATCGAGGTTCTTGACGTCCTTGCTCACGGTGAAGCGGTGCACATCGCCCTGCGTGCCCTTGAGCGTGACCTTCCGCTTGGCCACGTCGAGCTTGGTGACCGTGCCCTTCCACTGGTCGATCTCGACGGCCACGCCGCCGGCGACCGGCCCCTGCTGCTGCGCCGCCGGCGCCGCGGGCTTTGCAGCGGGCTGCTGCGCGAGCGCGGCGCCGGCCGCGACCGCGAGGAGCGCCGCAACGAGACTCTTCTTCATGATGCCTCCGTTCGTGGATCCACCAGGCGCCGGACGCGGGAGCGACCGGCTGATCGTGACCCGATGGCGGCGCCAATAGTGGGGGGAACGGCGTTGGCGCGCCATAGTGCTCGCGACGATGGACGGGTGAGGTGCGGGGAACGCATCCGTGCGGGAATCCCCGACATGGGGAGCGGGCTCGTGCTGCGAGAACGGCCGGCGGGGAGCACCCACCGGCCGCTTCGATCCGCGAGACGGTGCCGGTCGTTATTTCACGATCGACACCATCATCGCCGCCGTGTACCGCATCGTCACGTGGTCGCCCACCTTGAACGCGTGCAGATCGTGCAGGCTCGTGTCGGCGACGAAGGTGAGCGTGTCCTTGGTCCCGGCGATGCTCATGACGCGCGTGTCGTAGTTCACCGCGGCCACGGTGCCGGCGATCTCGCTCACCTTCACGCGGCTCATCGCGGGCTTCCCCTGCGGCTGCACGGTCATGTCCTGCGCCGCGGTGCCGACCGCGGGCTGCTTCTCCCCCTTGAGGAAGACGCCGAGCGCCTCGACCACCTCGACGGTGACGGTGTCGCCCTTCTTGATGTTCATGATCCCCTGCACGCTGTCGCTGATCGTGTAGTTGTGCAGCTGTCCGTTGATCATGCAGGTGATGTTGCGGGCGTCGTAGTCGACGAAGAGGATGACGGCCTTCCCCTTGTAGGTCTGCACGACGGCCGTGCCGCCGGGCGCCTTGGCGGGGGCGGGCTTGGCGGGGGCGGGTTGCTGCGCGGCCGCGGCGGCGGCGACGAGCATGACGGCGGCGAACGCGAGACGACGGTGGGTCATGGATCCTCCGGAGTTCCGATGAGCGCCCGCGATGCGCGGGGCGCGGGAGGAGTGTGCGCGGGGCCGGGAAGCCGCGCAAGGGCGCCGGACCGCCGCCGCGGCCCGGCGCCGCGCCCAGCGCCCGCCTACAACGTCGCCACGTCGAGCACGATCGCCGGCGCGCCGCGCTCCAGCTTGGGCCAATCCTGCGGGTCATCCACGATCACCGGTCCGCCGATCGACCCCATGCCGCCATCCACGATGGTGCGCCCCGTCGGATTGTCGTAGGTCGCGATCACCCGGTAGCAGCGCCCCTTCTCGAGGAAGAGCGCGTCCTCGTGGAAGCCGAAGACGAAGCGGTCGAGTCCCGTGACGGTGCCATCCGCCCGCCGGTGCGCCTTGAGCTCCACGAGCGTCTTCCCGCTCCCGCACTCCACGAGGCGCATCGACAGCGCGTAATCGTGCACGTGCCCGCCGGCCACGATCAGGTGCGCGTTCACCGGCATGACGTACTCCGCGGCGTGCTCGCTCCGGCCGGGGGGAAGGTCGAAGGCCGCCGGACCGCCCGGCACGAATCCCACCAGGAAGTGCATCGGCTGCACCACCGCGCCGGGGGCCCCTTCCGAGGCGTCGCGGTACGGGAAGCGGTACCGAACGTACACCCGCTCCACCTCCTGCCCGTTCGGGCTGTGCAGTCCGGCGAAGAGCGCCATCGAGTCGCCGCGGTGCACCGGGACGCCGATGTACGGCGGCGCCAGCACCGGCGCCGTCTCCTTGCTCGCCGCCACGAAGCGCTGGAGGATCGGCACGAGCAGCTCTCGGCGCTGGAGATTGGCGAGCCCCGCGTGGTGCATCATCGTGCGGTCCAGCGGCGTGCCCGCGGAATCCACGAGGTCCACCGCATAGCCGCGCACCCAGCCGTCCATCGGCCAGGCGATCCGGAGGACGTGGTCCTTCATCTCGCCGTGGTGGCCGCCGGGCATCGGATGGACCGCGAAGGGCCCCGCCGTGTACGTCACGACGTGGGCGCGGACGTCGAGATCGACCCGCACCGCGGGGGTGTCGGCGTCCATGTCCATGTCCATGCCGTGATGGTCCATCGCGGGCTCCTGGGCGGCGGCGGCGCCCGCGGCGAGGAGCGCGGAGAAGAGGAAGAGGATGGTGCGCATGGCGGTCTCCAGGTGAGAGGATTCTCAGGCGGCGCGGCGGGCGCATTGCGGCCCGCCGCCGACGCGCGTACCATCGAGTTCCCCCATCAACCGGGGCTCAACGCCCTCTCAATGCCCGCCTCCGCGCGGCTGAAGACCTTCGGCGCGCCCGCGCTCCTGTCGCGCGGCGAGGGCTCGGAGAGCGTCCCGATCCCGCGCATCCCGATGGCCGTGCTCGCGGTGATCGCGGCGGAGGAACGCTCGGGGATCACGCGCGACCGGCTGACGGGGCTCTTCTGGCCGGAGAGCCCGGAGAGCAACGCGAAGAACCTGCTCAACAACGCTCTGCTAAAGGCACGGCAGGCGCTCGGCACCACGCACGTGGTATTGCAGGGGGCGGCGGCGCTGCAGCTGGATCCGGCGATCCTCACGAGCGACGTCGCGGAGTTCGAGTCGGCGCTCGCCGCCGGCGAGCTCGAGCGCGCCGTGGCGGCGTACGGCGGCCGGTTCCTGGATGGACTCGACCTCGGCGACCGGCCGGAGGTGGCGCGCTGGGCGGCGGCGCGACGGGACACGCTCGCGGGCCGCTGCCTCGACGCTCTGCTCACGCTCGCGAGGCGCGCCATCGAAGCGCGGGACGCGGAGCGGGCGCGTT
>DATKOH010000133.1:0-3724 GCA_035524735.1 Gemmatimonadaceae bacterium
GCTCCCGTCGCGCATCGGAATGATGTCGGCCCAGGACCGGGGCTGGTCGATGCCGGTCAAGGACGCCGACGTCCGGAAGGTCCTGGCCGGCGCCTGAGGCCCTGGGAGAGCGCCGCGCGCCTCCGCGGGTCGGGGGGGCGCCGACTTCGGATGGCGTCATCATCGCGGCAAGCCCATACGGCGCAACGTTCTGCCGGACGGACCGAACGTACGCCGACACCATCGAACGATTGTGACTGTTGACCGATTAGAAGGCCAGCATTAACGTGGCCGTCCCTGCCGTTCTAATCTGCCGATGGACCGCCGGCGCGGTCCCTCACCTCGAACTCAGGACGGGCCGCGTTATGGAACGCTCCACCGAGAGCAAGTCCAAGGGTTTCTTCCGCTCGTCCCCCTCCACCGCGTTCGACCAGTACCTCCACGACATCCAGAAGCTCCCCCTCATCACCGATGTGCAGGAAGAGCGCCGGCTGGCTCGCCGCGCGCAGAAAGGGGATGAGAAGGCCGCCGAGCGATTGGTGACGGCCAACCTGCGCTTCGTGATCTCGTACGTGAAGAAGTACCAGGGGCACGGCCTCGACCTGAGCGAGCTGGTGGCGATCGGCAACGAAGGGCTGCTCAAGGCGGTGAAGAAGTTCGATCCGGACCAGGGGGTGAAGTTCATCTCCTACGCGGTGTGGTGGGTGCGGCAGGCGGTGCTGAAGGCGCTGGCCGAGCAGACGCGCTCGGTGCGCATCCCGCTCAACCAGAACTCGCAGCTCATCAAGCTCGCACGCGCGGAGACGGTGCTCGCGCAGGTGCTGAAGCGCGATCCCACCGACCACGAGATCGGCCGGCTGATCGAGGAGACGCCCGACCAGGTGCGTTCCTCCAAGCAGATGTCGGCCACCGAAGTGTCGCTCGATGCGCCGATCGACCGGAGCGACCGCGACGCGAGCACGCTCGGCGAGCGCTTCGTGGGCGTGGACGGCGGCGAGATCGAGGACGTGACCGACTTCAAGCTGATGCGCGAGTTCATCGACCGCGTCTTCCGGAAGTACCTCACGCCGCGCGAGCGGAAGATCCTCTACCTCTACTATGGACTGGAGGAGGGCTCGGAGGCGCTGACGCTCGAGAAGATCGGCGCGCTGATGGGCGTGACGCGCGAGCGCATCCGGCAGATCCGGGAGCGCGCGTTCGAGAAGCTGCGGGAGTCGCCGGACGGCGCGGCGCTGTCGGGGTTCTGGACGGCCTGACCGCGGCGCGGGGCGTGGTGCACAGGCGGGGGACCCGGTGGGTCTCCCGCCTGTTCCGTCTTAGATTGGCGATGTGAGCCCCGGCGCCCCGCTCGAGACCCAACTCGCCGACATCGTCGGCCCGCGCGGCGTGATCGCGCGGCCGCACGAGCTGCTCGTCTACGCCGCCGACGCGCTCCCCACGCACCGCTCGCAGCCCGCGCTCGCCGTCTTCCCGCGCACGCGCGACGAACTCGTGGCCGTGGTGCGCGCCCTCGCCGACGCCGGCCGCCCCTTCGTCCCCCGCGGCGCCGGCACCGGGCTCTCCGCCGGCTCGCTCGCCTCCGGAGACGCCGTCCTCATCGGGCTCAACAAGCTCGACCGCATCCTCGCCATCGACCCCGACGAGCGGCTCGCCGTGGTCGAGCCCGGTGTGATCAACGCCAACCTCTCGCGCGCCGCCGCTCCCTTCGGCCTGCACTACGCCCCCGACCCGTCCAGCCAGAGCGCGTGCACGATCGGCGGCAACGTCGCCGAGAACGCCGGCGGCCCCCACTGCCTCAAGTACGGCGTCACCCTCAACCACATCCTCGAGCTCGAAGTCGTGCTCCCCTCCGGCGAGCTCGTGACCCTCGGCCGCGCCGCCGGCGAGACGGGGGGCTACGACCTCCTCGGCGCCTTCGTCGGCAGCGAAGGATGCTTCGGCATCGCCACGAGGATCACCGTGCGCCTCACCCCCGACGCGCCCGCCGTGCGCACGATGCTCGCCGACTTCGGGAGCATCGACGACGCCGCGCGCGCGGTGAGCGCGATCATCGCGAGCGGGATCGTCCCCGCCGCGCTCGAGCTGATCGACGGCGCGACGATCCGCATCGTGGAAGCCTCGGTGTACGCCGCCGGCTACCCGGCCGACGCCGCCGCGGTGCTCCTCATCGAACTCGACGGCCGCGAGCCCGGGCTCGGCGCCGACGCGCGCGCGGTGGAGCGGATCTGCGCCGACTGCGGCGCGCGCGGCGTGCGCCAGGCGCGCGACGCCGCCGAGCGCGAGCGGCTCTGGCAGGGGCGGAAGAAGGCGTACGGCGCGATGGGGCGGCTCGCGAGCTCGCTCGTGGTGCAGGACGCGGTGATCCCGCGTACGAAGCTGCCGCAGCTGCTCCACGCGGTGCAGGAGATCGCCGCCCGGCATCGCATCACCGTCTGCAACATGTTCCACGCCGGCGACGGCAACCTCCACCCCAACGTCGCCTACGACGGCAACGATCCCGACGAGAGCGCGCGCGTGGACGCGGCGATGCACGAGATCATGGCGGCGTGCGTCGCGGCCGGCGGCACGATCACCGGCGAGCACGGCGTGGGGCTCGACAAGGTGGAGTACATGGCGCTCATCTTCTCGCCGGAGTCGCTCGACGCGCAGTGCCGCCTGCGCGACGTCTTCGATCCGGAGCGGCGCGCGAACCCGGGGAAGGTGGTTCCCGTGCGCGCCTGCCGCGAATGGACCGCGGCGCCCGCGGCCCGCCGGTGAGCGCCCCCGAGCGCACCGCCGAGGTCGCCGCACTCGTGCGCGACGCCGCCGCGCGCGGTCGTCCGCTCCGCATCGCCGGCAGCGGCGGCTGGCTCGACGCCGGGCGCCCCGTGGCCGGCGCCGAGCCGATGCTGCTCGACCGGATCGCGGGGATCGTCGAGTACGTCCCCGGCGACCTCACCCTCACCGCGCGCGCGGGCACCACGCTCGCCGCGATCCGCCGCGCCACCGCCGCGCAGCGGCAGTTCCTGCCCCTCGATCCCTTCGCGAAGCCGAGCGCCACGCTCGGCGCCACGATCGCCA
The DNA here is from genome assembly GCA_035524735.1 of Gemmatimonadaceae bacterium. Taxonomy (GTDB): domain Bacteria; phylum Gemmatimonadota; class Gemmatimonadetes; order Gemmatimonadales; family Gemmatimonadaceae; genus DATKOH01. The sequence goes on from DATKOH010000133.1 coordinate 3,040, forward strand.
CCGCGTCCTGGGGACCGCTCGCGCACGCGTACGGCGTGCCGCGCGACCTCGTGCTCGGCCTCGAAGTGGTGACCGGCGAGGGGAGGGTGATCCGCACCGGCGGCCGCGTCTGGAAGAACGTCGCGGGCTTCGACCTCACGCGCCTCCACACCGGCGCCTGGGGGACGCTCGGCGTCATCACCGAGGCCACCGTGCGCCTGCGCGCGATGCCCGAGGCGGACGAGACCGTGGCGGTGGGGCTCGGCGCGCGCGACGCGGACGGCGCGATCGGCGGGCTGCTCAAGTACCTGCGCGCGGCGCCGGTGGCGCCGGTGGCGATGGAGGTGCTGAGCCCCGCGCTCGCCGCGCGGCTGGGCGTGGCCAACCGCACCGTGGCCCTCGTGCGCCTCGCGGGGAACGCGGAGAGCGTGGACGCGGAGCGCCGGACGCTCCTCGACGAGACGCGTGCCGCGCCGGTGGACGGCGGCGTCTGGCGGCTGCTGCGCGAGTCCGATCCGCCCGATGGCGCCGTGCTCCGTCTCTCGGGGGGCACGCTCCGCCTGGACGCAATGTGGGCCGACGTGCGGCTGGCCACGGAGGAATGGACGGGCGCCTACGCGCACGCGACCCCCGCGCGCGGGGTGATGCGGCTGGTGCTCCCCAACGCCGACGCCGCGCGCGTGACCGCCGCGCTCGACTTCGTGCA
>DATKOH010000134.1:0-4854 GCA_035524735.1 Gemmatimonadaceae bacterium
CGACATCTTCGCGTGGATGTCGCAGAACACCGGGTAGATCCCCGGCTCCTTGAAGATCTCCTGGCTCGACGTGCCGCGGTCCGCCACGCCGAAGTCGAACGAGCCCATGTCGGTGTTGCTGAACGCGTTGTGGTGGAAGGGATCCTCGTTCGCGAACTTCACCGCGCTCCCCGGCGTCACCACCGTCACGTGCGGGAGGAACTCGCGCCCGTGCATCCCCACCGTCGCCTTCATCGCCGGGAACGGCTTCTTGGGCGCGGGCTTCGGCTCGAGCCAGATCACCGCGTTCTGGAGGTCCTTCGACGGCTTGTCGTTCTTCTCCACGAGCGTGACCTGCCCGCTCACCGCGCCCTGCGCGCCGAGCCCCGCGGGCGCTCCGAGGAGCGCGCCGGCGGCGAGCACTGCCACTGCCACGCGAAGCGTATGCACGACCATGCGGTGTGAGGGGGCGGCGGGACTGCGAACACTACCGCGCGGCGAACGGTCCGGTCAAGGACGGGCGCGGCCGCGTCTGCCATGGTACGACGGCCGGCTGCCGCGTGGCGCGACCGCGCCGCGCCGTTGACACCCCGCACCCCCGCCGCGACATTTCCCCGCAACTGAACCCGCGGCGATTTGTAGCGATTGCGGCCGCGTTAGAAATCCCGCTAAACCGCTCACGTGCAGACTGCGACTCGGCCCGGGGGCGGACACCGCCCGCCGGGCCGTTCCATTCCCGGCGAGCCGACCCACTCGCCCTCACCACCCCCATGACCCACATCGGCGACTCGTTCGTCTTCTCGAGCGAATCCGTTTCCGAGGGACACCCCGACAAGCTGGCCGACCGGATCAGCGACCGGGTCCTCGACCACTTCCTCGCGCAGCACCCGAAGTCGCGCGTCGCCTGCGAGACGCTCGTCACCCACGGCTTCGTCTGCATCGCCGGCGAGGTGCGCAGCGAGCGCGGCGTGGACAAGGGCGAGATCGAACGCCTCGCGCGCGAGGTGATCCGCGACACGGGCTACGACGGCTTCGACGCGCGCTTCACGCACGCCACCGCGCAGATCGACATCCGCCTCCAGCCGCAGGCCTTCGAGATCGCCGCCGCCGTCGACAAGGCCGGCGCCGAGCACCAGGGCGCCGGCGACCAGGGGCTGATGTTCGGCTACGCCTCCGACGAGACGGCGTCCCTCATGCCCGCGCCGATCACCTATGCCCACGCGATCGTCCGTGAGCTCGCGCGCGCGCGCAAGGCGAAGGAGGTCGCCTGGCTCCGCCCCGACGGCAAGTCGCAGGTCTCCATCCGCTACGAGGACGCGCGCCCCGTCGAGATGATGCGCACCGTCGTCTCCACGCAGCACGCGCCCGACGTGCCGCAGGCGAAGATCCGCGAGTACGTGAACGACGTCCTCCTCCCCACGGTCCTCCCCGCGGAGTTCCTCCCCAAGGGCTGGCACGACCGCGTGCTCGTGAACCCGTCCGGCGCGTTCACCGAGGGCGGCCCCGCCACCGACACCGGCCTCACCGGGCGCAAGATCATCGTCGACACCTACGGCGGCTTCGCGCGCCACGGCGGCGGCGCCTTCAGCGGCAAGGACCCCTCCAAGGTGGACCGCTCCGCCGCCTACGCCGCGCGCTGGGTGGCGAAGAACATCGTCGCCGCGGGACTCGCCGCGCGCTGCGAGGTACAGCTCGCCTACGCGATCGGCGTCAAGGAGCCGGTCTCCGTCATGGTCGAGACCTTCGGCACCTCGCGCCTCACGCGCGCCGAGCTCGACCGGCGCGTGCGCGCCGCCTTCGATCTCACCCCCTTCGGCATCGCGCGCGACCTCGAGCTCGAGCGCCCGATCTACTACGCCACCGCGGCCTACGGCCACTTCGGCCGCACGCCCGGCGAGGACGGCGGCAGCTTCTCCTGGGAGCGGCCGTCGCGCGTGGAGCAGCTGAAGGGCTGACCATCCGCGCGCCCCGCCGCCCGCCGCGCAAGGGGAGAGCCGGCCGGGGGCGGGTAGGGAAAAGCGCTTCTTGTCCCCGGCCGCCGCCGGAGGTAAGGTTCCCGCGGCCTTTCGCGGAGTTGCGGGGATGGCGGTGAAGATCGCAGTGCCGTCCGAGACGGCACCGGGTGAGCTGCGCGTCGCGCTCGTCCCGGAGAGCGCGGCCCGGCTCGTGAAGAGCGGCGCCACGGTGACCGTGCAGAAGGGCGCGGGACTCCGCGCCGGCTTCACGGATGCAGCGTACCTCAAGGCCGGCGCCACGCTCGCCGACTCCGCGGCCGCCGCGTGCGGCGACGCCGACGTCGTCCTCCGCGTGCGCCGCCCCTCCAGCGACGAGATCGCGCAGATCCGCTCCGGCGCCCTCCTCATCGCCCTCCTCCAGCCCGCGCAGAGCGCCGACACCCTCTCCGCCCTCGCCGCCCGCAAGGTCAGCGCGATGGCCCTCGAGAAGGTGCCGCGCATCACGCGCGCGCAGTCCATGGACGTCCTCTCGTCGCAGGCCACCGTGGCCGGCTACAAGGCCGTCCTCCTCGGCGCCGCCGCCCTCGGCAAGTTCCTGCCGATGCTCACCACCGCGGCCGGCTCGATCCGCCCCGCGCAGGTGTTCGTCATCGGCGCCGGTGTCGCGGGCCTCCAGGCGATCGCCACCGCGCGCCGCCTCGGCGGCGTCGTGAGCGCCTTCGACGTGCGCGCCGCCGCGGCCGAGCAGGTGCAGAGCCTCGGCGCCAAGTTCGTCGCCAGCGAGCTCGTCAGCGCCGGCGCCGAGGACAAGGGCGGCTACGCCAAGGCCCAGGCCGAGGACGAGCGCCAGCGCACGCTCGACGCGATCGGCAAGCACATCGTGACGCAGGACCTCACCATCACCACCGCGCTCATCCCGAACAAGCCCGCGCCCAAGCTCATCACCGAGGCGATGGTGAAGGGGATGATGCCGGGCGCCGTGATCGTGGACGTCGCCGCCGAGGCGGGCGGCAACTGCGAGCTCACGAAGCCCGGCGAGACCATCACCGCGCACGGCGTCACGATCATCGGCACGCTCAACCTCGCCGGCACCGTGCCGCTCCACGCGAGCGAGATGCTCAGCCGGAACATGCTCACGCTCCTCCAGCACCTGATCAAGGACAACGCGCTCACGCTCGATCCCGCCGAGGAGATCACCAAGGCGATGCTCGTCACGCACGAGGGGGCGATCCTGTGAACCTGACCCAGATGCAGCTCTACGTCTTCGTGTTGGCCGGCTTCGTCGGCTTCCTGGTGATCACCCGGGTGCCGCCGCTGCTGCACACGCCGCTCATGTCGGCCACCAACGCGATCTCCGCCATCTCGCTCGTCGGCTCCCTCGTGGCGGCCGGCTCGAACCAGGGGACCGTGAGCACCGTGCTCGGCTTCATCGCGGTCGCCGCCGCGACCATCAACGTGGTCGGCGGCTTCATCATCACCGACCGCATGCTGAAGATGTTCCGCCGCGAGCCCGCCAAGCCCGCGGCGCCGCCCCCCGCGCCGGGAGCGAAGTAGCATGCGCGAGACCTTCACGCAGTTCAGCTACCTCGCCGCCTCGGTCCTCTTCATCCTGGGGCTCAAGAGCCTCACGCATCCCGACAGCGCGCGGCGCGGGATGCAGCAGGCGGCGGTCGGCATGCTCCTCGCGATCGTCGGCACGCTCGTCCAGGCGCAGATCGTCACCTACGGCTGGATCATCGCCGGCCTGACCATCGGCACGATCATCGGCATCCCGCTCGGCCTCTTCGTGCCGATGACCGCAATGCCGCAGCGGATCGCGATCTCGCACATGTTCGGCGCCCTCGCCGCCACCCTCGTCGGCGTCGCCGAGTTCTGGGTGCACGGGCCGGAGATCGGCCACGCGAAGATGGCCGCCCTCGGCTTCGAGGTGCTCTTCGGCTCGCTCACCGTCACCGGCAGTTTCATGGCGTTCGGCAAGCTGCAGGAGTTCATCACCGGGCGGCCGGTCACCTACCGCGGGCAGAACGCCGTGAACATCGCGCTCTTCGCCGTCACCCTCGCGATGTTCGGCTACCTCATCGTGAACCCGTTCAGCCCCGGCGTCTTCTTCGCCATGATCGGGCTCGCGGCGTTCATCGGCATCTCGATGGTGCTCCCGATCGGCGGCGCCGACATGCCGGTCGTCATCTCGCTCCTCAACTCCTACGCCGGCCTCGCCAGCTCCGCCACCGGCTTCGCCATCGGCAACAACGTCCTCATCATCGCCGGCGCGCTGGACGGCGCGAGCGGGTTCATCCTCTCGATCATCATGAGCAAGGCGATGAACCGCTCCTTCGGCAACATCATCTTCGGCGCGTTCGGCGCCGTGCAGCAGGGAGGCGCGAAGACCGCGGCCGGCCTCAGCGTCCGCCCCATCACCGCCGAGGACGCCGCCATCCAGATCGCCTACGCCAAGCTGATGATCGTCGTCCCGGGCTACGGCCTCGCCGTCGCCCAGGCGCAGCACGTCGTGCGCGAGCTCGCGGAGCTCGTCGAGAAGCGCGGCGGCGAGGTGAAGTACGCCATCCACCCCGTGGCCGGCCGCATGCCCGGCCACATGAACGTCCTCCTCGCCGAGGCGAACGTGCCGTACGACCGCCTGTACGACATGGACGAGATCAATCCCGAGTTCGAGCGCGCCGACATCTGCCTCGTCATCGGCGCGAACGACGTCGTGAACCCCGCGGCGCGCAACGACAAGTCGAGTCCCATCTACGGCATGCCCATCCTCAACGCCGACAAGGCGCACCACGTCATCGTCATGAAGCGCTCGATGAACCCCGGCTTCGCCGGCATCGAGAACGAGCTGTTCTTCCTCCCGAACACCATCATGGTCTTCGGCAACGCCAAGAACACGATCGCATCGCTGTCGTCTGCCGTC
>DATKOH010000135.1:0-5519 GCA_035524735.1 Gemmatimonadaceae bacterium
CAGCGCGCCGCGCGCCATGTTCACCACGATCGCCCCCCGCGGCAGCGCGTCCAGCTCCGCGGCGCCGAGCATCTGCTGCGTCTCCGCGGTGCTCGGCGCGCAGAGCGCCACGATGTCCGACTCCGGCAGCAGCGCGCGCCACGCATCCGGCCCGACGATGCGCTCGAACCCGGGCGCCGTGCCGCGCTCCGGCCGCCTCCTGCTCCCACTCACCGTCACGCCGAGCGCCGAGAGCCGAGCGCCGAGCGCCGCCCCGAGCCCGCCGGCGCCGAGCACGAGCGCGCGCAGCCCGCCGATCTCCCGCATCGGGCTCGCCGGGTCGAGGAACGGCTCCCGCGACCATCGCCCCTCCCGCTGCAGCGCCCCCGCGATGTCCAGCCCGCGCAGCAGCGCGAGCACCCCCGCCAGCGCCTGCTCGGCGATCGGGATCGCGTGCACCCCCGCCGAGTTGGTGATGACCACGTCGCTCGCCAGCATCTCGGGGAAGAGCAGGCTCGCCACCCCCGCCGCGGCGCTGTGCACCCACTTGAGCCGCGGCGCCGCCATCCAGAGCGGACGCGCCATGCCGAAGCCGAAGTACGCCTCCGCGTCGCGCACGGCGGCCATCACCTCATCGCTCGGCGCCTTGCTCCCGTCACCGTCCGCGCTCGACGGCGCCTGCACCATGCGCACCGTCCAGCCGGACGGCGTCACCGCGCGCAGCCGCGCCTCCGCCGCCGGCGTGATCGCCCAGCGCGGCTGCTGCGCGCGCACGTCCACCACCAGCACGCGCGGCATCCTACTCGAGCTGCACGCTGAGCACGTCGGCGCGCTCGAGCAGGCGCGCCGTGACCACGTCGAACTGCCGCGCCGGCCCCTGGAGCCGCAGCTCGAAGGTCGTGTCGCTCTCGTGGTCGAACGCCGCGTGCCGCTCGACCATGAGCCCGGTGCCGCGGATCTCCCGGTCGATCGCCTCCCACGGGGTGCCGCGCTGCACGCGCACCGTGGCGCTCACCGTGCGGTGGCGCGAGAGGATCCGCCGCTCCACGTTGCCAAGGCCGGCCAGCACGAGCACCACCAGCACCGTGGCGCCGATCCCCTCCACGTACTGCCCCGCGCCGAGCAGCAGCCCGATCGCCGCCACCACCCAGATCGTCGCCGCCGTGGTGAGCCCCACCACGGCGCCGCGCGCCTGCAGGATCGTCCCCGCCCCCAGGAATCCGATCCCGACCACCACCTGCGCCGCGATCCGTCCCGGATCGCCCACGCGCGCGCCCCCCGGCATGATGCCGATGTTCACCGAGAGGTCGGCCAGCAGCGTGGCGCCGATGCAGATGAGGATGTTGGTGCGCAGCCCCGCGGGCTTCCCCGAGAGCTCGCGCTCGAGTCCGATCGCGCCGCCGAGCAGCACGGCGAGGCCGAGCTTGAGCAGCAGGTCCAGCCGGAGCGTCGCCACCAGGTCGGTGAAGAGCGAGGCCGCGAGGTGCGTCACGTCAGGTGAGCCCCATGATGTCCTTCACGCGCGCCATCGTCTCCCGCGCGATCCCGCGCGCGTGCGCCGCGCCGGCGGCGAGGATCTCCGTCACCCGCCCCGGCGCCGCCTCCAGCGCGCGCGCCCGCTCCCGCACCGGCGCCAGCTCGCGCTCCATCGACTCCAGCAGCACCTGCTTGCACTCGATGCACCCCCACCCCGCGGTGGTGCACATCGTGGCGACGTGATCCACCGTGGCCGCGTCGCTGAACGCCTTGTGCAGGTGGTAGATGTTGCACACCTCCGGCGTGCCCGGGTCCGTCTTCCGGATGCGCGCCGGGTCCGTCACCGCGGGGCGCAGCTTCGCCCACACCGCCTCTTTCGGCTCGAGGATCCCGATCGTGTTCCCCATCGACTTGCTCATTTTCGCCTGGCCGTCGAGCCCCATGATCCGGCGCGCCGGCGTGAGCAGCGGCTTCGGTTCCGGGAAGAAGTCCACCCCGAACTTCCCGTTCCAACGCCGCGCGATCTCGCGCGAGAGCTCCAGGTGCTGCACCTGGTCCTCTCCCACCGGCACGGTGTCCGCGCGGTAGAGCAGGATGTCCGCCGCCTGCAGCACCGGATAGTTCAGGATCCCCGCCAGCACGCTCTCCTGGCGGCTCGCCTTGTCCTTGAACTGCGTCTGCCGCTCCAGCTCCCCCAGCGGCGTCACCGTGTTGAAGATCCAGGCGAGCTCGGTATGTTCGGGCACCATCGACTGCACGAACAGCGTACATTTCTCCGGGTCGAGCCCCGCGGCGAGCAGCGACACGGCCATCTCGCGCGTGCGGCGCCGGAGGTCCGCCGGCTCGTACGTGCCGGTGATCGCGTGGTAATCGACAATGCAGTAGATGCACTCGTGGCGCCCCTGGAGCTGCACCCAGTTCTTGATCGCCCCGAGATAGTTCCCGACGTGCAGTTCGCCACTCGGCTGGATCCCACTGAAGACTCTCGACATTCGTGCAACCTACGAGCGCGGAAAAGACGGGGCAAGCGGAACGCGCGAGCGGCGGCGCGAGCGGCGCTGAGAGCGGCGATGCCGCGCTCCTCGACGCCATCACCGGCGCCGCCGCGGCCGCCGCGCGCGGCATCGCGGCGCGCTCCGGCCAGCGCGCGCACCTCGACGTGCGCGCCAAGGCCGCCAGCGACTTCGTGAGCGAGGTGGACATCGAGGCGGAGACGCTCATCCGCACGCTCCTCGCCGCCCGCTTCCCCGGCGCGCATCTCATGGGCGAGGAGCTCGCCCCCGGCGCGCCCCCGGCGCGGGGCCTGACGTTCGTCATCGACCCGCTCGACGGCACCACGAACTTCCTCCACGGCTATCCCGAGTACGCGGTGTCGATCGCCGCCGCCGTCGACGGGGAGCTCGCCGCCGGCGTGGTGCACAACGTCGCCACCGGCGAGGTCTTCACCGCGCGACGCGGCGCCGGCGCCTTCCGGAACGGCGAGCCGATGAGCGTCTCCGCCGTGGACGATCCGCAGCGCGCGCTCATCGGCACCGGCTTCCCCTTCCGCGCCGTGGACGTCCTCGCCGACTACGTGCACCAGTTCCACGCCGTCGCGCGCGCCACCGCCGGCATCCGCCGCGCCGGCTCCGCCGCGCTCGACCTCGCCGACGTCGCCTGCGGCCGATTCGACGCCTTCTGGGAGCCGCTCCTCTCCCCCTGGGACTTCGCCGCCGGCGCCCTCCTCGTGCGCGAGGCCGGCGGCATCGCCACCGATCTCGCGGGCGGCCCCATCGCGCTCGCGCGCGGCTCCATCCTCGCCGGCAATCCCGCGCTCCACCGCTGGCTCCTCGATCTCCTCTCCTCCCTCCCCCGGCAGACCCGATGAAGCTCGTCGAGTGCGTTCCCAACTTCTCCGAGGGGCGCCGCCCCGAGGTCGTCCAGGCCATCGTCGGCGCCATCGCGGCCGTCGAGGGCGTCACCCTCCTCGACGTGTCGAGCGACGCCTCGCACAACCGCACCGTCGTCACCCTCGTCGTCCCGGTCGACCGCGCGGTGGACGCCGCCTTCGCCGGCATGAAGGAGGCCGCCGCGCGCATCGACCTCACGACGCACCGCGGGGAGCACCCGCGCATGGGCGCCACCGACGTGGTCCCCTTCATCCCGCTCGAGGGCGCGACGATGGACGATTGCATCGCCCTCGCGCGCACCCTCGGCGCGCGCGCCGCGAAGGAGCTCGGCATCCCCGTCTACCTCTACGAGCGCGCCGCCACCACGCCGAAGCGCGAGAACCTCGCCGACGTGCGGCGCGGCGAGTTCGAGGGGATCCGCGACGAGATCGCGACCAACCCCGACCGCATCCCCGACTTCGGCGAACGCAAGGTGCACCCCACCGCCGGCGCCACCGCCGTGGGCGCGCGCCCCTTCCTCGTGGCCTTCAACGTCTACCTCGGCGGCGCGCAGAACGTCCCCGTCGCCAAGGAGGTGGCCAAGGCGGTGCGCGGCTCCAGCGGCGGGCTCCGCTACGTGAAGGGGCTCGGCCTCGAGGTGGACGGCCAGGCGCAGGTGAGCATGAACCTCGTGGACGTGGAGCGCACGCCGATGTTCCGCGCCTTCGACCTCGTGAAGCTCGAGGCCGAAGCGCGCGGCGTGAGCCCCACCTGGAGCGAGATCGTGGGCCTCGTGCCCGAGCAGGCGCTCTTCGACGCCGCGGCGCGCCACCTCCAGCTCGCGAACTTCAAGGTGGAGCAGGTGCTCGAGCGCCGCGTCCGCGCCGCCGTGAGCGGCGGACAGAGCCTCTCCGCCTTCGTCGCGAGCGTCGCGAGCTCGGAGCCCGTGCCCGGCGGCGGCTCCGTGGCCGCGCACGCGGGCGCCCTCGGCGCCGCCCTCGCGCAGATGGTCGCGGGGCTCACCGTGGGACGGAAGAAGTACGCCGCCGTGGACGCGCGCTTCCGCGAGATCGGGCTGCGGGCTGCGGCGCTCGGCGCTCGGCTCTCGGCGCTCGTGGAGCTGGACGCGAAGTCGTACGCCTCCGTGTCGGCGGCGTACAAGATGCCGAAGGATACTCCCGAGCAGGCCGCGCTTCGTGACGCGGCGATCACGGCGGCGCTCATCGGCGCGAGCGAGGTCCCGCTGGAGACGGCGCGCGCCTGCGCGGCGGTGGCGGAATTGGCGGCCGAGGCCGCCGAGCAGGGGAATGCCAACGCGGTGAGCGACGCCGGCGTGGCCGCGCTGCTCGCCGAGGCCGCCTGCCGCGGCGCCGCCTACAACGTGCGGATCAACGTGAACTCCCTCGCCGACAAGAGCGCCGGGCGCGCGCTGGCGCAGGCGGCCGAGGAGTTCGTGAAGGAGACCGCCGCGCACGCGAAGCGGGCGATCGCGGCGGTGGAGAAGGCGCTCTCCGCCTGAGCGGGCGGAGCGGCGGTCAGCTCGCGAGGATGTAGCTGCACCCCGCGGCCTGCGCGCGCAGCACCGCGAAGATCCCCGACGGCTGCAGGATGACGCCGGGGACCAGCCCCTTCACCGCCTCCTGCCGCGCCGTGGCGCTGTCGACCTTCAGCGCTTCCTGGTATCGGTGCACCACCTGCGCGAACGCCAGGTTGCACACGAGCACCGTGCCCCCCTGCGCGATGAAGTCGGGGAGGTTGTAGTCATCCACGCGCGCGCCCGCATCGGTGATCGGCGCCGAGAGCGGGTTCGCCTCCGCCCACTCCTTCCCCTCGGGGGTGAGGACCTTCTTCTCCTTGCCGATGGGGAAGCGCCGCCAGAAGTCGTCCCCCATGGCGAGCGCCACGCCCCGGTGGCGGAAGACGATCACCGGCGCCATCTCCGCGCGCGGCGTGCCGTAGACCTCCTTGTACTCCTGGCACCACACGACGGCGCGGAAGAGGGCATCGCCGTCCGAGACGTCGGGGGAATCGAAGACGGCGCGGAACTTCGCCTTCTCCACGCGGTCGGCCCACGTGAGATCCCACGTGCCATCCACCGGCGCGGGATGCGTCGGCGCCTCCCCGCCCCTCGCGAGCGGCGCCCCCATCGCACCCAGCACCGACGTGCCACCCAGCCACCCAATGAACTCGCGCCGC
>DATKOH010000136.1:0-3821 GCA_035524735.1 Gemmatimonadaceae bacterium
CGCCCCGGCGAAGGCGCGCTCGAGGCTCGCCGCGTCATCCACGTCGCCGGCGACGACGTCGGCGCCGAGCGCGCGCAGCTCGGCGGCCTTCGGGGAATTGACGTCGCGCGTGATCGCGCGCACCGTGAAGCCGCCCGCCGCGTCGGCGAGGATCGCCCGCACCAGCCCCCCGCCCTGCGCGCCCGTGGCGCCCGTGACCGCAATGACCTTCTTCGACATGCCGTTCCGCTCCGCGTGACCAGTGGTGTAGCGTGAAGCTATCGAAGCCCCGCGCCCGCCGCCGAGTTCCCCCGGCCCCTCCCCCCTCCTCTTTCCCCGGCCCGCCATGCTCGCACTCCTGACCGCCGTCGTCCTCCTGCACCCCGCGCGCGTCTTCGACGGGACCACGATGCACGACAACTGGGTCGTGCTGGTGCGCGGCGACCGGATCGCGGCGGTGGGCACCGCCGCGCAGGTGAACGCGCCCGCCGACGCGGAGGTGATCGAGCTCCCCGGGATGACGCTCCTCCCGGGGCTCATCGAGGGGCATTCGCATCTGCTCCTGCACCCGTACAACGAGACGCCGTGGGACCAGCAGGTGCTGCGCGAACCGCTCGCGCTCCGCACCGCGCGCGCGGTGAACGCCGCGCGCGCCACGCTGCTCGCCGGCTTCACCACGGAGCGCGACCTCGGCACCGAGGGGGCGGGCGAGGCCGACGTGGGGCTGAAGGAGGCGATCGACGAGGGGATCATCCCGGGACCGCGGCTCATCGTGGTCACGCGCGCGATCGTCGCGACGGGGAGCTACGGCCCCAAGGGCTTCGATCCGCGCTGGGAGGTCCCGCAGGGCGCGCAGCAGGCTGACGGCATGGACGGGCTCACGCACGCCGTGCGCGAGCAGATCGGGAAGGGCGCCGACTGGATCAAGGTGTACGCCGACTACCGGTGGGGGCCGAACGGCGAAGCGCGGCCGACGTTCACCCTCGATGAGCTGAAGCTCATCGTGGAGGTCGCGCGCAGTTCGGGGCGCCCCGTGGCGGCGCACGCGGCGACGGCCGAGGGGGCGCGGCGCGCCGTGCTCGCGGGAGTGGAGACGGTGGAGCACGCCGACGCGGCCACGCCGGAGGTGTTCGCGCTGATGGCGCAGAAGGGGGTGGCGCTCTGCCCCACCCTCGCCGCGGACGATGCGATCGCGCGCTACCGGGGCTGGCGCCCGGGCGTCGACTCGGAGCCGCCGATGCTCGCGGCGAAGCGCGCGAGCTTCAAGGCGGCGCTCGCCGCCGGCGTGACGATCTGCATGGGCGGCGACGTGGGCGTCTTCCCGCACGGCGAGAACGTGCGCGAGATGGAGCTGATGGCCGCGTGGGGGATGGCGCCGATCGCGGTGCTCCGGGCGGCGACGAGCGTCAACGCGCGCGTCTTCCACGTGGACGACCGCGTGGGCGCGGTGAAGGCCGGGCTGCTCGCCGACCTCATCGCGGTGGACGGCGACCCGAGCGCGAACATCGCCGCGCTGCGGAAGGTGCGTCTCGTGATGAAGGGCGGGACGATCGTGGCGCGGAACTAGCCGGGCCGCCCGAGGGCGGCCCGCCGGTCACTGCTCGTAGAAGCGCACCATGTTCGTGGTCATGTCCCACTGCACGGTCTGCACGTTCGAGAGCGTGAAGGTGGGCGAGGTGGCCCACCGCCCCGACGCGAACTGCGCGAGGAAGGCGAACTTGTCGGTGGCGTTCGTGGGCGTGTAGGTGAACCGCATCGTGCGCCCGGGGCTCACCGTGCCGAGCACCTGGCGTCCGCTGAACGCCGACGAGACGAACACCGTCACCTGCGCGGGCGGATTGAGGTTGTTCACCACCTCGAGCTCCACCGCGGGGCTCAGCGACTGGTCGGGCTTCACGGTCTTCTTGGCGCAGCCGGCGAGCGACGCCACGGCCACCGCCACGAGGATCCATCCCTTCATCGCGTCCTCCGGGTCGGAGTGCTCCGGCTCACTGGTGCGCCGCCGGCTTCCCGTTCCGCCGCTCGGCGACCAGGAAGAGATCGTGCTGCGTGGGTCCCTGCTTGAGCAGGGCCAGCGCCGCCTCCAGCTGCGAGTCGTCGGCGAGCTCGCGCTGCTTCGCCGCCGCATCGCCATAGGCGAAGCGCGTGATGCGGTCGCCGAGGAGGCGGTCCACCTCGCTCGCGGCGCTGTCGTAGAGGGCGCGGTCCACCTTCACGCCGGCCGAATCGAGCCGGCGCCGGAACTCGGTGCGCCACGCGGCGCTCACCCTGAACTCGGGCGTCTTCACCGAATCCTTCAGGCTCATCGAGTAGTTGTACAGCACGACGTAGAAGTCCTGCGACTTGGGCGTGACCGCCTTGAGGAAACGCTGCTCCACGCCGCTGAGCGTGTCGGGGCGGATGTAGACGTCGGGGGAGATCGCGCCGCCGCCGAACACCGTCCGTCCCGCATCGCTGTGGTAGACCGGGCGATCCTTGCGCGCGCTGTCGGCGGAGGGCGGCGCCGTCACCGAATCGGGATCGTCGGTGGGCTGGCCGTCCACCCACTTCCGCTCCTTCTGGATGGAGCGCCCGTTGGGGGTGTACCACTTCGCCGTGGTCAGCTTGAGCGCCCAGCCGCCGTCGAGCTGGTAGAGCGACTGCACGAGCCCCTTGCCGAAGCTCGTCGTGCCGACGAGCAGCGCGCGGTCGTGGTCCTGCAGCGCGCCGGCGACGATCTCGCTCGCGCTCGCCGTGTAGCCGTCCATCAGGATGACCAGCGGCACCGTGGGCGCGATCGGCGCGCCGCGCGCATAGTACGACTGCGCCGGCCCGTCGCGCCCGCGCACGCTCGCGATCTCCACTCCCGGCTTGAGGAAGAGGTTCGCGATGGTGATCGCCTGGTCGACGATCCCGCCGCCGTTGCCGCGGAGGTCGAGCACGATCCCCTTCGCGCCGTCCAGCTGGAGCTTCGCCACCGCGTCCATCGTCTCCTGCGCCGCCGTCTCGTTGAACTGCAGCAGCGGGATGTAGCCGGCGCCGCCGTCGAGCATCACGGTGTACGGCACGGCGGGGATGTGGATCACCGCGCGCGTGAACTTCATGTCGATGGGCTGCGCCACCCCCGTGCGGGCGAACGACACCCGCACGTCGGTGCCGGGCGTCCCCTTGAGCTGGTCGGTCACCTGCACGAGCCGGAGGCCGCGCGTGGGCTTGCCATCCACGCCCACGATCCGGTCGCCCTCGCGCACGCCGCCCGCCTCGGCGGGGGTGTGCGGATAGACGCGGCTCACCACCACCACCCCCTGCTGGTCCTCCACGAGCATGCCGAGCCCGCCGTAGCGGCCGCCGGTGCTCGCCGTGAACTCGGCGAGCTCCTTGGGCGAGTAGAGCGCGGCGTACGGGTCGTTGAGCTCGTGCACGAGCCCGCGCGCCGCCTTCTCGTACAGATCGTTCGCGGGCACGGAGTCGACGAAGCGCGCCGAGACGTACTGCAGCACCTGGTCGAAGAGCTGCGCGGAGTCGCGCGTGGTGCGCGCACCGAGCAGGAAGCCGGCGCCGAGCAGGGGGAGCGCGAGGGCGGCCGCGGCGGCGGCACGGCGAACGGGGGAAGCCATGAGAGGGGCCTGGGGCGTCGGAGAGGGTCTTCCGCAGTGTAGCGGGGAGCGCGCGCGAGTGGAATGGCCGCGCGCGCACACAGGATAAGACACCGGAGCACCGCACGAAGTTTCACCTTCCTTCCGTCCGCGGCGGGGCCCCGGTATCCTGAGAGATGCCGCCCCGCCCGAAGTCCACCGTCCAGCGGTGCATCCGCTGCGGCCGCGAGCTCGTGGCCACCGATGCGCGCGTCACCTGCCCCGAGT
>DATKOH010000137.1:0-20944 GCA_035524735.1 Gemmatimonadaceae bacterium
GGCGACGAGCCGCCCGTCCTGGGCGGTCACGCCGCGGAGCACGGGGTCGGCGCCGCCGGCACCGGGCACGGGGCGCAGCATCGCGAGATCGGTCACGAGCACATCCTCCACATCATCGATGAGCAGGCCCACGCGCGCGCCGCCGCCGCGCACGATCAGCGTCACCCGCGCGCCGTCGGCGGGCGCGACGCCGAGGAGCGGCCGCGTGGCGTACACGGAGAGCATCTGCCCGCGCAGGGGCGCGACGCCGAGCATCCCGGCGGGCATGCCGGGGAGCGGCTCCAGCGGGAGTTCCTCGAGCGCCTCCTCGGCGGCGGCGAGGGGCACGCCGAACCATTCGCCGCCCACGGTGAAGAGCAGCAGTTCCGCCACCGCGGCGGCCGGGGGCGCGGTCATCGGCGCTCCTCCTTCGCGCCCACGGGGCGCGCCGCGCGCGGCGGCGTGACGCCGGGGCGGCGGCGCGCGGCGAGCTCGGCGATCGCGGGGGCGATGGCGCCGAGCGGGAGCACGCGGTCGGCGCCGCCCGCGGCGATCGCCGCCTGCGGCATGCCGAAGATGACCGACGTCGCCTGGTCCTGCGCGATGCCGGCGCCCCCCGCGTCGCGGATCGCGCGCAGCCCCTCGGCGCCATCGCGTCCCATGCCGGTGAGCACGACGCCCACCGCGGCGGGGCCGAAGCGCTCGGCCACCGAGCGGAAGAGATGGTCGGCGGCGGGGCGCACCCCCCAGATCGGCGGCGCGTCGTCCAGCGCGAGCACGGGGCCCGCGGGGCCGGCGGCCACGCGGAGATGCCGGCCGCCCGGCGCGACGTACACGCGCCCGCGCAGGAGGGGCTCGCCGTCCACCGCTTCGGCCACGGCCACGCGGCTCTCGCCGTCGAGCCGCTCGGCGAGGCTCTTCGTGAAGCCGGCGGGCATGTGCTGCACGACGACCACGGCGGCCTCGAGCCCGCGCGGGAGCGCGGGGATCACGTCGGCGAGGGCGCGGGGGCCGCCGGTGGAGCTGGCGATCGCCACGCAGCAGCCGGCGAGCGCGGCGTCGTGCGCATCGCGGGGCGCCGACGCGCCGCCGGCGCGCGCGGCGAGCGCCGCCACGGAGCGCAGGTTCACCTCGGCGGCGGCGCGCAGGGCGGTGAGCAGCGGCTCGCGCGCGGCGGCGAGGTCGAGGGAGATCGGGCCGGAGGGCTTGTGCACGAACTCGACGGCGCCGAGCTCGAGGGCGCGCAGCACCGGGTCGTTCGCGCCGCCGGTGGCGGCGCCGGAGAGCATCACGACGGGGCGCGGCGCGGTGCGCATGATCCGCTCGAGCGCGCCGAGTCCATCGAGCTCCGGCATCTCGATGTCCATCGTGACGAGGTCGGGGGCGAGCTGCTCCACCTTCCGCAGCGCGTCGACGCCGTTGCGCGCGGTGCCCACCACGCGGAACTCGCCGGAGCCGTCGATGAGGTCGACGACGAGCTTGCGCATGAAGGCGCTGTCGTCCACGACGAGGACGGTGCGCATCGCCCTAGAGCTCGACATGGCTCCCCGTGAACGAGCGCACCTCGACGCGGCCGTCGGCGGTGCGGAAGAAGACGCTGCGGCCATGGCCGCCGCCGGTGTCCTCGGCGGCGATGGGGATGCGCGCCTGCGCGAGCGCGCGGCGGCTGGCGATCACGTTGCGCTCGCCGATCTGCAGGCCGCCGGTGGGGATCAGGTTCGTGAACATGCTCGCGCCGCCGACGAGGCGCGCGGTGATGCGGCGGTCCTGCGCGCCGAGCGCGCGCATCTCCTCGAGCAGCAGCGGCACGGCGCTCGCGGGGAACTTCGCGCGGTTGGTGCGGTCGCGCGCCATGGCGTCGGTGGGGAGGAGCACGTGGGCGAGTCCGCCCACCTGCGCCGCGGCGTCGTGGAGCACGATCGCCACGCAGCTCCCGAGCCCGACCGTGGCGAGCACGGAATCCCCCTGGGCGACGGCGGCCTCGGCGACGCGCACGCGGACCTCCCTCACGGCGCGCGGCGGAAGAGGCGCTCGCGCGCATCCACCGTCTCGAAGAGGCCGCGCTGCGCCAGCGAGAGGGTCTCCACCTTGCCGAGCATCAGCACGCCCCCCGGGGCGAGCGCGCCGTGGAACTTCGCGAGCAGCGCCTCCTGCGACGCCTTGTCGAAGTAGATCGTGACGTTGCGGCAGACGATCAGGTCGAAGGGGCCGCCGGGGGCGGGCTCGCCGAGCAGGTCGTGGCGGCGGAAGCGCACGAGCGCGCGCACGGCGGCGGGCACCTCCACCGGCGCGGCGCCCGGGAAGTACGCGGCGCGCAGGTCGGCGGGCATCTCGGCGAGCGCCGGCTCCGGGTAGCGTCCCGCCTCGGCCGCCTCGAGGCTCGCCTTGTCGATGTCGGTGCCGAGCACCTCCACGGCGCGGGCGGCGCGCCCCAGCTGGGCGGCGCGGCGATGGAGGTACATCGCCAGCGTGTACGTCTCCTCCCCCGAGGCGCAGCCGGCGCTCCAGACGCGGAGCGGGGTCCGCGCGCGCGTGAGCAGCGCCGGCAGCACCTGCGCGTCGAGCGCCGCCCACGCCTCCGGATTGCGGCAGAAGCGCGTGACGTTGATGGTGAGCGCGTCGAGCAGCCGCTCGTACTCGGCGGCGTCGCTGTCGAGCACGCGCGCGTAGTCGTGGTAAGTGTGCACGCCGCGCGCGCGCATCCGCACGGCGATCCGCCGGCGCAGGCACTTCTCCTTGTAGCTCGCGCAGCCGAAGCCGCGCTCCCGCGTGATCTTCGCGGTGAGCAGCTCGAACTCGGCGTCGGGGGGCGCGGCGGCGGCTCTCATGACGGCATCGACCGGGCGAGGTCGAGGTTGGTGCGGATGACGTCGTTGTCCGGGTTGAGCGCGAGCGCGCGCTCCCAGTACGCGAGCGCCTGGTCCTTCTCCTGCCACTTGAAGCGGATGTTGCCGAGCTTGAAGTAGACGTCGTCGCCGAGGGCGGGGTCGAGCTTGATCGCGCGCTGGTAGGCCTCGAGCGCCTCGTCGTAGCGGGACGCGCGGTAGAGGCAGTCGCCGAGGTTCTTGAAGAGCTGCGGGAGGGAGCCGTCCTCGTGCAGCCCGCGCTCGGCGGCCTGCCCCGCGGCCGTGAGGTCGCCGCGGCGCTCGTGCACGGTGGCGAGCGTGTTGTAGAGCACGGCGGCGTGCGGGTGCACTTCCACCCCCTCCGTGATGATCTCCAGCGCGCGGGCGAGCTCGCCGGCGAGCGCGGCGGCGAGCGCCGCGTAGTGGTACCACGCGGGCGACGGCGTGCGCTTCCCCCAGAGCGTGCGGGCGGCGGTGAGGAGCGCGTCGGCCTCGTCCACTTCCCCGCTCTTCAGGGCGAGCACGCCGAGCGAGGTGCGGATGCGCGGATCCTCCTGGCCGCCGCGCTGGATCGCCTCCTGCAGGGCCTCGTGCGCGTCGTCGTAGTGCCCCATGCGCTCGAGGGCGTAGGCGAGGTTGTGGAAGATCGCGGGGCGCGCGCCGGGCTGGGACGACGCCTCGCGCAGGGTGAGCACCGCCTCCGACCACTTCCCCTCGCGCATCGCGACGAGGCCGAGGAAGAAGCGCGCGGGGACGTCGCCCTCGTTGAGCTCCACGACGCGGCGGAACTCGCGCGTGGCCTCCTCGAACATCGCGGTCTTGTAGAAGGCGACGCCGAGGTTGCGGTGCTCCTCCACGCGCGCCTCGCGCACGCCGTCCTCCACGGGGCGGGACTTGCCCACGCGGTGGAGGAAGCCGGCGGTGGCGAGGGCGTAGAGCGCCTTCCCCACCTCGAACTCGCCGATGCCGGAGGCGTCGATGAGCGTCGTGACGTCGCGGCGGCCATCGATGAGGGGGACCAGCTGCTCCTGCACCGGCGTGAGCTGCGCCTCGCTCTGCGCGAGGCGCGCGCGGTCGATCTCGAAGATGATGTCGAAGCTCGGCACCTTCTTCTCGATCAGGCTCCACTCGTCGACGCGGCGCGCTCCCTCGAGGAGGAGCGACTCCGGGTTGATCGACACCAGGACGTCGTGCTCCTCGGGGCGCATGTCGGCCTCGAAGCTGAACGTGCCCTGCGACCAGGTGAAGAGGTAGTAGACGGCCTCCTCGATCTGGACGCGGATGTAGCGGTGCAGCTCCTCGCGCGTGAGGATGTGCTGCTCGATGAGGATCTCGCCGATGCGCTTGCCGCGCGCGCCCTTGCTCTGCGCCTCGACGGCGACGTCGAGCTCGAGCTGCGTGATCACGCCGTGCTTCACGAGCAGGTCGCCGAGGCGGTCGCGCCGGTTCACGATCGACGCGTACGAGATGCGGCCGCGGTCGAAGTAGATGTAGCCGAAGTTGTTCCGGTCGGCGACCGACAGGCAGCCCGTCTTCTGCCCCATCGCGAGGAGCGTGAGGACGTCGGGGAGCGACGCTTCCTTGAGACTGCCCTTGATCGCCATCAGCGGAGGTCCTCGATCGCGCGGCCCGAGACGTCGGGCCAGTCCCACACCACCTTCTCCTCGTCGAGGAAGAAGGCATCGGCCTCGCGCCCGTCCGCGGCGCGGAGCGGCATGGGCGCCGTGCCGCCGCCGTCCAGCTCCTTGCGCGCGAAGGCGGCGTTGAGCGGCACCCCCACCACCTCCGCCGCCTTCACCAGCCGGTCGACGGTGGCCACGAGCTCGGGCACGTTCGCCACCGCGCGCGCCGAGAGGAAGTCGACGAGCACGCGGTCGGGGTGCTGTCCCGCGGCGGCGAGGAAGCGCGCGTAGAGCTTCTCGCGCAGCGCGTGGTCGGGGGGCTGGATCTCCACCACCAGCCCGCCCTCGAAGCGTGAGCGGAGCCGCTCCTCGAGGCCGGCGATCTGCTTGGGCGCGCGGTCGGCGGCGAGCACCAGCTGCTTCCCCACCGAGTACAGGCTGTTGAAGACGTGGAAGAGCTCCTCCTGCGCGCGCTCGGTGCCGGCGCAGAGCTGCACGTCGTCGATGAGCAGCGCATCGACGAGGCGGTAGCGCGCGCGCCAGCGCTCGATGGTGCCCTCCTGCAGCGCGGTGATCAGCTCGTCGATGAACTGCTGCGCGTTCACGCAGGCGACGGTCCGCGCGCCGCCGCCGGCGGCGAGCTCGTTCGCGAGCGCGTGCACGAGGTGCGTGACGCCCACGCCGGGCGTGCCGTACAGGAAGAGCGGGTTGTACTTCCGCCCCGGCTCGAGCGCGACCGTGTCCGCCGCGTGCACGGCGAGCTGGTTCGACGGCCCCACCTCGAAGGTCTCGCGGCGGAGCGCCGGGTCGGGCCCCGGGGGCGGCTCGGCGCCGCCGAGCTGGCGCGCGAGCATGAGCTCGGCCTCCCCCACCCGCTCCGGGTCCTTGAAGAGCTCCGACTCCGCGAGCACCGGGTCGATGCGCGCGGCCTCCTGCTCGAGCGCGCGCAGGCGCGCGATGTTCGCCTCGAACTGGGCGAGCAGCGCGTCCACGTCGGGCTCCTCGCTCTGCTCGAGCGCGCGCTCGAGGAGCGTCGTCTCGTAGCCGAGCTGGTGCCAGTAGGTGATCGCCTCCACGACGCGCACGCGCCACGTGTCGATGTGCTGGGCGACCACGTCGCTGAGGTCGGAGAGGAAGCTCGCGAACTCCTGGCCGCGCGCCCCCTGCGCCGCGGCCGGCGCGGCGTCCGGCTTCTCGCCCAGGATCTCGCGCACGTTGCGCACCGTCACCTCGGCCTCGCCCAGCGTCTGGCTCGCGATGAGGCGGTTGAGCGCCCCCTGCAGCTCGCGCACGTTGCCGAAGTTCATCCGCGCGACCTCGTCGAGCACCCCCGCCTCGAACTGCGCCCCGCGCTCCTCCGCCTTCGCGCGCAGGATCGCGACGCGCGTCTCGTAGTCCGGGAGGCCGACGTCCACCACGAGGCCGCCGGAGAAGCGCGTGATGAGGCGCTCGTCGAGGTCGGCGATCTCGTTCGGCGGACGGTCGCTGGTGAGGATGATCTGCTTCCCCGCGCGCTGCAGCGCGTTGAAGAGGCGCAGCATCTCGCTCTGCGTCTCGCGCCGGCCGGCGAGGAACTGCACGTCGTCCAGCAGCAGCACGTCCACGTCCTGGAAGCGCTGCTTGTACTGCTCGATCGTGCCGGAGGAGACGGCGGCGGTGAGCTCCTCCACGAACTCGTCGAGGGTGATGTAGAGGCAGCGCAGCGCGGGCGCGATCTGCATCGCGAGGTGCCCCACCGCGATCATCAGGTGCGTCTTCCCGAGCCCGGAGCTGCTGTAGATGAACAGCGGGTTGTACGACGTGCCCGGCGACTGGGCCACGGCCTTGGCCGCCGACACGGCGAGCCGGTTCGCCGCCCCGACGATGTAGTTCTCGAAGCGATAGCGCGGATCGAGCTCGGCCGTCACCGGGACCCCGCGGGTGCGGCCGCGCTGAGGCGGCGGAGCACGAGCTCCGCGATCCCGCGCAGCGTCTCGAAGACACCGGTGCCGTGCAGCGCGTCGGCGCCGAAGGAGGGGACGCCGCGGAAGTTCAGCGCGTCCTCCAGCGCCGGGATCGAGAGGATCATCTCCGGCGGCAGGTCCCGCTTGTTGTACTGGATCACCAGCGGGAGCGCGCGCGCGTCCACGCCGTGCTCGGCCAGGTGCGTGTGCAGGTCCTGCATGCTCTCGATGTCCTCCTGCAGCTGCCGCGCCTGGCTGTCGGCCACGAACACGACGCCGTCGGCGCCCTGCAGGACCAGCTTCCGCGTGGTGTGATAGTAGACCTGCCCCGGCACCGTGTAGAGCTGGAAGCGCGTGGTGAAGCCGGAGATCATGCCGAGGTCCAGCGGCAGGAAGTCGAAGAAGAGGGTGCGGTCGGTCTGCGTGGCGAGCGACACCATCTTCCCCTTCCGGTCGCGCGGCACCTGCTCGTAAATGTAATGCAGGTTCGTCGTCTTCCCCGACCGCCCCGGGCCGTAGTAGACGATCTTGCAGGTGATCTCGCGGGTCGCGTAGTTGACGAGGCTCACGGCGCGCTCACGCGGTGGGGGAGAGGGGGGCGTCGCCGCCGTCGGGCGCGGCGGGCGCGCGCCCGAAGAGCTGCGCGAGGCTCCGCGCGAGGTCGCGCTCGAGGCTCGCCGCCGCGAGCGGCGGGCCGTCCACGCGCGGCGGCACCACCTGCGCCAGGCGCTCCGAGAGCTCGGCGAAGAACACCCGCACGAGCCCGAGCGAGCTCTCGTCGCCGAACGCCGTGAGGAAGATGAACGACCCGCGCGCCGTGCGCACCTCGCCGATGAAGATCTGCCGCTCCTTCCCCGCGTGGTACAGTTCGTGGAAGGGCGCTCCGTCGAGCTCGCGCCCGAGCTGCCCCGCCGACGCGTGGATCCCCGCCGCGAGCGCGCACGCCGCCATCACGTCCACCGCGCGCGTGAAGCCGAACTGCCCCAGCACCTGCCCGCTCGGGTGCAGCAGCAGCGCGAAGAGCACGCGCGCGTCGTCCACGAAGCGCTGGAGCGGCGCCTCCACCCACGCCTCCGCCGCGTGCGTGCGCATCATGCGAGGGCCTCGACGCTCTGCAGCATCGCGCCGCGGATGAGCCCGATGTGCGCCCGCGGCTCGGCGAGCGTCACCAGCACCAGCCCCTCGCGCCCCACCGCGCAGACGTGCCCGCGCTCCGCCTCCAGCTGCAGGAAGGTGACGCGCCCCAGCCCGGCCGACTGCGACGACAGCCGCGCGCGCCGGTAGAGCGCCGCCGCCAGCGCCGCCACCGCCGCCTCCGATACCCCCACCTGCACGTTGGCGTCCACCACGATGCCGTCGCTCTCCCCCACCACGAGGCAGCCGAGCACCCCGCGCTGGCGGATGAGCGTCGCGAGGACGTCCTCGAAGGGCGAGCTCATCCCGCCTCCGTGAGCCACATCGTCGCGCGCCGCACGCAGCGGTCGAGCACCCGGCGCACGAAACCCAGGGGCATCGTGTGCGACGCCGCCACGACCACCATCGCGTCGTCCGCCGCCGGCGCGATCGCCACCGTCGCGATGTCCGTCTCGTAGAGCACGGTCTTCCACGCGCCCAGGTCGAGATGGCGCACGGTGCGCTGCGCATCGTCGCGCACGCCGGAGAGGTGCGCCCCCATCTCCTGCGACACGTCCGTGCCGTCGGCCGTGACGTACGCCCCCGCCGTCACCATCCCGTCGGCGTTCAGCAGGAGCGCGGTCTGCTCGCCGTCGCCGAGGATGTCGGCGAACAGGTAGTGCGCCTCCTCCTCCACGCGCCGCTGCGCGGCCTCGAGCTCCTCGGGGCCCGGCTCGCGCCCGTTCCCCGCGATCCGCGCGTAGCGGAGCAGCCGGCGCACCATGCGCAGCGCGGTCGAGATCGACGGATCGGTCCGGTCGCCCGACGCGGCGCCGCTCAGGTGCGTCTCGGCCTCCTCCAGCCGCCCCTGCTTGAAGAGGACGTAGCCCATCCCCTTCTGCGCGCCGACGTGGTTCGGCGCGAGGCGCAGCACCATGTCCCACTCGTCGAAGGCCTGCTCGAGCTCGCCGCGGTCCACGCAGATGCGCGCGAGCAGGTCGTGCGCGTCGGCGTTGTGCGCGTGCCGCTCGAGGCCGCGCATCGCCACCTTGAGCGCGAGCTCCAGCTGCCCCCCCTTCCGCAGCGCTTCGCCGAGCTGCAGGAAGACCAGGCTCGACGGGTCGCGGGCGAGCTCCTCGCTGAGGCGCGTGATCTCGTCAGCCATCGCCCAGCTCCCGGAGCGCGTCGCGGAGCCGCGCCGCGGCCTCCGCCGCCGCGCGCACGTGCGCCTGGTCCGCCCCGTCGGGCGCGTCCGGCGCGAGCCGCAGGTAGCGCTCGAAGCCCGCCACCGCATCGGCCAGGTCGCCGCGCGCCACCGCGACGCGGCCCAGCAGCCGGTAGAGCGCGGGATTCAGCATGTCGCGCTCGAGCGCGGCGCGCACGGTGGACAGCGCGTCGCCCACGGCGCCCGCCTTGAGCTGCGCGCGCGCCAGGAGGATCCGCGCCTCCACGGCGCCGCCGCTCGCCTCCACCGCCGCCATGGCCGCGATCACCGCCGCGTCGGCATCGCCGAGGCGGAGCGAACGGCGCGCGCGCTCGACGTGCACGAGGGCATCCTCCGCGGCGGCGGCGCTCATCGGCGCGGCGGGCGCGGCGGCAGGCGCCGTCGCCGGCGGCGCCGGAGGAACGGCCGCGGCGGACGGTCGCAGCGCGACGGGATGCATCCCCGTGTGCTCGAGGCTCGGCACGTGCAGCAGCGAACCCGGGAGCACCACCGCCGCCTCCGGCATCGGCGAATCCGGGACGCCGGGCACGGAGGCCGTCGCATCGGCCCGCGGCACCGCCGGCGCCTCGGCCGCGGCGGGAACGGCCGCGGCGGGAACGGCCGCGGCGATGGGCTCCGGCTCCGCGGGACGCGGCTCCGGCGTCCGGCGCGGCGGGATCGGCGGCGCCGGCGGCGGCGCGGGGGGGATCCCTTCCCCCGGCTTCAGCTCCACGATCCCCGTCGTCACGAGCCCGTACATCACGCGCGCCACGTCGAACTCGCTCATCGCGCTCGCCTCGGCGATCGCGCGCAGGTCGCGCGCGCCGTCGATCTGGCCGAGCACCTCCCACTCCTTCGGCAGGAGGTCGAGCAGCCCCGTGTGCTCGCCGTCGAGCGCGGCGAACACCGGCACCACGCCGAGGTGCGGCACCTTCCCCTCGATGAGCGACCACTCGTCGATGCGCCGCGCCCCCTCCATGAGCAGCGATTCGGTCGAGATGCGGATGTCCACCTCCGCCGGCGCGTCGAGCACCGTCCCCTCCTCGAAGGAGAAGAAGCCCTCGCGCCACGACATCATCTCGAACACGACCTCTTCCACCTGGAAGCGCACCTGGCGCTCCAGCTCCTTGCGCGAGAGCGCCCCCGCCTCGAGCAGCAGCTCGCCGAGCTGCCGCTTGTCCCCTTCGCGCCGCTGCTGCTCGCGGATGCGCGTGAGGTCCCCCTCGGTGATCTTCCCGGCGCGCAGGAGGAGCTCGCCCAGGCGGTGGGGATTGCTCCGGATGGCGGCATGGATCACCGCGCCGCGGTCGAAGTACACCGTCCCCTGGTTGTCGCGGAGGACGGAGGTGACCGTGAGGCGCCCCGTCTTCCGGCTCAGGTCGAGCAGCTGGAAGACGTCGTGGATGCCGAGCTCGCGGAGCGGTCCCTCGATCGCCATCAGGACGCCTCCTGGCGGTGCCGGAAGATCCGGAGCAGGTCGGCGGCGGTGCGCGCCTCGCGGCGCGCGCGGCGCGCCACTTCGCTCTCCGGCTCGAGCTCCACCACGCGGTCCCACGCCTGGATCGCCTCGCGATAGCGGTGCTGCTCCGCGAGCATCACGCCGTGCAGGAAGAGCGCGCCCACGTGGCGCGGGTCGAAGCGCAGCACGCGCTCGATCGACACGGCGGCGTCGCGGTGCCGCTCGAGCTCGAGCAGCACCTCGCTCAGCGCGAGCAGCGCCTCCACGTTGTACGGATCGCGGCGCAGCAGGTCCACGAGGGGCGAGAGCGCCTCCTTGGCGCGGCCGAAGCGGCGGCGCACCTGCGCGAGGGCGAGCGTCGCCTCGACGTACGTCGGCACCGCGTCGAGCGCGGCGAGGAGCTCGGCCTCGGCGCCCGGCCCGTCGTTCCGCTCGGCGAGCAGCCGCCCGAGCTCGAAGTGCACCACCGCCACGTCCGGATCGAGCTCCAGGGCGTTGCGGTAGGCCGCCACCGCGCCGTCGAGGTCCCCCGCGGCGCGCGCCACGTCGCCGAACTGGCGGAGCACGTCGGCGCGCGCGGGGGCGAGGCGCCGCGCGTTCTTGAGGAGCTCGCGCGCCGCCCCCGGGTCGCCCGCGTCCGCGCGGGCGCTCGCCACGAGCAGCAGCGACTCCACGTTGTTCCCGTCCGCGGCGAGCAGCTGCTCCGCCACCGCGCGCGCGTCGTCGGCGCGCTTGAGCAGCAGCAGCGCGCGCGTCTCCCCCTGCAGCGCGCGCGCGCCCCCCTTCGTCACCGCGCGCGCGTTGCGGAAGCGTTCCAGCGCCTCGCCGTGCAGCCCCTGCCGCAGGAAGATCTCGCCCAGCAGCGTGAGCCCCTCGCCGGTGTCGCCGCCGCGCACCAGCGCGCGGTTCACCTCCGCCGCCGCGCGGTCGAGCATCCCCTTCGACAGGTACTCGGCCGCCATCGCGTACGCCGACTCGGCGGCCGGCGCCGGCGCCGCGGGCGCCGCCGCCGGGAGCGGCTTCAGCTCCGCGAAGAGCGCGTCGAGCCGCCCCGCGTCGAACGCGAAGGTCTCCACCGCCTGCTCCACGCGCTGTGCCTCGCCGAGCGCGGGCGCGATCGACAGGTCGGGGTCCTCGTACTCGAGGTCGATCGCGAGCTCGAACTTCTGCCGCACGTAGAACGGATCGAGCTCGAGCGCGCGGCGCGTCGCGCGCAGCGCCCCCTCGAAGTCCCCGAGGTTGGAGAGCGTGAAGCCGAGGTTGTAGTGCGCCTCCGCGTAGTGCGGGCGCGCGTGGATCGCCCGCCCGAACGCGTTGCGCGCGTCCTCGTGCTTCTTGAGCTCCGCCAGCACCAGCCCGATCCCGTTCCACGCCACCGGCTGCTCCGCGTCCACCGTCAGCGCCTGCCGGTAGGCCTCGAGCGCGAGCTGGTGCCGCTTCCCCTGGTAGAGCAGCAGCGCGAGGTTGAGCCACGCCTTCACGAAGCCCGGATGCGCCGCGAGCGCCGCGCGGAAGGACTCCACGGCGTTCTCGCTGCTCCCCGCGTGGAACTCCGCCACGCCCAGGTTGTTGTGCGCGATGGCGTACGCCGCGTCCAGCGCGAGGGCGCGCCGGTAGCTCTCCGCCGCCTCGCGCGCCTTCCCTTGCTGGTGCAGCGCCACCCCGCGCTCGCACCAGAGCTTCGGGCTCTCCGTCTCCTCCTCGAGGAGACGCTCGTAGAGCTCGATCGCCGCCTGCGGATCGCGCTTGAGCAGGTGCACCTCGGCCATCGCCTGGAGCACCAGCCCGCGCTCCTCCCCCCGCTCCAGCGCCAGCCGGTACTCGCGCAGCGCTTCGGCGTAGTAGCCCTTCTGGCGGAAGGCGAGCCCGAGGTTGTAGTGCGCGAGCCCGCCCTCCCCCGCGACCTCCATCTGCGAGGAGCGCCGCTCGTGCCGCTCCGGCACCAGCTCCTCGTACTTCGCCGCGTTGTACCGGTCGATCGAGAGGTTCGCCTGCGCGCGCGAGAGCGACGGGTTCAGCTGGATCGCGCGCTTGGTCGCCGCGCGCGCCTCCTCGTGCCGCCCCAGGTCGCCCAGGACGAAGCCCAGCAGGTAGTGCGCGTCCGAGTTGTCGGGGTTGAGGTCGATCGAGCGCCGCAGCGCCACGAGCGCCTCCTCGTTCAGCCCGCGGTTGTACAGCACCTCGCCGATGTAGTAGCTCACCAGCGCGCTCTTCGGCTCCAGGCGGAAGGCGCGCTCGAACCACTGCTGCGCCTTCTCCAGGTCGCCGCTCGCCTTCTCCGCCAGCCCGAGCTGGATGATCGCCCCCGCGTCGTCCGGGTGGTGCTCGAGGATCGCGGTGAACTCCGCCACCGCCTCCGGCACGTCCCCCAGCGCCGCGTACGCGCGCCCCAGCTCCCAGCGCGCGTCGCGGTCGTGCGGATGGCTCCGCAGCCGGTCGCGCAGCTCCGCCACCCGCCGGTCGTAGTAGCCCGTGTTGAAGTACGCGACCTCGAGGTTCCGCTGGGCCACGTCCATCTTCGGGTCCAGCTCCAGCGCCTTCTCGAACGCCTCCACCGCCTCGGCGTACATCCCCTTGTTGTAGTAGAGGACGCCGAGGTTGTTGTGCGCGCCCGCGTCGCTCGGATCGATGCGCCGGGCGAAGGACCGCAGGATGTCGCGGTCGCGCTGCGAGACGGGGGAGGCGGCGGCGGTCACGACAGGCGGACGGCCCGGAGGATCACGCGCAGCGACGCGAGATCCGGGAGCAGGAGGAAGTAGCCGCGCAGCTGGTCGCGCCCCTCGTCGAACAGGAACTGCGTCTCCACCGCGAAGAGCACGTCCTTCTCGGCGCCGAACTGCGTGTACGCCGTGGTGAGCACCGCCTGCGACATGTCCACCGCCAGGCTCGGCGGCGACGGCAGCAGCATGAGCCCGAGGAACTCGCTCAGCGCGTTGAGGTAGGCGCCGGCGAGGATGTTCCCCGCCTCCTTGAGCGCGCTCTGCTCCAGCTCGCCGAGCGGCGCGCCCGGCACGTGCGGCCGCCGCAGCATCAGGTGCGCCAGCCGCACCGCCGTCGGGTGCGGGAAGACGAGCAGCGAGCGCCCGGTGAGGTCACCCAGCATCTGCATCATCACGGCCGCGATCGGCTCCTCGCCGTCGTCGATCTGGCGCGGCACGTCCTCCAGCGCCGCGATCGTGAGCCGCGGCACCGTGATCATGATCCGGCTCCCGGTCATCTGCGACAGCGCCGTGGCCGCGTGCCCCGCGCCGATGCTCGCGGTCTCGCGGAGGGCGTCGAGTTCCACCGGGGAGAGGGAGAGGAGGTCCGCCATCGGTGCTCCGCTAGAGGAGGCTGCCCACATCCAGGATGAGCCCCGGCGCGCCGTCGGGAAGGATCGTCGCGCCGCTGAACAGCGGCAGCCCCCCGCGCACCGGGTCGAACTGCTTCACCACGATGTCCTGCTGCCCCGCGAGCTCGTCCACCACCAGCGCCGCGCGCCGCTCGCCGAGCGACACCAGCACCACCTGCTGCCGCGCCGCCGCCGAGCCGGGGAGCCCCACCCGCTCGCGCAGCCGCACGAGCGGCAGCACGTCGTCGCGCAGCACGATCGCCTCGCGCCCGCGCACCGTCTGCACCGCCGCGGCCTCGAGCTCCACCGTCTCCGTCACGTGCGTCATCGGCACCGCGTACGTCTCCCCCGCCGCGCGCGCGAGCATCGCCCGCACGATCGCCAGGGTGAGGGGCAGCCGCGCCGTCACCGTCGTCCCCTGCCCCTCCGCCGAGCGGATGTCCACCGACCCGCCCAGCGCGCGCACGCGCGTGCTCACCACGTCGATCCCCACCCCGCGCCCCGACAGGCTCGTGACGCGCTCCGCCGTCGTGAAGCCCGGCCGCGCGATCAGCCGCACGAGCTCATCGTCCGTCAGGCGCGTCGCGCCGCGCTCCACCAGCCCCAGCTCGCGCGCCTTCTCCAGCACCTTCCGCCGGTCCACCCCGCGCCCGTCGTCGCTCACCTGGATCGTCACCGCGCCGCGGTCGCGCGCGATGCTCAGCACCAGCCGCCCCGCGCGCGGCTTCCCCGCCCGCTCCCGCTCCGCCGGCAGCTCGATGCCGTGGTCCACCGCGTTCCGGAGGAGGTGCACCACCGGGTCGCCGATCTCGTCGAGCATCGAGCGGTCCAGCTCGCTCTCCTGTCCCTCGACGATGAAGTCCACCTCCTTCCCCAGCGAGCGCGCCGCGTCGCGCACCATCCGCGGGAAGCGGTCGAAGACCTGCGCCACCGGCACCATCCGGCAGCGCATGATCTCGTCCTGCAGCTCCCCCACCAGCCGCGACGCCTGCCCCACCGTGTCGTCCAGCGCCTGGTCCCCCGCGGCGCCCGCCTGTTGCTGCAGCTGCCCGCGCGCGATCACCAGCTCCCCCACCAGGTCCATCAGCGTGTCGAGCCGGCGGAGGTCGATGCGCACGTGCCGCGTCGCTTCCGTCGCCGGCGGCGACGCCGCGTCGTTCGTCCCCGGCGCCACCTCCGCGCCGCTCTCCACCCACACCCGCTCCACCTCGCCCGCCCCCTTGAGCGTGCGCACGATCGCATCCGGGTCGCTCGTCGTCACGAGCGTGAGCCCGAACTCCCGCTCGAAGCGCTCGGCCTGCAGGTCGTCGAGCGACGGCTCGACCCCGGTGACCTTGCCGAGCCCCTCCGCGCGCTTCACCACCAGGAAGGCGCGCGCCCCCTTGAGCACGACGTTCTCCTTCATCCGCACGCGCACCGTGACCCCCCCGCGCGCCGCACCCTTCCGTTTCCCACTCTCTTGCCGAGCGCCGCGCGCCGAGCGCCGAGCGCCGCCCCCCGCGCGCCGCGCGCCGCCCTTCCCACTCGCCGGCCGCGCGCCGAGCGCCGAGCGCCGAGCGCCGCCCTTCCCCCCCGCCTCCTCCCGGAACGTCGCCGCGAGCGCCGCCGCCCCCTCGTCGTCCCCGCCGCCCGACGCCGCCCGCGCGATCGCCCGCTCCAGCGCATCCGCGCCGCGGAAGAGCAGGTCCATCATCGCCGGCGTCACCGGCCGCGCCCCCTGCCGCACCAGGTCGAGCAGCGATTCCATCTCGTGCGCCAGCGCCGTCACGGCGCCGTAGCCCATCGTCGCGCTCATCCCCTTCACCGTGTGCACCGCGCGGAAGAGCCCCGCCACCGGCTCGCTCGCGCGCGGCGACTTCTCCAGCGCGAGCAAGAGCTGGTTCATCGCGGAGAGATGCTCCTTGCTCTCCGTGAGGAAGAGGTCGGCGTAGCGCGACAGCTCCATGGCGGCGGCCCGGTCCCGTGGCGCGCGGTCAGCCCAGCACGCGCTGCACCGCTTCCAGCACCCGGCTCGGCTGGAACGGCTTCACCACGAAATCCTTCGCGCCGGCCTGGATCGCCTCCACCACCAGCGCCTGCTGCCCCATCGCGCTGCACATGAGGATGCGCGCGTTCGGGTCGAACTTGGTGATCTCCCGCACCGCGTCGATCCCGCCCATGTCCGGCATGACGATGTCCATCGTCACCAGGTCGGGCTTGAGCTTGCGGTACTGCGCCACGGCCTCCACCCCCGTCTCGGCCTCGCCCACCACCTCGAAGCCCGACTGCTGCAGGATGTCGGAGATCATCGTGCGCATGAAGATCGCGTCGTCGCAGACCAACACCGTGTGGGACACCGGGAGCCTCCCCTGTTATGCGAGCACGTGCGAGAGCACATCGTGGACGTCGAGCACCACCACCACCCCTGCCTCGTGCGTCGCGAGGGCGCGCACCGAGCCCCCCGCCTGCACGTCCTGCGGCGCCGCGTCGAGCCCCTCCTCGCTCCAGCGCTGCACGTCGATCACCTCGTCCACCGCGGCCCCCACCAGCTTGGGCCCGTGCTCGACGAGGATCACCGCCCCGGGCTCCGGCGCCGCGCGCAGGCCGAGGGTCACTCCGAGGTCGATCACCGTCACGATCCGCCCGCGCACGTTGATCAGCCCGAGCACCGCCGCGGGGGCGCCGGGCAGGCGCGTCGCGACGCGCGGGCGCAGGATCTCGCGCACCGCGTCCAGGTCGATCCCGTACGAACGCGCGCCCAGCCGGAAGACCACCAGCCGCCGGGCGGCGACGTCAGTCGGAGAGACGGTAGAAGCCAAATTGGTCCAGCGGGTCCGGGTGGAGGGGCACGTCGGGTCCCGCGGCCGCGGCGAGCGAGCGCACGAGATCCTCGGGCAGCGGGGCCCGGACATCGATCGGCAACCCGGTCACCGGATGCGGGAAGATCAGCCACGCCGCGTGGAGGAAGTGCCGCCGCGGTGGCAATGCGAGGAGCCGTCGCGCCCCGCCGCCGCCGTACGTGTCGTCCCCCGCCACGGGATGGCCGATCGACGCGAGGTGGACCCGGATCTGATGCGTGCGCCCGGTGTGCAGGTGCGCCCGCAGGAGATCCGTCGCATCGAACCGGGCCAGCCGGACGAAATCCGTCCTCGCCGCCCTTCCCGTATTGACGATTGCCATCACCCTTCGGTCTCGCGGACTCCGCCCCAGCGGACGGTCCACGGTGACCCGGTCCTGGGCCAGGTGCCCCCACGCCAGCACCGCGTAGCGCCGCACGATCTTCCGGCGCGCCATCGCCGACGCGAGCGCACGGTGCGCCCGGTCGGTCTTCGCCACCAGGAGGAGCCCGCTCGTGTCCTTGTCCAGCCGGTGGACGATCCCCTCCCGCCCCTCCTCCCCTCCCGTGGCGAGCGGCCCCCCCCGCCCCTTCAGCGCGTTCACCAGCGTCCCGGTCCAGTTGCCCGGGGCCGGGTGCACGACCATCCCCGCCGCCTTGTCGACGACGAGCACCTCGTCGTCCTCGTACTTCACCACGAGCGGCAGCGCCTCCGCGGCGATCTCCCGCCGGGGGCTCGCCGGGATGACGACCGCGATCTCCTCGCCGGCGGCCGGCCGGTAGCTCGCCTTCTCCCGCCGCCCCGCCACGGAGACGCAGCCCGTGGCGATGAGCGTGGCGGCCTGCGTGCGCGAGAGGTCGAGCGCGCGGGCCACCAGCGAATCGAGGCGGACATCGCTGTCCGCCTCGGCCGTGAACGTCGCTCGCCGCTCCGGGGTGCCGGGCGCGGACGCCATCGCTAGGCGCTCCGCTCGGGTCCCGCCGGCGCCGGCGCGGGCGCGCCCGCGCGCGCCGCCGCCTCGTCCTCCTGCCAGAGCACGATCGCGAGCAGCACCGCGCCGATGCTCACGCCCATGTCCGCCACGTTGAAGGTCGGCCAGCGGTGCACGCCGATCCCCACGTCGATGAAGTCGACCACCCCCTGCGCCGAGCGCACGCGGTCGATCAGGTTGCCGAGCGCGCCGCCGATCACCATCGCGAGCGCGATGATGCGCGCGCGGTGCCCCTCCGCGGTGTGCGCGAACATGCGGCCGAGGAGGACGACGGCGACGATCGTGAGGCCGATGAAGATCCAGCGCGAGTACTCGCCGAGGTAGATCCCGAACGCCGCGCCCTGGTTGTAGACCAGGCGCAGCTGCACCCAGTCGCCGATCACGGGATGCGCCACGTAGCGCGGGACGAGCTGCGCGACGGCGATCCGCTTCGTGATCAGGTCGGCGACGATGATCCCGGCGATGATCCCCCAGAAGAGGACGCGCTCACTTCTCCTTCTTGGCATCCTCTTCCTTCTGCTTGCACTCGATGCAGAGGCGCGCGTGCGGGAGCGCGTCCAGCCGGTCGAAGTCGATGTCGTTGCCGCAGGAGTGGCACTTGCCGAAGGTCTCGGGCGCGCGGTAGAGCCGGCGCAGGGCCTCGTCGATGTGCCAGAGGAAGCGCCCCTCCTGGCTGGCGAAGAGGAACGCCTTCTCGCGCTCCATCGCGTCGGTGCCCTGGTCCGCCATGTGGAACGAGTACGACGAGAGGTTCCCGTCCGCGTTCTGCGGCGTGGCGGTGAGCGTCTCGCTGTACTGGCCGAGCTCCTTGAGCACGCGGCGGCGCTCGTCGAGCAGGCGCTTCTCGAAGTGCGCGAGGAGCTTCTTGCTCATCGGCTTGGGCTTCGGCTTCGCGGCGGGCTTGGAGCGCTTCGCGTTCGACGATGCGGGCATCTAGGGGACTCGCGTGATGGCGATGCGCACGGCCAGGCCGTCGAGCTCGGCGCTCTGCATCGCGTCGGGGGACTTCGGTTCCGCGCCGCCGATCGCGACGTCGCGGGCCAGGACTTCGGACGAAATGTAGTCGGTGCGGGCGCGCGCCGCGCCCTCCACCTCCGGGGCGCCGGCCACCCAGAGCCGGATGCGGTCGCTCACCGCCAGCGCCGCGTCCTTGCGCAGGCGCTGCACGCGGCTCACGAGCTCCCGCGCGAGCCCCTCCTCGCGCAGCGCGGGGGTCACCTGCGGGTCGAGCGCGGCGACGAACCCCGCGGCGGCCTTCACGATGAGTTCCCCCGACGCGTGGCGCACGATCTCCAGGTCCTCCGCCACCAGCGCGTGCGATTCCCCCCCCACCGACACCGCCACCGCCTCGCCGCGCTCGAAGCGCGCGAGCGCCTCCCCCGGCAGCGCCGCCACCGCCTGCGCCGCGAGCGGCGTCTGCTTGCCGAAGCGCTTCCCGAGCGAACGGAAGTTCGGCTTGGCCTCCAGGCGCACGAGCGCGTCGCCGCTGGTGGCCCACTCGAGCTGCTTCACGTTGAGCTCGGCCATGAGCAGCGGCTCGAGCGCGGCCAGGAGCGGCGTGCGCCCCTCGGGTGCCACGCACACCATGCGCGCGAGCGGCTGCCGCACCTTGATCCCCGCCTCCTCCCGCGCCGCGCGGCCGAGGTTCGCGAGCGCCTGCACCGCGTCCATCGCGCGCTCGAGCGCCAGGTCGCGCGGCGCGCGCGCGGCGCGCGTGAACATCGCCACGTGCACCGGCTCCCCCGTCAGCTCGCGGTGCAGCCAGTCGGTGAGGAAGGGGGCGAAGGGCGCCAGCAGCCGGCAGCAGACCACGAGCACCTCGTGCAGCGTCGCGAAGGCCGCGCGATTGTCGGCGCCGTCCACGTCGTAGAACCGCGCGCGGTTCAGCCGCACGTACCAGTTGGACAGCTCGTTCGTGACGAAGTCCATGATCGCGCGCGCCGCGTCGGTCGCCTGGTACTGCGCGAGCGCGGCGTCCACCGCGTCCTCGACCACCGAGAGCCGCGAGAGGATCCAGCGGTCGATCAGCGGCCGATCGGCCAGCGCCGGGTCCTGCGCCCCCGGCGCCCACCCGAAGTTCGCGTACTGCGCGAAGATCCCGCCGTAGATGTTGCGCAGCGTGAGCAGGAAGCGCCCCGCCGTGTCGCGGATCGCCTCCTCGTCGAAGCGCCGCGGCACCCACACCTGGCTCGACGACACGAGGAAGAGCCGCACCGCATCGGCCCCGTGCCGCGGGAGCACCTCCCACGGGTTCACCACGTTCCCCACGTGCTTCGACATCTTCGCGCCCTTGTCGTCGAGCACGAGATCGTTCACCACCACCGCCTTGTACGGCGCCGCCACCGCGCTCGTCCCATCCGCCGCCGCGTTGTTCGGCAGCGCATCGCCCAGCCCCGCGGCGATCGCGAGCAGCGAGTAGAACCACCCGCGCGTCTGGTCCACCCCCTCGGCGATGAAGTCCGCGGGGTACTGCCGCCGCATGGTGTCCGCGCGCTCGAACGGGAAGTGCCACTGCGCGAAGGGCATCGACCCCGAGTCGAACCAGGTGTCGATCACCTCGCTCACGCGGCGCATCGTGCCGGCGCAGCCCCCCGCCCCGCACGCCCACGTGTAACCGTCGATGTGCGGCTTGTGCGGGTCGAAGTCCGCCGGCAACGGCTTCCCCCAGCGCTCCGCGAGCTTCGCGTAGCTCCCGATCGCCTCCACGTGCGCCTCGTCCCGGTCGCAGCGCCACACCGGCAGCGGCGTCCCCCAATAACGGTCGCGCGAGAGCGCCCAGTCCACGTTGTTCTGCAGCCACTCGCCGAAGCGCCCGCGCCCCACCTCCTCCGGGTGCCAGTCCACGCGCGCGTTCCGCGCGAGCATCTGGTCGCGGAACGCCGTCGTGCGCACGAACCAGCTCGCGCGCGCGTAATAGAGCAGCGGCGTGTCGCAGCGCCAGCAGTGCGGGTACGAATGTTCGAGCGTCCCCGCCTTGAAGAGCACCCCGCGCCGCTTCAGCTCCTCGATGATCGCCGCGTCGGCGTCCTTCACGAACGTGCCCCCCACGAGCGGCATGTCCGCCGGGAACCGGCCGCGCTCATCCACCGGGTGCAGCCAGGCGAGCCCGTGGCGCCGGCCGGCCGCGTAGTCATCGGCGCCGAAGGCCGGCGCCATGTGCACCACGCCGCTCCCGTCCTCCGCGCTCACGAAGCTCTCCCCCACGATCACCTGATGCACGCCGTCGCCCGTGAAGGGCAGCCAGTCGAGCGGCCGGTCGTAGCCGAGCCCCACCAGCTCCGTGCCCGGGAAGCGCCGCACGACCTCCCATCGGTCGGTGAAGTCCTCGCCCAGCGCCGCCGGCGCGCGCGCCTCCGCGAGGATGAGCGGCGCCTCATCGCGCCCCTTCCGCCGCAGTTCGACGTACGTGAACTCCGGATTCACCGCCAGCGCCACGTTCGACACCAGCGTCCACGGCGTCGTGGTCCACACGAGGATCCTGCTCCCCTCACCGAGCGCCGAGCGCCGAGCGCCCGCACCCGCAAGGCGAGATACACGCTCGGGTCCCGCACGTCCCGATACCCCTGCGCCACTTCGTGGCTGGACAGCGCCGTGCCGCAGCGCGCGCAGTACGGGAGGATCTTGTGCCCGCGGTACAGGT
>DATKOH010000138.1:0-9438 GCA_035524735.1 Gemmatimonadaceae bacterium
CGGGTGGTGGGTGATGGAGTCGCGCGCGACGGCGTAGCCGCGCTCGAGTGTGGCGAGTGGGGAGAGGGCGTTGAGATGCGCGGCGGCGGTTGAGAGGAGGGCGGCGCGGCGGTGGAGGGCGTGGGCGATGGTGGTGCGCAGGGCGCGCGCGGCGCGCCGCACCCCCTCGCGCATGCGCTCGGCGCGGCGCGTGAGCGCGGTGCGGAGGCGCGCGGCGCGCAGCGCGAGGTGCGCGCGCAGTTCCTTCACATCGGGCACCGCGTGCTCGGCGGCGGCGCTCGGCGTGGGGGCGCGCAGGTCGGCCACCAGATCGCAGAGCGTGACGTCCGTCTCGTGGCCGACGGCGGAGATCGTGGGCACCGCGCAGGCTGCGAGCGCGCGCGCCACCGCTTCCTCGTTGAAGGGCTGGAGGTCCTCGCGGGAGCCGCCGCCGCGGCCGACGATCACGACGTCGGCGCCCCCCCAGCGGCTCACGCGGCCGATCGCGGCGACCAGTTCTTCCACCGCGCCCTCCCCCTGCACCTTCGCACCGGCCACGACCACGCGCACGAACGGGGCGCGGCGGCGGAGCACGGTGACGATGTCGTGCAGCGCGGCGCCGTCGGGGCTCGTGATCACCGCGACCACGCGCGGCAGCACCGGGAGCTTCCGCTTCCGTTCGGGGGCGAGCAGCCCGTCGCGCTCGAGCGCGGCGCGCGCCATCTCGAGGCGGCGCCGCCAGAGGCCGTCGCCCGCCATCTCCATCGCCGTGACGACGAAGGAGAACTCGCCGGTCACCTCCCAGAGGTTCACGCGCCCGTAGGCGGTGATCTGGTCGCCGACCTTCGGGGGCGCGGGGATGCGGCCGGTGGCGCTCTTCCAGACCTTGCAGCGGAGCGAGGCCTCGCCGTCCTTGAGCGTGAAGTACCAGTGGCCGTTGCGGTGCGGCTTGAACTCCGTGACCTCGCCGCGCAGCCAGAGGGGCTCGAACGCCCCCTCGATGATCTCCTTGGCCGCCTCGAGGAAGACCCGGACGCCGAGCGCGCTCTCCGTGCTGCCGCCGGGGCGGGCAGCCGCGGCGCTCACCGCGCCGCGCTCCGCTCCGCCGCGCGCACCGTGTTCCGGAGCAGCATCGCGATCGTCATCGGCCCCACGCCGCCCGGCACCGGCGTGATCTTCGACGCCACCGCGCTCGCCCCCGCGAAGTCCACGTCGCCCACGAGGCGCGTGCCGCTCTTCGTGCTCGCGTCGGGGATGCGGTTGATGCCGACGTCGATCACCACCGCGCCGGGCTTCACCATGTCGCCGGTGACCATGTTCGCCTTCCCCGCCGCGACGATGAGGATGTCGGCGCGCTTCGTGTGGAAGGCGAGGTCCTTCGTGGCGCTGTGGCAGACGGTCACCGTCGCGTTGGCGCCCTTCCCCTGCTGCACCATGAGGGCCATCATCGGCTTGCCGACGATGTTCGAGCGCCCGACGATCACGCACTCGGCGCCCTTCGTCTCCACGCCGCTGCGCACGAGCAGCTCCTGCACGCCGGCGGGGGTGCACGGCACGAAGCCGTCCTTCTCGCCGATCAGGTTCTTCCCCACGTTCACGGGGTGGAAGCCATCGACGTCCTTCTCCGGCTTGATCGTGCGGATGATCAGGTCGGGGTCGATGTGCTTCGGCAGCGGCATCTGCACGAGGATGCCGTGGATGGCGCGGTCATCGTTGAGCGCCTTCACCTGGGCGAGGAGCGCCTCCTGCGTGGTCTCCGCGGGGAGACGGATGGTGACGGAGTGCATCCCCGCCTCCTCGCACGCCTTCCCCTTCGCCTTCACGTAGACGGCGCTCGCGGGATCGTCGCCCACGAGCACCACCGCCAGCCCCGGCGTGACGCCGCGCGCCGTGAGCGCGCGGGCCGCCTCGGCCGCCTCGGTCCGGATCGCCAGCGCGATCGCGGTCCCGTCGATCCGCTCAGCGGGCAAAGTCCACCGCCCGTTGTTCCCGAATGGTCACCACTTTGATCTGCCCCGGGTATTGGAGTTCGTTCTCGATGCGCCGCGCGATCTCCTCGGTGAGGGAGGTCATGCGCTGCTCGTTCACCTGTTCGGAGTTCACGATGACGCGGATCTCGCGGCCGGCCTGGATCGCGAAGACCTTCTCCACGCCGGTGTAGCTCGTCGCGATCCGCTCGAGCCCTTCCAGCCGCTTCACGTAGGTCTCGAAGGCCTCGCGCCGCGCCCCCGGGCGGGAGCCCGAGATCGCGTCCGCCGCCTGCACCAGCACCGACACCTCGCTCTCGTGCGGCACGTCGTCGTGGTGCGCGGCGATGCAGTTGATGATGAGCGGATGCTCGCCGTAGCGCGTCGCGACCTCGACGCCGAGCTGCACGTGCGTCCCTTCGTGCTCGTGCGTGAGCACCTTCCCCACGTCGTGCAGCAGCGCGCCGCGCTTGGCCATCGCCACGTCGAGCCCGAGCTCGGCGGCCATGATCCCGGCGAGGTGCGCCACTTCCTTGGAATGCTGCAGGATGTTCTGCCCGTAGCTGGTGCGGTACTGCATGCGGCCGATGAGCTTGATCAGCTCGGCGTGGATGCCGTGCGCGCCCAGCTCGTACGCCGCCTGCTCGCCGAGCTCCTGGATCTGCGCGTCGACCTCCTTGCGCGCCTTGGCGACCACCTCCTCGATGCGCCCGGGGTGGATGCGCCCGTCGGCGACGAGCTTGCTGAGCGCGAGGCGCGCCACCTCGCGGCGCACCGGCTCGAAGGCGGAGACGACCACGGTGTCCGGCGTGTCGTCGATGATGACGTCCACGCCGGTGGCGAGTTCGAAGGCGCGGATGTTGCGCCCCTCGCGGCCGATGATGCGCCCCTTCATCTCGTCGTTCGGCAGCGACACCGACGAGACGCTGATCTCCGACGTGTGCTCGGAGGCGATGCGCTGCACCGCGAGCGCGACGATCTTCTTCGCCTCGCGGTCGGCGTTCCGCTTCGCGTTCTCGCGGATCTCGCGCAGGAGGTTCGCCGCCTCGGCGTGCGCCTCCTCGGTGAGACGCGCGACCAGCTCCGCCTTCGCCGTCTGCGCGGTCATCCCCGCGAGCTGCTCCAGCCGGTGGCGCTCCTCGGCGATCAGCCGCTCGAGCTCGATCGCGCGGTCCTCGATGAACTTCTCGCGGCGGCCGAGGTCGGTGGCGCGCCGGCCGATCTCCTTGTCGCGCTGCTCGACGAGGTCGAGCTTCCGGTCGAGCGCCGAGTCGCGCTCCTGGATGCGCCGCTCGGCGGCGGCGATCTCCTCGCGCCGCCTGGCGGAGTCCTGCTCCCAGGACTCGCGCAGCCGCATCGTCTCCTCCTTCCCGGCGACGACGGCGGACTTGCGGAGCGTCTCGGCCTCACGGCTCGCGTCCTCGAGGATGCGGCGGGAGGTCTCTTCGGCGGTGGCGCGGGCGGCGACCTGCGCCTTGCGCTCGGCGCGGCGGCCGAAGGCACGACCGGCCACGAAAAAGGCCGCGATGGCGATGCCGATGGCGGCCAGGATGGCAGGGGTGAGCATTTGATCTATTCTCCCGCGCGGCCAGGCCGCGGAGACGAGGGGTCACACATCGGCCGATCGACTCGCCCGCGACCGCCCGTCGCGGCCGGTCCGGCGCCGGCGTAGGGCGCGGGATGGGGCGCGACATCCAGGCGGCCACCGGCGGCGAAGCGTCACGGCCGGGAACCGAATTCGAAACGTAGGCGCTGGCGGGGGAAAGGGCAATGCGATGTCCCGCCCGGTGCGCGGGATCCGGGGTCCGGTTCCCGATGGGCGGAACGCGGTTCCCGGCGGCGAGTGGGCGGCGCACCGGACGGCGGACGCCGCCGATCGGACACCGGACGCCGGGGACCGGCAGCCGCGTGTCGCCTACCTCTTCCCCGGCGGGATCATGCGGCGCACGCTCGCGGTGAGGGCGCGGATCTGGCCGGCGAACTCGGCGCGCGTCGCGCGCTCCTTGAGGAGTTCGTCGGTGATCTGCAGCGCGGCGAGGATGGCCGCCTTGCGCGGGTCGCTCGCGCCGCCGGGGCCCTGCGCGGCGCGGATCGCCCGGTCGACGTGCTCGGCCACGGCTTTGGTGTGCTCCGGCGGCTCGTCGGTGCGGATGGCGAACTCCTCCCCCGCGATGACGAGCTTCACCGAGGATTTCTTGCTCATGCGTCCTCCCCGTCGTGCTGCTGGCGCAGGAAGCGCACCTGCTCGAGCAGCTGCTTGGTGCGCTTCTTGGCGGCGTCGAGACGGTGGCGGAGGTCCTTGTTCTCCGCTTCGAGCGCGTCGATGCCGGGGCCGGTGCCGAGATGCTTGAGCGCGCCGGGCGCCACCTCCTTGAGCCGCGCCTCGGCCTCGTGCGCGCGGCGGCGCCAGGCCGCCATCTCGTCGCCGAGCGAATGGATCACCTGCTCGAGCTCCTGCAGGGCGGCGACGTCAGGACGTTCGCTGTCGGACACCGAGCTCCTCGCTGAGGGACTTGAGCACCTTGTCGCGCCGGCCGGCGATCTCCTTCTCCTTCAGAGTGCGCTCCGGGTGGCGCAGCGTCAACCGCCACGCCACGGAGCGCGCGCCCGCGGGGACGCCGGCGCCGCGGAACTCGGAGAGCAGCTCGAGCGACTCGAGCAGCTCCCCCGCGGCGGCGCGCATCACCCGCTCCACCTTCGCCGCTTCCATCGCATCCGGCACGAGCAGCGCGAGATCGAAGGACGACGCCGGCGTCACGGGGAGGGCGCGGTAGCGCACCGGCGCGCGCACGCCGCGCGCGGGGGCGGCGCCGTACGCGGCCGCGCCCGGCGGCGCGACGTCGGCGTTGGCCACGGGCATGAGCGTGATCTCCACGCCGTACGCGGGCGCGGCCCACACCGGCGCGTCGAGCGCCAGGCGCAGCACCACGCCGCGCCGCTCGCCATCCACCACGATCTCCCAGAGGAAGCGCGGCGCGCCGTCGCGCAGTTCGATCGCGCTCCCCGGGTACGCCGCGCGCGCCATCCGCTCGGCGAGCGCCTTGGCATCCCACTCGTCGATGTCGGGCGGTTTGCTCTCGGTGAAGTGCGGCGGCCGCCGGTGCCCCATCACGAGCGCGGCGGCGCGCATCTCCTCGCGCGGGAGCTTCTCCCCCGACGGCGCGAAGACCGAGCCCACCTCGAACAGCCGCACGTCGCGGCGCATCTGCGCCAGGTTGTGCTCGGCCGCGCGCTGGAGCGACTCGAGGATGTGCCGGCGCAGGAAGCTCTCGTCGGCGGCGAGCGGGTTGGCGACGCGCGCGAATCCCTCCGGCGAACCCTTCACGAAGGGGATCGGGCGCGCCTCGTACAGTCCGGCGGCCACCAGCTCATCGCGCATCCGCCGCTCGATCAGGTACGCGGGGGAGTCGGGCACGGAGCTCGGCCGCCCCGCGCGCAGCGCCGAGGGCAGCGCGTCGTAGCCGTGCAGCCGCGCGACCTCCTCGAGCAGGTCCACTTCCGCGTGCACGTCGGGGCGCCAGGAGGGGACGATCACGGCGAGCTGCTTCGCCCCCGCGTCCGCCACCTCGAAGCCCACGCTCCGCAGGAGTTCCGTGATGCGCGGCGTGGGCAGGGGCTCGCCGAGCAGGCGGCCGATGCGCTCGGGATCGACATCGATGCGCCGCCGCGGCGACGGCGCCGGATGGAGGTCCACCGGTTCGCCGTCCACCGCGCCCCCCGCCACGGCGAGCAGCATGCGCACGGCGCGCGTGAGCGCGCGGGGCGGCAGCTCGGGGTCGGTGCCGCGCTCGAAGCGATAGCTCGCATCGGTGCTGAGGGCGAGCGCGCGGCGCGTGCGCCGCACCGACCGCGGCTCGAAGTGCGCCACTTCCAGGAAGAGGTCGGTGGTCGCTTCCGTGACTTCGGAGTCGCGGCCGCCCATGACGCCCGCCACCGCCTGCGCGCGCTCGCCGTCGGCGATCACGGTCATCGATTCGCGCAGCGTGCGCGCGGCGCCGTCGAGCGTGACGAGCGTCTCCCCCGCGCGCGCGCGGCGGATCACCACCGCGCTCCCCGCGAGCTTCGCCGCGTCGAAGGCGTGCATCGGCTGGCCGAGCTCGTGCAGGAGATAGTTCGTGACGTCCACGATGTTGTTGATCGGCCGGCTCCCCACCGCGACGAGCCGGTCGGCGAGCCAGGACGGGCTCGGTCCCACCTTCACGCCGCGGATCACCACGCCCATGTAGCGCGGCGCTCCCTCGGCGTCCTCGAGCGACACGCGGATGCCGCCGGCCGCCGCCTCGCCGGAGCCCGCGCGCGGCGCCGGCACCGCCGCCGCAGTCACACCGGGCAGCTCGGGGAGGCGCATCTCCGTTCCCGCCGCGGCCGCGAGCTCGCGCGCCAGGCCGGCGTGCGAGAGGAGATCGGGACGGTTCGGCGTCACGTCCACCACGATCCGCGTGTCGCCCACCGGCATCGCCGCGAGGAAGGGGGTGCCGGGCGCCGCGTCGGTATCGAGCTCGAGGATCCCCTCGTGGTCCTGACCCAGGCCGAGCTCGCGCGCGGAGCAGAGCATGCCGTTGGAGACCGCGCCGCGGATCTTCCGCTTCTCGAGCTTGAGCCCGCCGGGGAGGGTGGAGCCCGCGGGGGCGAAGGGATACTTCTTCCCCGCCGCGACATTGGGCGCGCCGCACACGACGTCGAGCAGCTCGCCGGCGCCGGCGTCCACCTTCGTCACGGAGAGGTGGTCGGAGTCCGGGTGGCGCGCGCACTCCACCACGAGCCCCACCACGACGTCGCGGAGGTCCTCGCGCAGCGCGACCATCTCATCCACCGGGCAGCAGCGCCCCGTGATGATGTCGCGCATCGCGGC
This sequence comes from Gemmatimonadaceae bacterium, assembly GCA_035524735.1. Classification (GTDB taxonomy): domain Bacteria; phylum Gemmatimonadota; class Gemmatimonadetes; order Gemmatimonadales; family Gemmatimonadaceae; genus DATKOH01. Next base: position 6,799 of record DATKOH010000138.1, read on the forward strand.
CGGCGCGAGCGGCCGGTCGAGGAAGGTCTGCAGCCAGGCGTGCGACGCGTTCACGGCTCGAACTGCTCCAGGAAGGCGACGTCCGAATCGTAGAGCAGACGGATGTCGGGGATGCCGTGGCGCGCGAGGGCGACGCGCGCCGGCCCCATGCCGAAGGCCCAGCCGCTGTAGCGCGACGTGTCGAGCCCCGCGGCCTCCAGCACCCGTGGGTGCATGAGCCCGGAGCCGAGGATCTCGATCCACCCCGTGCCCTTGCACGCGGGGCAGCCGGAGCCGCCGCACACGCCGCAGCTCACGTCCATCTCCGCCGACGGCTCGGTGAAGGGGAAGTAGCTCGGCCGGAAGCGCGTGCGCGCCGCGCCGAAGAAGCGCGTCGCGAAATGGTTGAGCGTGGCCTTGAGGTCGGCGAAGGTGATCCCCTCGTCCACCGCCATCCCCTCGACCTGCGCGAACATGGGCGCGTGCGACGCGTCGAAGAAGTCGCGGCGGTACACGTTCCCCGGCGCGAGGATGCGGATGGGAGGCGGGTACGCCTGCAGCGTGCGCACCTGCACCGGCGACGTGTGCGTGCGCAGCAGCGACCCGCTCTCGAGATAGAGCGTGTCCTGCATGTCCATCGCCGGATGGTCCGGCGGGAAGTTGAGCGCCGAGAAGTTGTACCACTCGGTCTCGGCCTCGGGGCCGGTGGCCACGGTGAAGCCGAGCTCGCGGAAGATCCCGATCACTTCCTCGAGGACCTGCGACACGGGATGGCGCGCGCCGCGCCAGACGCGGCGGGCGGGCATGGAGGGATCGCGCGCGGGCCCCGACGGCGCGGCGGCGGCGAGCGCGGCGGCGCGCGCGTCGAGCGCGCCCTCGAGCGCCTGCTTCGCGCGGTTGACCGCGCCCCCCGCCTCGCGGCGCGCCTCCGCCGGGAGCGAGGGGAGCGCGCCCATGAGATCGGTGAGCCGGCCGCTCTTCCGGCCGAGGAGCGCGGTGCGCGCGGCGGCGAGGGCGTCGGCATCCGCCGCGCCCGCGATCGCCGCGAGCCCGTCCGTCTCGAGCCGTTCCACCGCCTTGAGCAGCTCCTGGAGCGTCATCCCCTCCCCCCGATGCGGCACGGCGACGCCGCGGCCGGAGCCGCGCCGTCGCCGCGCGTCGTCATCCGCCTGCGATCACGCGGCGCTGAGCGCCTTCCTGGCCTTCTCCGCGAGCACGCCGAAGGCGGCGGGATCCTTCACCGCGAGCTCGGCGAGGATCTTCCGGTCCACTTCGACGCCGGCCTTCTTGAGCCCGTGCATGAACGCGTTGTAGCTCATGTCGTGCAGCCGCGACGCGGCGTTGATGCGCACGATCCAGAGCTTCCGGAAGTCGCGCTTCTTGTTCTTGCGGTCGCGGTACGCGTACTTCCAGCCGCGCTCGACGTTCTCCTTCGCGGCCTTCCAGAGCTTGCTCCGGGCGCCGAAGGCGCCGCGGGCCGCCTTCATCACGCCCTTCTTGCGCTTCAGGCGCACGACGTTCGACTTCACGCGAGGCATAGGAGTCTCCTTAGGCCTGGAGGAGGCGCTTGATGCGCTTCTGGTCGCCCGGCGTGGCGATGAGGCCGGCGCGGCGCATGTGGCGCTTCCGCTTCGAGGTCTTCTTGGTCAGGATGTGGCTGCGCCCGGCCTTCCCGCGCTTGAACTTCCCCTTGCCGGTCACCTTGAAGCGCTTCGCCGCGCCCTTGTGCGTCTTCATCTTCATGTGTTCACGGTCCTCACTTCGGCGCCAGGATGAGCGTCATGTTCTTCCCTTCGAGCTTCGCTTCCGTCTCGATCTTCGAGATGTCCGAGAGGTCGGCGCAGACGCGGTCGAGCACCAGCTTGCCGAGCTCGGGGTGCGCCACCTGCCGCCCGCGGAACATCATCGTGACCTTCACCTTGTTCCCTTCCCCGAGGAAGCGGCGCGCGTGCCGCGTCTTCGTGTCGAAGTCGTGATCGTCGATCCCCGGACGGTACTTCACTTCCTTCAGGTGGATGACGTGCTGCTTCTTCTTGGAGGCGCGCGCCTGCTTCGCCTGTTCGAACTTGAACTTGCCGTAGTCCATGATCCGGACCACCGGCGGGCGGGCCGTCGCCGCCACCTCCACCAGGTCGAGACCCGCCGCTTCCGCCTGCGCGAGCGCCGTCTCGAGATCGAGCACGCCGAGCTGGCTGCCGTCGGCCCCGATGACCCGGAGCGGGCTGATGCGGATCTGCCGGTTGACGCGTACGCGCTTGGTGCTGTCCTGAATGGGGGATGACCCTCCAACAAGGGGAAGAAACGAAACGCGGACACCACTCCGGCGTCCGCGATGCAGGAACCGCCGCCCCGCTCCGGGGACGGCGACCCTTCCTTCGGACACCTGCAGCACGCCCCGCGCGAGGCGGGGGCCGGAGGGTGAGGACGGCGCGAGGCCGCCCTGCTTACTCGATTGTGAGAGCGGAATTTAGCGCCGCCCCCCTCGAAGTCAACGCCCGCTCGCCGTCTTCGCCTTCGGCGCCGGCGGCAGCCCGCCCTTCGCGAGGAAATCCACCGCGAGGTACGACATCAGCTTCACCCCCACCGGCAGCGCCCCTTCATCCGCGAAGAAGTACGGCGAATGGTTCGGCGCCGCGGTGAGCGGGTCCTGCCCCGCCGGCA
>DATKOH010000139.1:0-3524 GCA_035524735.1 Gemmatimonadaceae bacterium
ACTACAACGACGCGCGGCTGCAGGGGAAGGTCGCGGTGCCCACCGTCACGACGCCGCGGCGCCCGATGACGATCGCCGAGAAGATCTTCGCGAAGCACTGGGTGGTGGACGCCGCCGCGGGCAGGATCGGCGTGCCGGCGGTGAAGCCGGGCGACGAAGGCTTCGTGCAGACCGACATCCGCTTCAGCCACGAGTACGTGACGCCGATGTCGGCGATCTTCTTCGAGGCGCTCGTGGGGAAGGACGAGCCGGTGAACGACCCGGCGTCGGTGTTCTTCTTCCGCGACCACCTCACCTTCCTCGACCAGGTGATGCGCCCCGAGCACGTGCAGATGGGGCTGCTCGACGTGGCGAACCAGCTCGAGGCGAAGCAGCGAGAGTTCGCGGCGGCGAAGGGGATCAAGCTCTACGGCCAGCTCGACCAGCGGTTGAACCTCATGGGCGCGCTCAACTCCGCGGGCTCCGAGGCGATCTGTCACAGCAAGATCCTCGAGGCGCACGCGCAGCCGGGGCAGATCATCATCGGCAGCGACTCGCACACGCCGCACGCGGGCGCGGTGGGGTGCATCGCCTTCGGCGTGGGCACCACCGCGATCTTCAACTCGTGGATCACGAAGGACGTGCGCGTGGAGGTGCCGAAGTCGTTCAAGGTGGTGGTGCGCGGCGCGAAGCCGGCGAACGTCACCGCGAAGGACTTCATGCTCGAGATCCTGCGCCACCCGTACATCAAGAACGGCGAAGCGATCGGGCAGATCATCGAGTACGCGGGCGAGGCGGTGGAGGCGCTCAGCGTGGACGAGCGCGCCACGATGACCAACATGGCGGCGGAGGTGGGCGCGTTCACCGGGATCATCGCGCCGGACGAGAAGACGGTGGAGTACCTGGTGGCGCAGCGCGGGATGACGCCGCACGCGGCGCGCGCGCTCTGCGCGGGGCTCTACTCCGACCCGGGCGCCGAATACGTGAAGGTGATCGAGATCGATGCGAGCGCTCTGCGTCCCATGATCGCGCTCCCCGGCGACCCGGGGAACGGCCTCTACGTGGACGAGCTGCCGGGCGCGGTGAAGGTGGACATCGCCTACGCGGGCTCGTGCACGGCGGGGAAGAAGGAGGACATGGACATGTACGCGCGCGTCTTCCGCGAGGCGCTCGCGCGCGGCGAGAAGGTGGCCGACGGGGTGCGCTGCTTCATCCAGTGCGGCTCGCGGGAGGTGTTCGAGTACTGCGTGCAGAAGGGCTACGACAAGACGTTCGCCGAGGTGGGCGCGACGTTCATCGAGCCGAGCTGCGGCGCGTGCATCAACGCGGGCCCCGGCGTGTCGCGCGACAAGACCGAGGTGACGATCTCCGCCATCAACCGGAACTTCCCGGGGCGCTCGGGGCCGGGGCAGCTGTATCTCGCGTCGCCGTACACGGTGGCGGCGAGCGCGGTGGCGGGGCGGATCGTGGAATGGGATTCGGAACCGGCGACGGTGTAGCGGGGACATCGGCCGTTGCGAGGTGAATTCGTCGAGGTCGCCGGCGCGCGGCTCTATTACTACGCGGCCGGCTCGCGCGGGAAGGGGGAGCCGATCATCCTGCTCCACGGCTTCCCCTCGAGCTCGCATCTCTGGCGCGACGTCGTGCCGGAACTCCCCGCGGGGCACCGCGTGGTGGTGGCGGACCTGCTCGGCTACGGGCGGAGCGACCGCCCGGGGGACCGCGCGCTGAGCATCGCCGCGCACGGCGACCGGGTGATCGCGCTCGCCGACGCGCTGCGCATCGAGCGCTTCGCGGTGGCGGGGCACGACCTCGGCGGCGGCATCGCGCAGTGGCTCGCCGTGCATCATCCCGCGCGCGTGACGCGGCTCGCGCTCATCTCGAGCGTGGCGTTCGACCTCTGGCCGCCGCGCGAGCTGAAGCTCGCCCGCTCGGCGATCCCCTTCGCCCGCCGCATGCCCCCCAAGCCGCTCATGAACCAGCTGCGCCGCGCGCTCGCCAAGGCGTACGAAGAGAGCGAGAGGGGCGCGCACTCGGTGGACATGTACCTGCGCCCCTTCGAGGCGCCGGGGGGGAAGGACGCGCTCATCGCGCACGTGGGCGCGCTGGATGAGACGGAGACGGAGGCGCTCGCCCCCGCGCTCCGGAAGCTCGCGATCCCCACGGCGATCATCTGGGGGGACGCCGATCCCTTCATCGCCCCCGCGGTGGGGAAGAAGCTGCAGAAGGCGATCCCCGGCGCCACGCTCGACCTGCTGCCGGGGGTGATGCACTACCCGCCGGAGACGGCGCCGGAATCGGTGGCGAAGGTCCTCTGCGGATTGTTCGACCGGTGACCGGGTCGCGGCTGGACGCCTTCCGGCGCATGGTCGAGAAGTCGCCGAACAACGCGCTCGCGCGCTTCGGGCTCGCGAACGAGGCGCTGAAGGCGGGGGACCACGCGCTCGCCGCGGAGCAGCTCACGGCGTACCTCGCGCTCTACGACGACGAGGGGAACGGCTGGCTGCGGCTGGGCGACTGCCTCAGCGCGCTGGGCCGCCGCGATGAGTCCCGTGCGGCGTACGAGAAGGGGATCGCGGCGGCGGAGCGCTACGGCCATTCGGGGATGGCGGAGGAGCTGCGGGCGCGGCTGCAGGGGTGACGGGCGCCGCCTTCGGGCGCAGCGCCGCGTAGGAGTACGCGCTGCGCGAGTTCCAGAGGAGCCAGCTCCGCACGCCGAGGGCGTAGCCGGCGTCGATCTGCGCGCGCACCTGCGCGGGACCGTAGCGCGGCGCGCCGAGGGTGAAGTCCTGGTACCAGGGGCGGATCCGCGCGGCGTGCGCGACGCCCGCGCTCCGGCGCAGCGCGTCCTCGAGGCCGTGATGGATGGTGCGCGACGGGTGCGCGTTCGGGTTCGCGAGCCCGTACATCCCCGCGTAGTAGTGCGACGGGTACATCATCGGCAGGATGACATCCACGGTGGGGAGGAGCATCTCCCACTGCTGGCCGATCCCCATGTCGCTCGTGTCGGTGGTGGTGAGGCCGAACACGTCCGCGGTGATGGGCACGCCGAGGGGGCGGAGGCGGTCGTGCGTGAGCGCGAGCTGGTCGCGGATCACCTCGGCGCGCGAGCGGCCGTGCGCGAGGGGGAAGGCGGCGTCGTGCTGGAGGCGCACGTCGTCGGGGAAGCGCACGTAGTCGAACTGCACCTCGCTGAAGCCGAGGGACACGGCCTCGCACGCGAGCTCGGCGGCGTAGCGCCAGGGGCCGTCCTGGTGCGGATCGAGCCACGCGAGTCCCTGGCGGTCGTGCCAGGCGCGCGTGCTGTCGCGGCGGGAGCGGATGGCCCACTGCGGGCGCGCGGCGGCGAGGAGCGGGTCCTTCACGACGACGATGCGCGCGATGGGGTAGATGCCGTGCGCGCGCATCGTGTCGAGCGCGGCGCGGAGGCGGTCGTGGCGGAGGGGGCGGTTGGTGTCGGCGCCGATCTCGCGCGCGAGTGCGACGTTCGAGCGGTAGAGCACGAGGCCGCGGTCGTCCTTCACGTCGATCACCAGCGTGTTGAT
>DATKOH010000140.1:0-5662 GCA_035524735.1 Gemmatimonadaceae bacterium
GGCGTTGGGCGGTGGGCGGTGGGAACGGCGGCGCCAAAGCCCAGTGCCGCTCCCCCCGAGCACGGACAGCTCTCCCACCCATGCCACCGCCCACCACCCACTCTTCCCCGAACCCACCACCTTCAGTCCCCGGGCCCCCTACATCCCAGGGCCTCACCAACGCCCACATCCCACCATCTACTACATGGTGAACGCGGAGGCGGAATAGAAGTATCTCAGCACGATCAGCTCCTTCCGGATGTGCGCGTCGTCGAACATCCGGAAGCGCTCGAGGTAGGGGCGGAATTCCTGGCCGCGCGACGTGCCGCCCACGGCGAAGACGAGCTCGGCCTCGTAGCGCCCCATCTGCGCGGCGATGAGCTGCGCGAGTGCGGTCGCGTCGTGCGCGCCGGCCTGGTCGAGGTGGCGCAGCAGGTATTCGAGCGTGCGGAAGTAGTGGCCGAAGTCGGAGTCGTCGGTGAAGCACGTCTCGAGCACCGCGCGGTCGATCGCGAGGTCGAGGTCGAGCTTCTCCCCCTGCCGGTACTCGAGGAAGCGCTCGGTGACGCGCGCGACCGCGTCGCGGAAGGCGGTGGTACCGCGCAGCGGCTGCCCCGGCTGCCCGGTGTGGATCTCGATGGTGTCCGCCACGCCGCGCAGGATCTCGAGCACCCGGTAGAACGTGCTCTCGAAGGCCTGCCGCTCGGCGCCGTGGCGCGCCTGCACGAGTTCGTGCTCCTGCAGGTCCACCTGACGGCGCTGCTCGAGGAAGGCGAGCAGGTAGATGCCGAACACGGCGAGGGTGAGCAGCGGCGCGACGGTGCCGCCGTAGTAGGAGCCGAGGTCCGCGAGCTCGGACGGGTTCTGGTGGAAGTAGCGCGCGTTGCGCTCGACGATGACCCCCGCCAGCACGAGCGAGCCGACGGCGAGCGCGGCCGCCGCGGCGCGCGGCAGGGTGCGCATGATCGCGTCGAAGACGTGGCGGGGCGGTCGGGCCATGCGGGGAGCATGCACCGCCGTGCGGGCGCCGTCCAGCCCCGGCGCGCGGCGCGCGTTGCGCGGCCGGGGACGGATGCGCATACTCATCCGCCGGACCACCGACCCTCCAGGAGCCCGCGACATGTCGAAAGCGATCGAGCGCCCCACCGTCGGCATCGACGGCCGGCCGCTCCCCCTCCTCCCGCCGGACCGCGACGCCCGCGTGTGGGCGCGCCTCGTGCGCGTCATGTTCTACACGCCGGGCTTCATGGCCATCCTCCTCCTCAAGACGGGGGAGCCGACCGCGTTCGGCATCTCCATCGAACTGCTGATGCTCGCGAGCGCGTCGGCGATCGTGGCCGGGATGCTCATCGCGACGCAGTCGACGGGAGGCGGCGCCACGAGCGCGTCGCGCGTCGGCGTCTCGAGCGGGGCGCTGGTCATGGAGCTGCTGAGCGCCGTCCCCTTCCTCTGCGCCGTCCCCTCGCTCTTCCACGAGCTGGCGCACAGCACGCTGCTGCACACCAGCGCGCCCGCGGCGGTGGACGTGTCGCTCGGCGCCTCCGAGATCCTCCCCGCGGCCGCGGTGCTCATCTATTTGGTGTACCAGCTCGCCGGGTACGGCACGCTGCACTACGTCGTGTCGCGCGCGGCGAACTGGGCGATCAACCTCGGGATCTTCGCGCTCATCATGGCGAGCTACGCGGCGAACCTCGCCGGCGACTACCTCGCGGAGCGGCGCCTCGTGAGCGTGCTGGTGATCGCGATGCTGGTCACCACCGTGTACGGCGTGCTGAAGCTCAAGCGGCTGCAGACCGAGTTCGACGCGAACGCGCCGCGCGTCGAGGAGAAGGAGAAGAAGAAGAAGGACAAGGACAAGAAGAAGCACAAGCACCACGACGACGACGACACGGACGCCGGCAAGGAGAAGGACGAGGGGTAGGCGGCCGGACCGGACGCCGCGTCTCGAGGTATTCCCGGCAGCGAAGAGGCCGCGCGCGACGCCGCGAGGTCCGTGCGCCTCGCGGCGACCGCGCCCTGAGGAGCGCTACTTCGCGTTCTCCTCCCCCGCGGCGAAGCCGAGCTTCACGTGCTCGATCGCCTCCTTCGTGAGCTTCTCGGCCTCGGCGCGGTGACCGCCCTTGTTGTGCTCGGCCTCCTTCAGATGCCCGACCGCCGCCTGCAGCGACTGCAGCGCCGCGTTCATGTGCGGCTGGTCCTGGTGGAACGCCGCGAATCCCGCGGTGGCCGTGAGCACACCGGCGGAGAACGCGATCGCGACCAGCTTGGGGGCTGACATCATGGCTCGACCTCCTGCGTGGAGAGGAACGTGCCGCCGCGCGCGCCTCGGTGCCGCGCGGCCCGCAACATGCATGCTATACCCCGGATGGAGCCGAACGCCAAGGGCGCCGCGCCCCCCGCTTCCCCCCCGCGCGCACGCGCGCCATCATCGGGTGCATGCCGACCAAGCGCGCGGCGCCCAGGCGCCGCATCGAGACGGTGGCGGACTACATCGCCGCCGCGCCCGCGGCGGCGCGGCCGATGCTCCGCGAGCTGCGGCGCCTCGTGCGCCGGGCCGCCCCCGATGCGGAGGAGAAGCTCAGCTACCGCATGCCGTACTATCACCAGAACGGCCGCGTCGCGTACTTCGCCGCGCACACGCATCACGTGAGCCTCTATGCGATGGGGCGCGCGAAGGCCGCGTTCGCGAAGGAGATGGCGCCGTACCGCTCGAGCGCGAGCACCCTCCGCTTCCCCATCGGCACGCGCATCCCCGCGCGGCTCGTGACGAAGCTCATCCGGGCGCGCGTCGCGGAGCTCGCGTCCTGAGCCGCGTCGCGACGCTCTCGTTCCCGTGAGGACATGAAGCAACTCCAGATCCCTCGCTACGGCCCGCCGGAGGTGCTGCGCGTGGTCGACGCGCCCGATCCGGCGGCCGGTCCCGGCACCGTGCGCATCCGCGTGCACGCCGCGGGCATCAACTTCTCCGACCTCCTCGCGCGGCAGGGACTCTATCCCGACGCGCCGAAGCCCCCCTGCGTGGTGGGCTACGAGGTGGCGGGCACGATCGACGCCGTCGGCGCCGGCGTGACCACGCATCGCGCGGGCGACCGCGTGATGGCGATGACGCGCTTCGGCGGGCAGTCGAGTCTCGTGGTCGTCCCCGCCCCGCTCGCGCTCCCACTCCCCGCGCGATGGACCTTCGAGCAGGGGGCGGCCTTCCCCGTGGTGTACATCACCGCGAACCACATGCTGCAGCGCGTCGCCGCGGCGCGGCGGGGCGAATCCGTGCTCGTGCACGCGGCGGCCGGGGGGGTGGGGCTCGCGGTCGCCGAGCTCGGGCGCGCGATGGGGCTGCGCGTGATCGGGCTCGCGTCGCCGGCGAAGCACGCCGTGCTCCGCGAGTACGGCGTGGAGCCGCTCGATGCGCGCGATCCGCACTGGTACCGCGCCGTGCGCGCGCTCGCGCCGAACGGGGTGGACATCGTGCTCGACCCGCTCGGCGGCGAGTCGTGGAAGCACGGCTACCGGCTGCTCGCCCCGGTGGGGCGGCTGGTGATGTACGGCGCGTCGGGGCTGTCCACCGGCCCCACGCGGAACATGCTGCGCGTGCTCTGGAGCGTGCTGCGCTTCCCGCGCTTCGCGCCGCTCTCCCTCCTCGACAAGAACCGCACGGTGTCCGGCGTGAACATCGGGCACTTGTGGAACGAGCCCGGGATCTTCGCGCCGCAGATCGAGTCGCTGCTCATGCTCGCCGACGAAGGGCGCATCGCGCCGCGGGTGGACCGGAGCTGGCCGGCGGCGGAGGCCGCCGCGGCGCACCGCTACATCCACGAGCGGCGGAACATCGGGAAGGTGGTGCTGACGTTCGACTGACGGGAGCGCCATGGCGTGGCCGCGCCGAGTCCCCGGACTTTGCGCGCGGCGCGCGGGCGCCGTATCATGAACGCGCGAACGCACCGCCTCCGGGCGCGAACGCTCCGACCCATCACCCCACTCTTCTCCCCATGCGAACGATCACGCGCTCGACCGTGCTCGCGGCCGCGATGCTCCTCGCCGCCGCCTGCAACGCCGGCAAGGATGTCACGCAGGCCGTGCAGACGAAGGACATCGTGAAGGAGGCCTACATCTACGGCTTCCCGATGCTCGCCTTCCACAAGGCCGCCTACGAGCTCTTCCTCGACAAGGGCGGGCCGCAGTACATGGGCGAGCCCAACCACATCTGGAGCGCGGCGAACGTCTTCACCTGGAAGGACACGAGCGTCGTCACGCCCAACAGCGACACGCCCTACTCGCTGATGCTCCTCGACCTGCGCGCCGAGCCGGTGGTGGTCTGCCTGCCGGCGATCGAGAAGGGTCGCTACTACTCGCTGCAGGTGACCGACTGGTACACGTTCAACATCGGCTACCTCGGCACGCGTACCACGGGCAACGGCGGGAGCTGCGCGCTCATCGCCGGCCCGGGCTGGACCGGCGAGACGCCGAAGGGGATCGCGCGCACCATCCACAGCGGGTCCACCGTCGCTGTCGGGATCATCCGCACGCAGCTCTTCGGCCCCGCCGACCTGGACAACGTGAAGAAGATCCAGGCGAAGTACACGCTGCAGCCGCTGTCCGCCTTCGCGCACACGCCCGCGCCCGCGGCCGTGCCGCCGCTGGCGCTCCCGAAGTTCACCGCCGATGGCTTCAAGTCGGACTTCCCCGCCTTCCTGAACGTAGCGCTCCAGTTCATGCCCGTGGCGCCGGAGGACAGCGCGCTGCGCGCGCGCATGGCGTCGATCGGCATCGCGCCCGGGCAGCCGTACGACTACGCGAAGCTGCCGGAGGCGCGCAAGGCGGAGATCGACGTCGGCTTCGCCGAGGGCTACAAGGCGATCGAGGGCGCGGTGGCGAGCGCGGGCACGGACGTGAACGGCTGGCGGATCTCCGCCGTCTTCGGCGACCGCGCGTTCTACCAGGGCGACTGGCTGAAGCGCGCCGCCGCCGCGCGCGCCGGGATCTTCGGCAACAACGCCGACGAGGCGATGTATCCCATGACGAAGACCGACACGGCGGGGAAGACGCTCGACGGCCACACGATGAACTACACGCTCACCTTCGCGAAGGGCGCGCTCCCGCCGGTGAACGCGTTCTGGTCGGTGACGATGTACGATGGGAAGACGCAGTTCCTGATCAAGAACCCGATCGACCGCTACCTCATCAACTCGCCGATGCTGCCGCAGATGAAGACGAACGCGGACGGCTCGGTCACGATCTACATCCAGCACGCGGACCCGGGGCCCGCGAAGCGCGCGAACTGGCTGCCCGCGCCGGACGGCCCGATCTACCTGGTCCTGCGGCTGTACGACCCGACCACGACGCCGCCGTCGATCCTGCCCCCTGGGCAGGGCACCTGGAAGCCGCCCGCACTGGCCGCGACGCCGGTTGGCAAGTAGGGAGCGGGCGCCCGCGAACGCCCGCCGCCACGCGAGTGGCGGCGGGCGTTCCCCTGTGCGGGCTTGCCTTGCGGGCCCGCTCAAGCGGCCGGCAAGTTCCCGGCGCCTCCCACAGGATGGCCCCGATGAATCCGGTCTTCGTCCTGCTGCTGCTGTGCGTGTGGCTCTTCCTCGCGTACCAGTCCTTCCAGCGCGGGAACACGGCGATGGCCGTGATCTTCCTCGTGATCGGCGCGGCGCTCACGACCTACCGCATGCGGGGACGGGCG
>DATKOH010000141.1:0-3812 GCA_035524735.1 Gemmatimonadaceae bacterium
GGCGAGGGCGGCGTGCGGGGCCGGCGCCGTGGCCCCCGCCCGGGAGCGGGGCGATATTCCCAGGACAATGATGCGACGGGCGATCCTCCTCCTGGCGGCGTGGGGCGCGGGCGGTGCTCCGGGCGCAGCGCGCGCCGCGCGCCCCGCGACCGACACGAGCGCCGCCGCGAGCGCCGTGCGCCCGGTGGCGCACGTCGACCTGCGCCGCTACATGGGCACGTGGTACGAGATCGCGCGCCTCCCCAACCGGTACCAGCGGGGATGCACCGCGTCCACGGCGACGTACGCGCTGCGGAGCGACGGGCTGGTGAGCATGACCGACCGCTGCCGGCTGGACTCGCTCACCGGTCCCGAGCGCGTGATCACGGCGCGCGCGCGCGTGGCGGACACGACGACGAACGCGAAGCTCGAGGTGCAGTTCATCTGGCCGATCTGGGGGAAGTACTGGGTGATGGACCTCGACGCGGACTACCGGTGGGCGGTGGTGGGGCACCCGCTGCGGAAGTACCTCTGGGTGCTGAGCCGTACGCCGGCGATGGATCCCGCGGTGTACGCGGGGATCGTGCGGCGCATCGCGGCGCAGGGGTACGACACGACCATGATCGTGCGGACGCCGCAGCCGGTGGGCGGGGGCGGCGCGCGCTGATGCGACGAGCCCGGACCTCGCGGAGGACCGCGAGATCCGGGCTCGTGCGCCGGAGCGCGGCGCGCCCGGCCGGGCGCGCGCCTGCGCCGTTACGCGACCAGCTGCTCGCCCTTCCGGATGGCGAAGGCCGCCATGACGCGCGTGATGCCCACGGCGATGCAGGCCAGGCCGGTCCACACCACGATCGTCATGCCCGCGAGGACCGGGTTCCAGAGCAGGATGAAGGAGGCGATCAGGCCGAGCACGCCGAAGAGCATCACCGTGCCCCAGCTCTTCCCCCCCGCGGACTTCAGGGCGAAGGCGCCCGAGACCGCGAAGCAGGAGCGGAAGAGCAGCGCGAAGCCCACGACGAAGGGCAGCACCGCCACCGAGACCGAGGGGTTGTTCAGGAGCATGAGGCCGATGAGGAGGTCGAGGATGCCGCCCGCGAGCATCCACCCCCAGTGCGGCCGGATGGCGCGCTCCGAGATCGCGACCCAGCTCTCGATGATGCCGCTGACGAGGAAGCTCAGCGCGAAGAGGAAGGCGAGTGCGACGTAACTGTCCTGCGGCGTGCGCAGCACCCAGACGCCGAGGCAGACGTAGAGCACGCCGGCGAGGAGGGGGAGGATCCAGTACTTGGAAGGTGCGGAGTCGGCCATGAGGAACGCTCCATTCAGAGGGTGAGCGCCGTCCCGCACCGGTCGGTGCGGACGCACGACGTTACCCCTTCCAAGCGCGGGCGCAAGTGCGGGTGGCTGGCGGCGGGGGCGCCTGGATGCGAAAAGCCCACGCCGCATCGGCGTGGGCTTCTGGCATCTCGCATGAACTCCCGAGGAGGGACTCGAACCCCCGACCTAGTGATTAACAGTCACCCGCTCTGACCAGCTGAGCTACTCGGGATCGTGTGCGAAGTCTAGCCGCGCGCGAGGGTGAAATCAAGAAATGCGGGGCTCGGCGCTCGGCGGTCGGCGCTCGGCCGTTCTGGGCGCGGGGACCGCGGTGGTGGGACGCAACGGCAACACCTTTCGCAACCAGAGACCGGTGTGGGAGGCCTCAACCTGGGCCACCTCCTCGGGGCGGCCCATGGCCACGAGGCGGCCGCCGTCGGCTCCGGCGTCGGGGCCGAGGTCGATCACCCAGTCGGCGAGCTTGATCACGTCCAGGTTGTGCTCGATGACGACGAGCGTGTTGCCGGCGTCGAGCAGCCGCTCGAAGACGCGCGCCAGCTTCTTGATGTCGTCGAGATGGAGCCCGGTGGTGGGCTCGTCCATGATGTAGAGCTTGCGGGCGCGGCCGCGGCCGGCGGTGGCGAGCTCGCGGGCGATCTTGATCCGCTGGCTCTCGCCGCCCGAGAGCGTCGGCGCCGGCTGTCCGAGCCGGAGGTAGCCGAGCCCCACCTGCGACAGCTGCCAGAGCGCCTGGCCGAGCTTCTCCTCGCGCGGGAAGAAGCGGATGGCCTCGTCCACGGTCATCTGCAGGATGTCGTGGATGTTCCGTCCGTTGACGGTGACCTCGAGCACGCCCGGCTTGAAGCGCTTGCCGCCGCACTCGTCGCAGGGGACGTACACGTCGGCCATGAAGACCATCTCGATCTGGATCTGGCCGGCGCCCTCGCACGCCTCGCAGCGGCCGCCGCGCACGTTGAAGGAGAAGGCGCCGGGGCCGTAGCGCTTCTGCCGGGCGAGGGGCTGCGCGGCGAAGATGCGGCGCACCTCGTCCCACGCCTTCACGTAGGTGACGGGATTCGAGCGCGGGCTCTTCCCGATGGGACTCTGGTCGACGAGCACGACGTCCTCGAGGGTCTCCCATCCGGTGATCCGGTCGAAGGCGCCGATGACCTCGCCGAGGTGCTGCTTGGCGCTGGTGTCGCCCTGGAGGCGCTGCTCGAGCGCGCGGTAGAGGACGTCGTGCACGAGCGTGCTCTTGCCGGAGCCGCTCACGCCGGTGACCACGGTGAGGGCGTTGAGCGGGATGCGCACGCTCACGCCGCGCAGGTTGTGCTCGCGCGCGCCCTCGAGGAGGATCGCGCCGCGCGACACGTCGCGGCGCTCCTCGGGGAGCGCGATGCGCGCGGCGCCGCTCAGGTACCTGCCGGTGAGCGGGCTCTCGTGCGCGCGGGCGATGGGGCCGGCGAAGATGACGCGTCCGCCCTGCTCGCCGCTCGCGGGGCCGAGTTCCACCATGTGGTCGGCGGCGCGCACGGCCTCGAGGTCGTGCTCCACGACGAGCACGGTGTTCCCCTCGTCGCGGAGGCGGGCGAGGAGGGTGAGCAGGCGGCCGACGTCGCGCGGGTGCAGCCCGATGCTCGGCTCGTCGAGCACGTAGAGCGCGTCCACGAGATGGGCGCCGAGGGAGTTGGCGAGCGCGATGCGCTGGGCCTCGCCGCCGGAGAGGGTGCGGGTGGCGCGGTCGAGGGAGAGGTAGCCGAGCCCGACGTCGACGAGGAAGCGGGTGCGGGCGCGCGCCTCGCGCAGGATGTGCGCGGCCACCTTCGCGTCGAACTCGGAGAGGGCGAGCGACTCGATCCAGCCGGCGAGCGCGTGCACGGGGAGCGCGCTCACCTCGGCGATGGTGCGGCCGGCGACGCGCACGTGGAGGGCGTCGGGCTGGAGACGCGCGCCGCCGCAGTCGCGGCAGGTGCGCGCGGTCTGGTACTGCCGGAGGAAGATGCGGATGTACTGCTTGTACTTCTTCGGCGCGAGGTCCTCGAAGAAGGGGCGGATCCCCTTGTAGCCGCGCGTGCGGGCGTCGAGGAGGAGCGCGCGGTGCTCGGCGCTCAGCTCGCGCCAGGGCGCATCGAAGGGGATCCCCTGCCGCTTGGCGAACTCGGCGAGGGCGCGGCGCTTGTTGTCGTAGCGCGGCTTGGTCCACGGGTCGAGCGCGCCGTCGCGGAGGGAGCGCTCGGGGTGGGGGATGATGAGCGCTTCGTCGTACTCGAGGGTGGCGCCGAAGCCGTTGCAGGTGCGGCAGGCGCCCTGCGGATTGTTGAAGGAGAAGAGCTGCGGCGAGGGGGCGGCGGCGCGGCCGTGGCCGTCGGGGCATTCGAAGTGGGTGGTGTAACGGAGGGGCTCGGCGCTCGGCGCTCGGCGCTCGGGGCTCGGGGCGAGGGGCTCGGCGCTCGGCGCTCGGCGCTCGGGGCTCGGGGCGAGGGCCTCGGCGCTCGGGGCTCGGCGCTCGGCGCTCG
>DATKOH010000142.1:0-4413 GCA_035524735.1 Gemmatimonadaceae bacterium
GCCCTCGCCCGCGCCCTCGCGCACTTCGCCGCACGGCGGTAGAATCCGTCCGACGATGCCCCCACGCACGCTCCTCCTCCTCGCGGCCGCGATCCTCGCCGCCGCGCCCGCTCCCGCCCGCGCGCAGTCCCCGGCCGACAGCGCCACCCGTGCGGCCGCGAACCCCGCCGACGTGAAGTGGATGCAGGGGATGATCCACCATCACGCGCAGGCGATCCTCATCGCGGGCTGGGCCCCGTCCCACGGCGCGAGCGCCTCGGTGCAGACGCTCTGCGCGCGCATCATCGTCAGCCAGCGCGACGAGATCGCGCTCATGTCGCGGTGGCTCGCCAAGCGCGGGCAGAGCGTCCCCGCCCCCGACTCCATGGACCTGATGATGCCCGAGATGGATGCCGCCGCGATGATGCCCGGCATGCTCTCCGCGTCGCAGCTCGCGCGCCTCGACGCCGCCCGCGGCGCCGAGTTCGACCGGCTCTTCCTGCAATACATGATCCAGCACCACCAGGGCGCGATCGTCATGGTGAACCAGCTCTTCGCCTCCGGCGCCGGCGAGGAGAACTCCGTCTACAAGCTCGCCTCCGCCATCTACGCCGATCAGACCACCGAGATCGCGCGCATGCAGCAGATGCTCAAGCAGATCGTCCTCGCCCCCGACCCCACAGGCCGCTGACCCATGACCGCCCCCCGCCCCGCCGCCCGCGCGATCCGCTTCGCCCTCGCCGCCGTCCTCGCCGCGGCCGGCGCCGCCGCCATGCACGCGCAGGCGCCGCTCCCCACCACGCCCCCCTCCCCCGATCCCCGCATCGGCCTCAAGCCCGGCAAGTACGACGCGGGGATCGCGCTCTGGAACCTCCAGCTCGCCTCCAACACGCCCCCCTCCGCGAACTTCCTCGACAAGGTCATGACCGACCTCGCCTTCACTGGGAAGTACGTGCTGCAGGGGAGCTACAACGGCTTCCAGGTGTGGGACGTCTCGAACCCGGCCAAGCCCTCGCTGGTCGTGGGCTACGTCTGCCCCGCATCCCAGAGCGACGTCTCCGTCTACCGGAACCTCCTCTTCGTCTCCGGCGAAGGCACCGGCGGCCGCCTCGACTGCGGCGCGCAAGGCGTGCACGAGGCCGTGAGCAAGGACCGCCTCCGCGGCATCCGCATCTTCGACATCACCGACATCGCGGCGCCGAAGTACATCGCGAACGTCCAGACCTGCCGCGGCTCGCACACGCACACGCTCGTCGTCGATCCGAAGGACACGGCGAACGTCTACCTCTACGTGTCCGGCTCGTCGAGCGTGCGCTCGTCCGAGGAACTGCCCGGCTGCTCGAACCTCGCCCCCGGCCAGGACTCGAACTCGGCGCACTTCCGCATCGAGGTCATCCGTGTGCCGCTCGCGCACCCGGAGCAGGCGGCGATCGTGAGTTCGCCGCGCATCTTCGGCGGCCTCACCGAGCCCGCCACCCACGCCGAGGCGCCGGAGGACGTGGCGGCCGCCGCGAAGGCCGCCGCCGCCGCGCGCGCCGAGGGGAAGTTCACCGCCGTCGTCGACGGCGCCGAGCACGTGATCCCCTCGCGCTACATCGACCCGCTCCTCGACAGCATCGTGAAGGCGCGCCACGGCGCCGGCGCCCCCACCGCCGCCGACTCCGCCGCGCTCCGCGGCGTGCTGCAGGGGCTCATCGACGCCTGGTTCGGCCAGCGTCCGGCCGGCACCCCCTACGGCGTGCGCCCCGGCCCCGACCAGTGCCACGACATCACCGTCTATCCCGCGATCGGGCGCGCCGGCGGCGCCTGCGAGGGGTACGGCCTCCTCCTCGACATCACCGACGTCGCGCACCCGAAGCGCATCGACGCCGTGCAGGACTCGAACTTCTCCTACTGGCACTCCGCCACGTTCAATAATGCCGGCACCAAGGTGATCTTCACCGACGAGTGGGGGGGCGGCGGCGCGCCCAAGTGCCGCGCCACCGACCGCAAGGAATGGGGCGCCGACGCGGTCTTCCTGCTGCAGCACGACTCCCTCCGCTTCCGCAGCTACTACAAGATGCCCGCCCCCCAGACCGCCCTCGAGGTCTGCGTCGCACACAACGGCTCGCTCATCCCCGTCCCCGGCCGCGACATCATGGTGCAGTCCTGGTACGAGGGGGGCATCTCCATCTTCGACTTCACCGACGCCGAGCACCCGAAGGAGATCGCGTTCTTCGACCGCGGCCCCTCGGACTCGACGCAGCTCGGCGAGGCCGGCACCTGGTCCGCGTACTGGTACAACGGCCACATCTACAGCTCCGAGATCGTGCGCGGCCTCGACGTGCTCGACCTCGTGCCGAGCGGGCTGCTCACGCAGAACGAGATCGACGCCGCGAAGTCGGTGCAGCTCCCCTTCCTGAACGTGCAGTCGCAGCCGCGCATCACCTGGCCCGCCACCTTCGCGCTCGCGCGCGCCTACCTCGACCAGCTCGAGCGGTCGCAGGGACTCTCCGCCGCCGAGATCGCGCACGCCCGCCAGCAGCTCGCGCGCGCCGAGAAGCAGGGAGGCACCGCGCGGACCGCGACGCTCGATGGGCTCGCCGCGGCGCTCCGCCGCGGCGCGAAGGGCGCCGCCGACCCCGCCAAGGTGGGCACGCTCGCCGACGCCGTCACCGCGCTCAGCGCCGGGCCCAAGCGCTGAACGCCCGGGCGCGCGGCGGGTACATTCCGGGAGGATCCGGACACTCGAGTTCGACCCACGGAGGTGCTGCATGCTGAACGTCCAGCACATCGGGATCGCCCTGGCCGCGGCGGGGCTCCTCGCGCCGCGCGCGCTCCCCGCGCCGCGCGCGGATGAGCACGCGGAGGTCGTGCAGGCGATCGCCGACTTCAAGCAGAAGGACCCGACCATCGCCAAGTTCTTCGAGAGCTCGGCGGGCTACGCCGTCTTCCCCAGCATCGGCAAGGGCGCCATCGGCATCGGCGGCGCGCACGGCAACGGCGAGCTGCTCGTCGGCGGCAAGGCGATCGGCTCGACGAGCATGACCCAGGTGACGATCGGCCTGCAGCTGGGCGGGCAGTCGTACGCCGAGGTCATCTTCTTCGAGGACCAGAAGACGCTCGACGCGTTCAAGAAGGGGGACTACGAGTTCGCGGCGCAGGCGAGCGCCGTGGCGCTCAAGTCGGGCGCGGCGGCGAACGCGAAGTACGCGAGCGGCGTGGCCGTGTTCACGATGGCCAAGGGGGGCCTCATGACCGAGGCGAGCATCGGCGGGCAGAAGTTCTCGTACAAGGCGTACAAGTAGCATCGGGCAGGGATGCACGACGCCCCGCGACGGTGATCCCGCCGCGGGGCGTCGTGCATCCGCCGGGGAACGGGCCCGGCGCTACGCGGCCTTCACGTCCGCCTGACGCACCGCCTCGATCTCGATGTCGATCTCGACCTGGTCGCCCACGGTGAGCCCGCCGGCCTCGAGCACCATGTTCCAGACGAGGCCGAACTCCTTGCGGTCGATCGTGGTGCGCGCCGAGAAGCCGGCGCGGGTGCCCCCCCAGGCGTCCTTCACCTGGCCGGCGTAGTCGACGTCGAGCGTGACGGCGCGGGTGACGCCGCGGATGGTGAGGTCGCCGGCGACGGAGAAGCGCTGGGCGCCGGCGCGCTCGACCTTCGTGCTGCGGAAGGTGAGCGTGGGGAAGTGCTCGGCGTCGAAGAAGTCGCCGGAGCGGAGGTGCGCGTCGCGCTGCGGCTCCTTGGTGTCGATGCTGGCGGCGTCGATGTCGACGGCGACGGTGGAGGCCTCGGGGCGGTCGGGGTCGAAGGCGAAGGTGCCGGACCACTTGGCGAACTCGCCGCGGACCTTGGAGACCATGAGGTGGCGCACGGCGAAGCCGACGCGGGAGTGGGTGGGGTCGAACTGCCAGAGCGTGGCGGGCATGGGATCCTTCCTTGGTTGAAGTATTCGCATATAGTGAACTATCTATCTATCACCGACCCGGCGGGGGCGCGGCCGGTCCGGTCAGGGGCTCAGGATGCGGGGCGGCGCCGGCGGCGCGCCGGCGCCCCCTCGGCCGGCTTCCCCGCCGGCCGGCGCCCGGGACGCGCCGGCGCCAGCAGCGACGGCAGCGTCCCCAGCACCCCCTCGATCAGCGCGCGGTCCACCGTCAGCCAGCGATGCTGCGCCTCCTGCCGCACCCGCACCACCCCGGCGTCCGCCAGCATCTTCAGGTGATGCGACACCGTCGGCTGCGCCAGCCGGAACCGCGCCCCCAGCTGCCCGCACGACATCTCCCCCCCCGCCGCGATCTCCTGCACCATCCGGAACCGCGTCGGGTGCGCCAGCGCCTTGAGCGCCTTCATCAGCGTCGTCTCGGTCATCGCATCCCCACGTCCATATATCTAAATATGTCTATATAAGTTCCCGCCCGCAGCCCCGCCCGCAACCCCGCCCCCAC
>DATKOH010000143.1:0-3374 GCA_035524735.1 Gemmatimonadaceae bacterium
GCGTGCCGCGCCCCCACACGAATCCGCCGGTGATGTCGCCGGAGAAGGGATCGTGATGCCACTGCGCGAGCGCCACCGGGTCCACCGGCACGACGTCCATGTGCCCCATGAGCACCACCGGCGCGAGCGTGCTGTCGGTCCCCTTCCAGGTGTACAGGAGGCTGTAGCCCGCGATCACCTCGCGCGCGAGCGCGTGGTGCACGCGGGGGAAGTCCGCCTCGAGCTGCGCGCGCAGGGCGAGCAGCGCGTCCTTCTGCGGCGCGGAGTCAAAGAAGCTCACCGTGCGGAAGCGCACCGCGCGCGCCAGCCGCTCCGCCGCCGCGCTGTCGTTCACCGCGGCGTCGTTCACGGCGTGCGCCGCCGGCGGGGGGACCGTCCCCACGCGCAGCGTCCGCACCACCAGCACCGCGCCCACCGCCGCCACCGCGAGCAGGAAGAGCGCGAACCACGTCCGCATCCTCATTCGGCCCCCACCGTCTTGTCGCGCGCCCACTCCCGGAGCGCCGCGAGCTTGTCCGCCATCGTCTGGGACAGCGGGCGCGTCGCCTTCACCTCGGCGAGCACGCCGGCCGTCGTGAGCGTCTGCTTCGCCGCGAAGGCGCTGTACAGCGCCGACACGACCACCTGCTCGATCTCCGACCCGCTGAAGCCGTCCGCCGCGCGCGCGAGCGCATCGAGGTCGAAGGCGGCGGGCGCCTGCCCGCGCTTCTGCAAGTGCAAGGCGAAGATCGCCGCGCGCGCCGCCTCGCCGGGCAGATCGACGAAGAAGATCTCGTCGAAGCGCCCCTTCCGCAGCAGCTCCGGCGGGAGCCGCTCGATGTCGTTCGCCGTCGCGACCACGAACACGTCGCCGTTCCGGTCCTGCAGCCAGGTGAGGAAGCCGCCGAGGAGGCGCGTGGAGAGGCCGCCGTCGGCGTCGCTCCCGCCGGCCGCGAACGCCTTCTCGATCTCGTCGATCCAGAGCACGTCCGGCGCCACCTTCTCCGCCGTGTCGAGCGCGCGGCGGAAGTTCTTCTCGGTCTCGCCCACGAACTTGTCGTAGAGGGAGCCGGTGTCGAGCTTGAGCAGCGGGAGCGCCCACTCCTTCGCCACGGCCTTCGCGCAGAGGCTCTTGCCGCAGCCCGGCACGCCGAGGAGGAGCAGCCCCTTGGGGAAGCTGAGCCCGAACTGGGATGCGCGCTGCGGCTCGGTGAGGATGAGCCGCCGTTTCGCGAGCCAGCCCTTGAGTCCGTCGAGCCCGACCACGTCGCCCATCCCCGCGTCGGCGCTCACGTACTGCAGCACGCCATCCTTCGCCACGGCGTCGCGCTTGGCGGCGATCACCTTCGGGATGTCCGTCGCGTCGAGCTTGCCGTCCTCGATGATCGCCTTGGTCAGGATCCGCTCCGCCTCGAGCAGGGTGACGCCGCGCAGGTTGCCGATCAGCTGCATCTGCTCGTCGCTGGTGAGCGTGACGCTCACGCGCATGCGCGCGCTCGTGTCGCGCACCACGTGGTCGAGCACGCGCTTGTAGTCGGCGGGGGCGGGCGCGGGGAGCGCGATGCGCGTGGCGAGCGCGGAGAGGGCGGCGGGGATGGCGATCCCCTGCCCCGAGATCACGATCGCGCCGGCGCCGCGCTGGAAGTTCGCCGCGGCATCCTTGAGCTTCGCCACGACGCCGGCGTCGCCGAGCGCGTCGCCGAAGCCGTGCAGGTGGTAGAGCGCGGGGAGGTGCGACGCTTCGATGAAGGCGAGCGCCTTGGCCGGCGCCGCGGTGTCGTACGCGGCCGCGTCCACGCCCGCGCGGCGCAGCCCCTTGGTCGCGCTCCAGTTGAAGAGCGGGAGCGCGAGCGAGGTCGCGAGGTACTCCATCACCTCGTCGGCGCGCGCGTCCTCGTCGGCATCGAGGAAGATCAGCGCATAGCGCGAGCGGACGAGCAGCTCGAGGTCGCGAACGATGTCGGGGCCGGGCATCCCGTGCAATCTCCCACCGCGGCGCTACGGACGGAAGAGCTTCACCATCCACCGCCACGCCAGAGGGGGCCAGACGAGGCCCATCGCGAGCAGGGGAACGGCCGCGAGCAGGCGCACCGCGAGCGGCTCGTCGCGCAGGCGGTCGACGAGCCCGCGCTTCGCGGGGCGCTCGAGTCCCACCCCCGCGCCGTACATCGCCCGGAGCATCACCGCGCGCTTCTCCTCCGCCTCCGTGCCGCCGCCCGCGAGGGGCTTGGCGCAGTAGAGGCAGCGCGCCGACTGGTCGGAGACCTGCCGCCCGCAGTGCGGGCATGCCACCATGGTCATCGCTCGTGCCCTCCGCGGGGAGGACGACCGAGGGCGCGCGCGCGTCCCGCGCCGGCCGCGCGCGCGTCCCGCGCCGGGGGGTGGACTTCGCCCCGGCGCGCGCCCTTCTTTCGGGTCCGCATGGATGACCGCCCGCTCATCGCCGACCTCTTCACCGCGCTCGCGCTCTTCCTCGCGTGGTCGGTGGCGCAGGACGTCTTCATCTTCGCCGACCTGCCCCCGGTCGCCGCCACGCTGCAGGTGCTGCTCGTGGGGCTCCTCTTCGCGGCCCGCTACGTGGTGCCGTCGAACGACCCGGCGCAGCAGGCGCGCCGCGCGCGCGCCCCCTTCCGCCCGCTCGGCGCCTTCTGGCCGTGGACGATCGTCGCCGGGATCGCGGCCGCGGTCGCGCTCGTCGCCCTCACCGGGCTCGTCGCGCGCGTGCTCCCCTCCAGCGATCCGCCCAACCCGCAGATCGCGGCCTACCTCGCGCAGCCGTACGGCTGGCTCCCCTTCGTCGCCGGCGCGATGTGCGTCAACCCGCTCGTGGGGGAGGTGATCTTCCGCGGATGGGTGCAGGGACGGCTGACGCGCGACATCGGCCCGGAGGTGGGCGTCGTGAACGCCGCCGTGCTGTACACCATCGCCTTCTTCGACCTGC
Organism: Gemmatimonadaceae bacterium; assembly: GCA_035524735.1. Classification (GTDB taxonomy): domain Bacteria; phylum Gemmatimonadota; class Gemmatimonadetes; order Gemmatimonadales; family Gemmatimonadaceae; genus DATKOH01. Next base: position 2,921 of record DATKOH010000143.1, read on the forward strand.
CGCTCGTGCCCACGCACCTCGCGCTCGGACTCGTGTGCGGCTACGCCGTGTACCTCACCGGCTCCGTGTGGGCGGCGGTGCTCACCAGCTTCCTCTTCAACGCGGCCTGGGTCGCGGCCGACGGGCTGCTGCCGGGCTTCGACCAGCCGGCGGGTCCGTTCGTCGGCGCGAGCGCGCTCGCGTGGGGCGCGGGCGCGTTCGTCGCGGCCGCCGCCGTGCTCGTGCTCGCCTTCGCGCGCCTGCAGCGCGTCCGCGACGCGGCTCCGCCCGACGGCGGACCCTCCGAAGGCGCCCCCGCGCCCGATTGACCTTTCCCGGCGCGCGGGACAAGTTGCGCTTCCCCCCTCCGTCGGGAGCCGACATGCGCCGTGCCCTTGCCGTCCTGCTCGCCGCCGCCGCGGTCACCGCCGCGGTCACCACCGCGCGGGCGCAGGCGCCGAAGATCACCCCCGCG
>DATKOH010000144.1:0-14578 GCA_035524735.1 Gemmatimonadaceae bacterium
GCCCCGCGCGATGCGTTCCCGGCGCCCCCCGTCACTTCGTCGGGTTTTGCCCGGCACAGATCGGCTGCAACGGCGCGAGATCCATGTTGTTCACGTACCACCGCCCGTGGGGGCCGGTCACCACCTGCATCTTCGTGTCGCGCGTGATGTCCTTCCAGGTGACCGAGATCTGCACGGTATGCATCCCGGCCGACGATTCCACGTCGCTCGTCACCGTGTAGCTGTCGTGGCGGAAGTAGCACTGGATGATCAGCTCGCGCTGCCGCAGCTGGTCCTTCGGCGTGACGTCGCGGGCGGGGCCATCCTTGCTCCCCCAGATGACGGCGAGCTGGTCGAGGTCCTGCGACTTGATCGCCGCCATGAACGTGGTCACCGCGGCCTTCGCCGTCGGCGCGCCGGGCTCCTGCTGGCTCGTCGGCGCGGGGGAGGTGGCCGGGGCGGTCTGTCCGCCGCACGCGGCGGCGACGAGCATCACGAGGAGCGCACGCGTCATTCGGCTCATCCGGGTGGCGGTCGCTTTCGAACCTAAGCACGGTCGGGCATGCGAGCAACTCACCAGCGGCTCTACATCAACGTCGATCACGTGGCCACCGTGCGGCAGGCGCGCCGCACCGACGAGCCCGACCCCGTGCTCGCCGCGCGCGTGTGCGAGGACGCCGGCGCCGACGGGATCACCGCGCACCTGCGCGAGGACCGCCGCCACATGCAGGACGCCGACATCGACCGCCTCGCCCGCGAGGTGCGCACCGCCTTCAACCTCGAGATGGCGCTCACCGAGGAGATGCTCGCCATCGCCCTCCGCCTCCATCCCCGCCAGGTGACCCTCGTCCCCGAGCGCCGCGAGGAGGTGACCACCGAGGGCGGGCTCGACGTGGCCCGCGACCCCGCCCGGCTGGCCGACGGACTCGCCCGCCTGAAACGCGGAGGGGTGCGTACCAGTCTGTTCATCGCCCCCGCGGAGGATGCGGTCAGGCGCGCGAAGGCGCTGGGCGCGGACGCCGTGGAGCTGCACACCGGCGCGTTCGCGCACCACCCGCACGACGCGCGCGAGATCGGCGCCCTCGCGGGAGCGGCGTCGCTGGGCGCATCGCTCGGCCTCGCCGTGCACGCGGGACACGGGCTCACCGTCCGCAACGTGGCGGCGGTGGCCGCGATCCCGGAGATCGAGGAACTGAACATCGGACATTCCATCGTCAGTCGCGCGATCTTCGTGGGCCTCGGCGCGGCGGTGCGCGAGATGCGCGCCGCCATGGACGCGGCGCGCGGCGCCGCGCGTTGACCCCCCGCGTGACCGCGCCTAGCTTGGGATTCCCCGCCTTGTCGGAGCGTCGATGACCGCATCGGCCGGAGTGCTGGACTTCTTCATCGTCGAAGCGAGCGAGTACCTCGAGCGCCTCGACAATCTCCTCACGTCCGCCGGGCCCGCCGGTCCCAACGCCGACGCCTTCGGCCGCTACGCCCGCGCGCTGCGCGGCAGCGCCACCATGTCGCGCCAGTACGGCATCGCCGACGTCGCCGGCGCGCTCGAGCGCATCGCGCGCGCCCTCCGCAACCGCGCCATGGGCTGGACCCCCGCCGCGAGCGCCGCCGTGATCGCCGCCGTGGACGACCTGCGCATCCTCGTGCGCGCCGTCCGCGAATGGGGCCCCGCCGACGATCGCCGCGCGCAGGCGCGCACCGCCGAGCTCGACCGCATGGCCCCCGGCCCGGGCGGCGCGATCGTCCCCCCCGCGCCCCCCGCCGCCGACGCCCCCGTCTCCGGCGCGCACTTCCTCGCGGGGGAAACGGGCGACCTCGCCCGCGCCCTCGAGCAGCTCGTCGCCGCCCCCGAGGACACCGGCGCCGTGGCCGCCCTCGCCGGCCGCGTGCGCGCGCTGCGCGGCGTGGCCGACCTCAAGGACATGCCGCCGCTGCCCGACGTCGTCGACGCCCTCGAGCGCTCGCTCAAGTCGCTCGAGCTCGGCGCCGGCGCCCCCGGATTCACCGCGCGCCAGAAGTCCCTCTTCGCCACCGCCGCCGCCGCCCTCCGCCGCGCCTCGCGCGACATCGCGCAGCGCGGCCGCCCGGTGCCCGGCGCCCCGGAAGAGCTCGCCTTCCATAACGCGATGGCCGCCCTCCCCGACGAAGGGGGCGCCGCCGACCGCATCGTGCCGATCGCGCAGCTCTTCTTCGACGACGCCGGCCCGCACCTCGTGAACGCCGCGCCCAACCCGCCCACCACCGCCAGCGAGCGCTTCCGCATGGAGGTCGTGAGCCTCGCCGAGCACCTGCGCAGCGTGGTGGCGGAGGCGCGCACCATGCGCGCCCCCGACGCGCGCGACCACATCGGGCGCGAGCTCCGCGGCGCGCTGCGCGCCCTCGGCGCCGCCGCGAGCAGCTTCGGCGAGCGCCAGGTGGCGCGTTTCGCCGCTGAGTGGAGCGTGAAGGTCGCGACGCTCAACGACGCCGGACTCACCGCGCTCGACCGCGCCGCGACGATCCTCGCCGACCCCGAGACGCGCCCCGAGCAGCTCGCGCGCGCGCTCGAGCAGCTCGCCGCGCCGCGCAGCCCGCAGGTGGCCGCGCGCTCGACGCAGGCGCTCCTCGCCACCGACGAGAGCTTCGCCACCCCGGCCGCGCAGTCGCCCGCGGTGCCCGCGATGCCCGCGGCGCCCGCGATGCCCGCGCCGGCGCTCGAGCCGCCCCTCTCCTTCGCCGCCCCGCGCCGCCCGAGCGGGCCCACCACCCGCCGCACGCCGCCGTCGGCGCCCTTCGTCGCTCCCGCGGCGCCCATTGGAGCGCCCCTCGCCGCGCATCCCGCCGCCGAGCGCCGAGCGCCGAGCCCGAGCACCGCGTGGCCCGCCTGGCCCGCGACCCCCGCCGCGCCCGCCGCCCCGGCCGCCCCCGCCTTCGCGGGCGCCGGCGCGCACGCGTCCGCCCCCGCCTCCGGCGACCAGCTCCGCGCCTTCCTCCAGGATGGCATCGCCGGCCTCCGCCGTCTCGAGGACCAGCCGCTCTCCGCCCCCGCGCCCATGCCCGACGATGACGCGGTGCCGATCGAGCAGCTCCTCTACCGCGGCCGCGCCGCCCTCCACCGCGCCGCCGAGCTCCGCCGCGAGTGGCAGGCCGCGGGCTCCGCCCCCTCCCCCGAGGCGATGCAGGAACTGTTCGACCTGCTCGATCTCGCGCTCGTCGAGTAGCCCATCGTGAGCGCCCGCTGGCGGAATGCGCTCGGCATTGCGCTCAGCGTCGCTCTCCTCGGCTGGACGCTGCGCGGCGTCGACATCGCGCAGGTCTGGCGCATCCTCCGCACGAGCAACCTGCTGTACTTCGCCGGCGCCTCGCTCGCCGGCACGCTCATCGTGCCCCTCCGCGCGCGCCGCTGGCGCACGATCCTCGCCTCCGTCGCCCCCGACCTCCCCTTCACCCTCCTCTGGCGCGCCACCGCCATCGGCGTCATGGGGAACAACGTCCTCCCCGCGCGCGCCGGCGAACTCGCGCGCGCGTACGCGCTCTCGCGCGAGACCCCCACGGTGAGCTTCGCGAGCGCCTTCGCCTCCCTCGCGGTGGACCGCGTCTTCGACGCGTTCGTCGTGCTCCTGCTCATGCTCGCCGCGATGTCGGCGCCCGATTTCCCGAACCTCCTCCTCGGCGGCCGGCACGTGAGCGACTACGTGTACGGCGGCGGCATCGTCGCCCTGGCCGCGCTCGGCGCGCTCTACCTGCTCGTCTTCTTCCCGCAGCGGCTGATCGTCGCGTACGAGTGGCTCGCGCGCCGCGTCGCGCCCAGGTTCGAAGCGCGCGGCCGCGAGGCGCTGCTCGGCTTCGCGAGCGGGCTCGGCGTGCTCCGCCACCCGGGACGATTCTTCGCCGTGCTCCTCTGGACCTTCGCGCACTGGCTGCTCAACGGCGTCGCCTTCCTGCTGGCGTTCAAGGCGGTAGGGATCTCCGCCGGCTTCGGCGCCGCGCTGCTCCTGCAGGGGCTGATCGCGATCGGCGTCGCCGTGCCGAGCGCGCCGGGCTTCTTCGGCGTCTTCGAGTACGTCGGCCGCGAGGGACTCGGCCTCTACGGCGTGGACCCGACGCTCGCCACCAGCTGGGCGATCGGCTTCCATCTCGTGACCTACATCCCGATCACCGCCATCGGCATCTACTACTTCGTGCAGCTCGGGCTGCACTTCCGCGACTTCCAGAAGGTCGAGCAGCGCGCCGAGGACGAGAGCTGATGTCCCGCCGCGCGCGCGTGGCGGCGCAGGCGAAGATCAACCTCGGGCTGCGCGTGCTCGCGCGCGAGGCCTCGGGCTACCACCAGCTGGAGACCGTCTTCGCGCGCCTCGCGCTCGCCGACGCGGTGGAGGTGCGGATCACCGACGGCGCGCGCCGCGTCGACATGCGCGGCGCCGACACCGGTCCGCTCGAGCGGAACCTCGCCCTGCGCGCCGCGCACGCGTACATCGCCGCCACCGGCTGGCCGCCGGGCTTCGAGATCACCGTGGAGAAGCGGATCCCCATCGGCGCCGGGCTCGGCGGGGGGAGCGCCGACGCGGGCGCCGTGCTCCGCGCCCTCGACGCGCTCGCGCCGCATCCGACGGGAGAGGACGCGCTGCTCCGCCTCGCCGCCCCCCTCGGCGCCGACGTCCCCTTCCTCGCGAGCGGCGCCGCGCTCGCGCTCGCGTGGGGGCGCGGCGAGCGGATGCTGCGCCTCCCCCCGCTCCCCGAGCGCAGCGTGGCGCTCGTGCAGCCCGGCTTCGCGGTGAGCACGGCGGAGGCCTACGGCTGGCTCGACGCCGCGCGCGGCGACGGGCGCGGCGACGGGCGCGGCGACGCGCCCCCCGCGCCGCAGGTGACGGGCGCCGAGCGTTTCGCGAGCTGGGAAGCGATCGCGCCGTTGACGGCGAACGACTTCGAGCCCGTGGTGAGCGCGAAGCACGCCGGGCTCCCCGGGATCGTGCAGGCGCTCCAGGAGGCGGGCGCGTCGATCGCGCGGATGACCGGCTCGGGCTCGACGGTCTACGGGATCTTCGCGCTGCCGCCGCGCCTCGAGGAGCTGCGCGTGCGCGTGCCGGGCTCGGTCGTCCTCACGACGACGGCCGCGTCGGCGGCGCCGGTGGAGATCGCGTGACGGTCGCGCGCTTTCGCGGGTGAGGCGGGCGGGGTAACTTGAGTCCGGTTCGCTGGGTGCGGGAACCGGTTCGCGGCAGGGAGTGGGGAGTAGAGAGTGCTGCCCCCTCGTCCAACGGCAGGACATGGGACTTTGGATCCCAGAATGGTGGTTCGAGTCCACCGGGGGCAATGCGCGGGAGTTGCGTGGTGTGGCTGGTGGAGGGAGCGGGGACCAGGACCGGGGTCGGGCGCCGGGGATCGCGCGCGGGCAGGGGCGCGCGGGGCCCGGGCAGGGCGTCACGGCGCGGAATTGACCCGCACGACTCGGACCGATATCTTACGAGGCTGTAGCACGTATGGATGAAATCGCCAACCCGCGCCGCGGCTTCAAGTTGCTGGCGGGCACGGCCAACCGGGCGCTCGCGGAGGAGATCAGCCGCACGCTCGGCGTCGAGCTCTGCAAGGTGACCACCAGCCGGTTCGCCGATGGGGAGATCTTCGCCCGCATCGACGAGAACATCCGCGGGCATGACGTCTTCATCGTGCAGCCGACCAATCCGCCGGCCGAGAACATCATGGAGCTCCTGCTCCTGATCGACGCGGCCCGCCGGGCGTCGGCGGCGCGCATCACCTGCGTGATGCCGTACTACGGCTACTCGCGGCAGGACCGCAAGGACCAGCCGCGCGTGGCCATCGGCGCCAAGCTCGTCGCCAACATGATCGTCGGCGCGGGCGCGGACCGGGTGCTCGGCATCGATTTCCACCAGCACGCGCTGCAGGGGTTCTTCGACATCCCCGTCGATCATCTCTACGCCGCGCCCGTGCTGACCTCGCACTACCGCAAGAAGCAGCTGAAGGACCTCGTGGTCGTGGCGCCGGATGTCGGCTCCGCGAAGATGGCCCGGGGATTCGCGAAGCGGCTCAACGGCACCTTCGCGATCATCGACAAGCGTCGCCCCGCGGCCAACGTGGCCGAGGTGCTCAACGTGGTCGGTGAAGTGGAAGGCCGGGATTGTCTGATCCCGGATGACATGATCGACACCGCCGGCACGGTGTCCGAGGCGGCCCGCGCCCTCAAGGGGCTCGGCGCCAACGACATCTACGTCTGCGCCACGCATGCGCTGCTCTCCGGCCCCGCCGTCGAGCGGCTCAAGTCGGCGCCGATCGCCGAGGTGACCGTGACCGATACCATCGCCCTCCCGGCGGCGCGCCGCTTCGACAAGCTGCGCGTCCTCTCGGTGGGCGAGCTCCTCGCCAAGGCGATCCGCTACACGCACAGCGACGAGTCCGTCAGCTCGCTCTTCGAATGACCGCAGCGCACCCGCAGCCCGCACCATAGGAACGGAACAATGGCCACCGAGATCCTCTCCGCGCAGAAGCGCACCGCCACCGGCAAGGGCGCCGCCCGCAAGCTCCGCGCCGCCCGTCAGGTCCCCGGCATCGTCTACGGACACCACCGCGAGCCGATGGCGATCTCGCTCGACGCGCGCGAACTCGAGCGCATGCTCGAGCGCGTCTCCGCCGACACCACGGTCTTCGACCTCACCATCGGCAAGGACGTCGCCCGCTCGCTGATCCGCGAGGTGCAGCGCGACCCGCTCCGCCGCGCGATCCTCCACGTCGACTTCCAGGAACTGGTGGCCGGCGAGGCCGTCACCGTCGACGTCCCGGTCGTGCTCGTCGGCACCGCCGACGGCGTGCGCAACCAGGGCGGCACGATGGACCAGATCATGCGTTCGGTGTCCATCGAAGTGGACCCGGCGAACATCCCGAACCACTTCGACCTCGACGTCACCCTGCTGGCGCTCAACCAGTCGCTGCACGTGAGCGACCTGAAGCTCCCCGCCGGGGTGAAGGTGCTCGAGGATGCGGACTCGACGATCTGCGTGGTCGTGCCGCCGCGCATCGAGGAGGTCGCCGCGCCCGCCGCCGCCGAGGGCGTCGAGGGGGCGGAGGGCGCCGCGCCGGCGGAGCCGGAGCTCATCCGGAAGCCGAAGGCCGCCGACGAGGAGGCCGAGGGCGAGCCGGCGAAGGGCGAGAAGAAGGAGAAGAAGTAGCGCCGGGGCGCCGCCGCGCCGCATGAAAGTCGTCGCCGGCCTGGGGAATCCCGGCCGCCGCTACGAGCGAACGCGCCACAACGTCGGCTGGTGGGTGGTGGACCACCTGGCCGACGTTTGGCATCTCGGCCGCTGGAAGGAGGAGGGGAAGGCGCTCACCGTGAGCGGCCGCCTGGGCGCCGCGCACGTGCGCCTGGTGAAGCCGCTCACGTACATGAATCTGAGCGGCGAGGCGCTCATCCCGTACCTGCGGAAGCCGGGCTGGGACCCGGCCGCCGACCTGCTCGTGATCGTGGACGACGTCGCGCTGCCGGTGGGCAGCTGGCGGCTGCGCACGTCGGGCTCGAGCGGCGGCCACAACGGCCTCAAGAGCATCGAAGCGCAGGTCGGCTCGCGCGACTACTCCCGCCTCCGCGTGGGCATCCGCCCGGTGGAGGAGACGTGGATGGCTGGCCCATTGGAGGATTTCGTGCTCTCCCCTTTCGCGATGGCGGAGCGCGACGCGGTGCTGGCGCTCTTTCCGGCTATCACGAGCGAGGTGGAGCGATGGATTTCAAGAGCTTGACGACAGTCGACGACAGTCGACGACAGTCGACGACAGTCGACGACAGTCGACGACAGTCGACCGCACTCCCGCCCCTGCCCTTGTCTGTCGTTGACTGTCTCTGACTGTCCCCGACTGTAGTTGACTGTAGTTGACTGTAGTTGACTGTAGTTGACTGCCCTTCTTTAAGGATTCCATGCTCCGCCTCGCCATCGTCGGCCTCCCCAACGTCGGCAAATCGACGTTGTTCAACGCGTTGACCTCCGCGAAGGCGGAGGCGGCGAACTATCCGTTCTGCACCGTCGAGCCCAACGTCGGCATCGTGGAGGTGCCCGACCCGCGGCTCGCGCGGCTCGCGGAGATCGTGCAGCCCAAGCGCACGGTGCCGGCCGCCGTCGAGTTCGTCGATGTCGCCGGCCTCGTGAAGGGCGCCTCCGCCGGCGAGGGGCTCGGCAACAAGTTCCTCGCCAACATCCGCGAGACGGACGCGATCGTGCACGTCGTGCGCTGCTTCGAGGACCCCGACGTGACGCACGTCATGGGGAAGGTGGACCCGGTGCGCGACCGCGAGGTGATCGAGCTGGAGCTGGCGCTCGCCGACCTCGCGACGGTGGAGAAGCGCCTCGATCGCGTGCGCCGCGCGGCGAAGTCGGGGGAGAAGGAGGCGGTGGCCGAGCTGCCGGCGCTCGAAGCGGCCAACGCCGCGCTCGGCGCGGGGAAGGGACTGTGGGAAGTGCAGATGAGCGACGCGCAGCGCGCGCTCCTCAAGCCGCTCGCGCTCCTCACCGCGAAGCCCGTGCTCTACGCCGCGAACGTGACCGACCACGAGCTCACGGGAGAGGAGGGGCCGCACCTCCGCGCGCTGCGCGCGGCGATCGCGAAGAGCGGCGAGCACGCGCAGGTGGTCCCCTTCTCGGCGAAGATCGAGGCGGAGCTGGCGGAGCTGCCGCCGGCGGACCGCGCCGACTTCCTGCACTCGCTCGGCCTCACCAGCGCGGGGCTCGACCGCCTGATCCGCGCCGGCTACGAGCTGCTCGGCCTGCGCACGTACTTCACCGCGGGGGAGCAGGAAGTGCGCGCGTGGACGATCCACGCCGGCGACGCCGCCCCCGCGGCCGCGGGGGTGATCCACACCGACTTCGAGCGCGGCTTCATCCGCGCGGAGACGGTGGCCTACGACGACTTCGTGGCGCAAGGCGGGTGGAAGGGGGCGCGGGAGAAGGGGGCCGTACGCAGCGAGGGGAAGGAATACGTCGTGGCGGATGGGGATGTGCTGCTGTTCAGGTTCAATGTGTGACGGCAAGGGGCGTGGTTGGTCGTGAGCGTTTGGAACGGCGAAGGGCGCGTTTAGCCGTGGGCGTTTAGACGGGCGAAGGGCGCGTTTGGTCGTGAGCGTTTGGAACAGCCAGGGGCGTGGTTGGCCGTGAGCGTTTGGACGCGATCACGGCGTGGGTGGGGCCACTCCCGCCGTCTTCCAGTCCAAACGCTCACGACCAAACGCGCCCCTCGGAGTGCCAAACGCTCACGACCAAACGCGCCCTTCGCAGCGCCAAACGCTCACGACCAAACGCGCCCTTCGCCCTTCGCCCTTCCCCTGTCGCCCGTCTCGCCGTCGTCAGTTGCCCCTTCCTCACCGCGCGAGTAACTTCCTGTGCACCAAAAAACCCACCCTCCCACCGCCCCCTGATCGGCGGTGGGCGGCCACGACCAAAGGGAGGATCAGCGATCATGCCTCGCACCTACGAGGCGGTGTACATCTTCGACTCCACGCTCGCAGACACCGCCATCACCGAAAAGCTCGACCGCGTTCACGGGCTCCTCAGCGCCGCCGGCGACATCGCCGTCACGCACTGGGGGCGCCGGCAGCTCGCGTACCCCATCGGCCGCCGCGAGAACGGCTACTACATCATCGCCAAGTTCGCCGCCGAGCCCGCCGTGCTCCCGGAGTTCGAGCGCGCGCTCAAGCTCGACGAGGGCGTCGTCCGCTACCTCGTCACGCTCTACGAGCACGAGGTCGGCGCGCCGGTGCTCACCGAGGAAGAGCTCGCCGCCCAGCGCGCGCGCCAGAGCGACGACGACGAGGAGGAGGAATAACCGATGCGTCGCCCAGCCAAGACCTGCCCCTTCTGCGAGACCCGCGTGCGCTTCATCGACTACAAGGATGATCGCACCCTGGGCCGCTTCCTCACCGACACCGGCAAGATCCTCCCCAGCCGGCTGAGCGGTGCCTGCGCGCGCCACCAGCGCCAGCTGTCCACGGCGATCAAGCGCGCGCGCTACCTGGCCCTGATCCCGTACATCCGGGGTCACCAGGCCTGATCGTGCCGCCCGTGGCTCCGGTCGCGGCGCGGGAAGAAGGGTGGACGCGCGTCCTGCTCGGGACGGCGGCCTTCCTCCTCCTCGTGCGCGCGCCCGGCGCGCGGGCGCTCCTGCCCGTGGTCGACACGCTCTACCTCCTCCTCCCGGTGCTCACGGCCTGCTTCGTGGCGGGGTGGGCGGCCGGCGGCTCGGGATCGGTGGCGGCGGCGTGGGTGCTGCTCACGGCGGCGCTCCTCCTGCCGGACCTTCCGGCGGGGCGCGGCGCGTATCACGACATCGCCCGCGGGTGGGGGCTGCTCGTGGGCGCCGCCTTCGGCGCGGTGTGCGTGGCGGGGGCGACGGGGCCGCTGCTCCGGCGCGCCTTCGCGGCGGCGGGACTGGCGGCCGCCGCGGGGATCGCGCTCGGCGGCGCGCTGCTGACCGACCTCCCCGCCCTCTCGCGCGTCTTCGCGTCGGAGTTCGCGGCGCGGAACGCGGCGTCGGAGGCGGCGATGGCGCGGTGGATGCCGGCGGTGTCGGCGAAGCTGCCGGCGGCGGCGGAGTGGGCGGCGGCGAAGATGGCGGCGCTCTCCGCCTGGTCGGCGGGGATCGCGGCGCCGCTGGCGCCGGCGCTGCTCGTGGCCGAATCGGTGGCCGCGTGCGCGCTGGCGTGGTCGCTGTACCACCGGCTGAGCCGCGTGCGGCTCGGCCCGCCCCTCGGGGCGCTGCGGCGCTTCACCTTCGGGCAGGCGCCCGCGTGGGCGCTGGTCGGGGGCGGGGCGCTGCTCCTCCTGCCGGTGGCGCGCGCGGGGAGCGCGGCGCTGCTGGGCGTGAACGTGGTGGCGCTGTCCGCGGCGCTCTTCGCGCTGCGCGGCGCGGCGGTGGCGGCATGGTATCTCCCCGTGCGGCGCACGGCGGCGCAGGCGGCGGCGTGGGCGGCGGGTCTCGCCCTCGCGCCCGTCACCGCGCCGGCCGCGTTGGCGCTCGGCGTGACCGATGGATGGCTCGATTGGCGCGGGCTCGCGCGGGCGCAACGCCCCGCGACGCCGGCGCCTTCCAACTGATCAACGAACCCCCGGAGCGTTCCCATGGAAGTGATCCTGCGGCAGAGCATCGACCAGCTCGGGCAGCCCGGTGACATCGTGAAGGTGTCGGCCGGCTACGCGCGCAATTTCCTCCTCCCGCGCGGCCTCGCGTACGAGGCGACGGCGGGGAACCGGAAGCGGATCGCGCAGGAGAAGGCGCGCCTCGAGGCGGCGGAGGGCGCGCGCCGCGAGGCGGCGCAGTCGCTCGCCGCGCGGCTCGAACAGGTGTCGCTCACCTTCTCGGCGCGCGTGGGCGAGGAGGACAAGCTCTTCGGCTCCGTCACGGCGGCGGACATCGCGCAGCAGCTGCACGCGCAGGGCTTCGCGGAGGTCGAGAAGCGGATGATCGACCTGCACGAGCCGATCAAGGCGCTCGGCGTGTTCAAGGTGCCGGTGCGGCTGCACGCCGACGTGAAGCCGGAGCTGCGCGTCTGGGTCGTCAAGCAGTGACCGCCGCCGCCATCCGGCGGCGGAACTTTCAGGCGGATCGGTGGTTGAACGGGAGTGACTCCCCAGCCACCGCATGCCGTCATGGCCATCGCGCAAGTGACCGTGAGTGACACGCTCGGGCAGGCGAAGCGCGCGGCCGCGCTCGCCGCGGACCTCAAGGCGAACGACCTCGTGCTGCTCGACCTGCGGCGCGTGTCCGACGCGACGGACTGCTTCGTGATCGCGAGCGGGACGTCGGACACGCACGTGCGCGCCATCGCGAACCACGTGATGGAGGAGATGCGCAAGGAGGGGGTGCGCCCGCACCACGTGGAGGGGCTCGCGCAGGGGCGCTGGGTGCTCGTGGACTACGTGGACTTCGTGGTCCACGTCTTCCATCCGGCCATGCGCCAGTACTACCAGCTCGAGCGCCTCTGGGGGGATGCGGAGGACGTGCCGCTCGGCGCGCGCGCGGCGCGGGAGGTGGCCCGGTGAACCGCCGCCTCCTGAGCGCCGCGGCGGCGCTCGCCGCCCTCGCCGGCGCGGCGCTGAGCGCCCCCCCCGCCGCCGCGCAGGGCTACTTCGGGAAGAACCAGGTGGAGTACCACCACTTCACCTGGCAGGTGATCGAGACCGAGCACTTCACGATCCACTACTACCCCGAGGAGGCCGCGATCGCGATGGACGTCGCGCGCATGTCGGAGCGCGCGTACACGCGGCTCTCGCGCCTCTTCCAGTGGGAGTTCCGCGAGAAGAAGCCGATCATGCTCTTCGCCTCGCGCGCGGACTTCGGCGAGAACCTCGTCACCGGCGACCTCGGCGAGGGCACGGGGGGCGTGACCGAGGCGCTGCGCGACCGGATGCTCTTCTTCTTCACCGGGAACTACCGCACCACGGAGCACGTGCTCACGCACGAGATGGTGCACGAGTTCCAGTACGACATCTTCGGCCGCGGGAAGGCGGGGGGCGGGCTGCAGTCGCTGCAGGCGGTGAACCCGCCGCTCTGGTTCATGGAGGGCATGGCCGAGTACCTGTCGAAGGGACCGGACGACCCGCACACGAACGTCATCATCCGCGACGCGGTGCTGAACAACAACGTGCCGTCGATGGCGCAGATGACGAACCAGCCGGACGAGTACTTCCCGTACCGCTACGGCGAGTCCTTCTTCGCGTACGTGGGGCGGCGCTGGGGGGATGAGTCGGTGGGCACGATCATGCTCGAGACGCCGAGCCTGGGGGTGGAGCGCGCGTTCGAGCGGAACACCGGGAACACCCTCAACGCGATCGCCGCCGACTGGAAGAAGGCGATGCAGGAGCAGTGGCTGCCGGTGGCGGCGCGGCTGGGGCGCGCGCGCACGATCGCGGTGAACGTGCTGAACAAGCACCGCACCGGCGGCGACGTGTTCGTGGACCCGGCGCTCAGCCCCGACGGCAAGTACGTCGTCTTCCTCTCGAACGGCGACTTCAACAAGGGGGAGGTCTTCATCGACCTCTGGCTCGCCGACGCGCAGACGGGGAAGCGGATCAAGCGGCTGGTGAAGAGCACGCTCGACCCGAACTACCAGGAGATCGGGCTGCTCTACGGGCAGTCGGCCTTCTCCCCCGACGGGACGAAGCTCGCCTTCTCGGCGCTGTCGAACGGGCAGGAGGTGCTCCAGATCATCGACGTCGCGAAGCGGAAGCGGATCGCGACCATCAAGCCGCCGCTCGACGGCGCGACGGGGCCGACGTGGTCCCCCGATGGCACGAAGATCGTGTTCAGCGGCGCGAAGGGGGGCATCACCGACCTCTGGATGGTGGACGCCGACGGCAAGAACCTCACGCAGCTCACGAACGACAAGGAGGGGGACGTGATGCCCTCCTGGTCGCCGGACGGACGCACGATCGCCTTCGCGACCGAGCGCGGTCCGGGGCTCGACCTGGCGAACCTCGTCTTCCCGCTGCTGCACATCGCGCTCTATCACCTCGACACGAAGCAGATCGAGGTGCTGCCGGACCAGCGCGGGCAGAACATCAACCCGAACTGGTCCCCCGACGGGAAGACGATCGCGTACATCTCGAACGGGAGCGGGATCCCGAACATCTGCCTGTACGACGTGCAGACGCGGGAGCAGTTCCAGATCACGAACCTCGTGGGGGGCGTGACGGGGATCACGGACGTGAGCCCGGCGCTGAGCTGGGCGCACGACGCGGACCGGCTCGCCTTCTCGTACTACGAGGACGGCAAGTACACGATCTGGACGGTGGACGACCCGCGGCACCTGGAGCGGCTGGCGGTGCGGCCGCTGGCGGTGGCGGCGGCCGCGGCGGCGGCGCCGGCCGCCCCGCGCGACACGGTGAAGCCGCTCCCCGGGATCGCCGGCGTGCCGGCGGCGTCGTTCTACGATGCGCCCGGCGGCTACCGCGCGGCCGCGGTGCTCCCCGCGGGGAAGGAGGCGCAGGAGGCGCCGCAGATGAGCGTGGCCGCGATCCTCGACACCGGCGCGGTGAAGCTCCCCGACTCCACGATGTTCATGAAGTACCCGTACAAGCTCTCGCTCGCCGCGGAGTATTCGGCGAGCCCCACGATCGGCTACACGAAGGACAACTTCGGCAGCGGCTTCTACGGCGGCACGGCGATCTCGTTCACCGACCTCACCGGCGGCACGCGGATGAACTTCGCCTTCGCCATCAACGGGCGCCTCGAGGACTTCATGCTCCAGGCGCAGTACGTCTACCTGGCGAACCGGCTGCAGTACGCCGTGGGCGTGTACAACGTGCCCTTCTACTACGGCATCGGGAGCGCCTGCGACGCCAACGGCTGCATCACGCAGACCGAGCGCTACCTGGAGCGCTCCGTCTACGGCGTGGCGATCTACCCGCTCAACACCTTCGAGCGCTTCGAGTTCGGGGTGAACCTGAACGACCTGAACCGCGAGATCGTCAACTTCATCTCGAACTACGACGGCACCGGCGGCACGCAGTCCTTCGGCGCGACGAACAAGTTCTACGCGCAGCCGATGGTGGCGTACGTGTCGGACAACACGCTGTACGGCTACTTCGCGCCGATCAGCGGGCACCGCTACCGGCTGCAGTTCCAGCCA
>DATKOH010000145.1:0-19946 GCA_035524735.1 Gemmatimonadaceae bacterium
TCGCGGCGCTCCTCTGCGGCGCCGCGCTGGCCGCCGCCCAGGCGCCGGCCCAGTCGCCCGCCGTCCCCTGCGGCGCGGGATGGTCATCACGAGGTCCGTCACCATCGAGCGGCGCGCGTACCATCTGCGCGCGCCGGCCTCGCTCGACTCCGCCGTGATCACGGTGCGCGGCAGCGACATCGTGATCGACCTCAACGGCGCGACGCTCACCGGCGCGAACGCCGGCGATGAGCCCGATCAGTACGCGGGCGTCGGCATCCGCGTGGAGGAGGGCGCGCGCGTCACCATCCGCAACGGCGCCGTGCACGGCTACCGCGTGAACGTCCTGGCCCGCGGCACGCGCGCCCTGCGCCTCTTCGACCTCGACGCGGGCCGCAGCTGGAAGCCGCGGCTGTACAGCCTGGTGGAGCACGAGAGCCTCGTGGACTGGCTCTCCTTCCATCACGACGAGCACGGCGAGTGGCTCCGCTACGGCGCCGGCATCCTGCTCGACGGCGTGCGCGGGGGCGAGATCGCGCGCGTCACCGCCGAGCAGGGGATGAACGGGCTCCTCCTCGCACGCACCGACAGCCTCTTCATCCACGACGACACCTTCTCCTTCAACTCCGGGCTCGGCATCGGGCTCTACCGCAGCAGCGCCAACCGGATCCTCCACGACCGCCTCGACTTCAACGTCCGCGGCTACAGCAACGGCTTCTACTGGCGCGGCCAGGACTCGGCCGACCTCCTGATGTTCGAACAGAGCGCCGACAACGTCGTGGCGTACAACTCGGCGACGCACGGCGGCGACGGGCTCTTCCTCTGGGCGGGGCAGAGCACGATGGACAGCGGGCAGGGGGGCGCGAACGACAACCTCTTCTTCGGGAACGACTTCAGCTGGGCGCCCGCCAACGCGATGGAGGCCACCTTCAGCCGCAACGTCTTCCTCGCCAACCAGGCCGACGGCAGCGACTACGGCCTCTGGGGCGGCTACAGCTACGAGTCGCGCATCGCCGGCAACTGCTTCCGCCGCGACCGCATGGGCGTCGCCATCGAGCACGGGCAGGGGAACGCCATCGCGCGCAACATCTTCGACTCCGTCACCACCGCGATCCGCCTCTGGGGCGGCGCGCTCGAGCCCTCCGACTGGGGCTACCCGAAGCACCGCGACACCGACAGCCGCGACGTCTCGGTCGCGGAGAACGCGATCGCGCACGCGCGCACGGGGCTCTCGGCGAGCGACACGCGCAACCTCATCGTCGCCCGCAACCTGTTCATCGCCGTGGACACCCCCGCGACCTTCGCCGACACGCTGAACGTGCGCCTCGACTCGAACACCGTCGGGAACCCCGAGGGCACCGGGCGAATGTCCGCGTGCGGCGCACGCGCGATGCTCACCGCCACCGAGGCCGCGCTTTCGCCGCACGCCCCCGGCGTCGACGAGCGGATCCCGTCCACGCCGCTCGCCCTCCGCGACCGCTCGGCGATCATCGTCGATGAATGGGGCCCCTACGACTGGCGCACGCCGAAGCTCTGGCCCATCGACAGCACGCACGCGCGCCCGCTGCGCCTCGCGGTGCTCGGCCCGTCCGGCCGGTGGACCGTCGCCGCGCGGCGCGGGATCGCGTCGCTCTCCGACACCGCGGGCGCGATGAACGACACGATCACGCTCGTCCCCGCCGCGGGTTCGGCGCAGGACTGGAAGCTCACGCTCAAGACGGGCGGCGCGCTCTTCTCGTACGAGGTCTTCGAGCCCGTGCAGGACTGGGAAGTGCGCTTCGTCGCCTGGGGCGACAGCACCGACCCGCGCACGAACGCGGCCGCGTTCGGCGCGCTGCTGGCCGGGAAGCCGCTCTTCCGCCGCACCTTGCCGCGGCTGGACTTCGAGTGGTACCGCCCCAAGGCGCTCCCCGTGCCGGCGGAGAAGTGGGCGCTCGAGGCCACGACCTCCGTCACGCTCCCGCCGGGCGTGTACACCGTGCGCACGATCAGCGACGACGGCGTGCGCGTCTGGATCGACGGCCAGCTCACGATCGACGACTGGACGCCGCACGAATCCTCCGTGGCCGTGGTGCCCATCTCCGGCGGCACGCACGATCTCCGCGTGCAGTACTTCCAGGTGGACGGGTGGACCGAACTGCGCGTGGACATCGTGCGCGGGCGGCAGCGGGCGGGCGGATCGCCGCCGCCGCACGGATGACGCCGCCGAAGGCGACGGCGGAGCGCTTCACCGTCGCGGGGATGCGGTCGGGCGCCGTGCTCGCGGGGGTGAGCATCGCCGTCGCCGTCGAGATGCTCGCGCTCGACCTCCTGCTGCACCCGCACCACGCGGCGGCGTCGTGGGTGCTGATCGCGCTCAGCGCCGCGACGCTCGCGTGGCTCTTCGCCGACTACCGCGCGCTGGCGGAGCGGCCGATCGTGCTCGCGGAGGGCGTGCTCCACCTCGCGATCGGGCGGCGGGCGCGCGCGGCCATCCCCGTGGGCGAGATCGCGGCGGCGGCGGTGCCCTCCTGGCGCGACATCCCGCAGTACGCGCCCGACTACCTCAAGCTCGCGGGTCCCACGGATCCGAACGTGATCCTGCGCTTCCGCGGGCCGGTGCGGATCCGCATGGTGGGGGGCATCGTGCGCCGGCCGGAACGCCTCGGCCTCCGGCTGGACGATCCGCAGGGATTCGTGCGCGCGCTGCACGCGGCGGGCGTGGGGGATGGCCGCCCGTGACAACCGTGGGGGCCATCCGGTTGTCCAACGAGCGATGAGGATCACGATCACCGGCACTCCCGCGGGCACCCTGGTCCGCTCGCTCCTGCTCGTGGCGCTCTCCGGCGGGGCGGCTTCGCTCGTGGGGCAGGGCGCGGCGCCGCCCCCCGCGTCCGTCCCCTTCCAATTGACGCGCATGGCGCTCGACCTGCGCGTGGACTACGACAGCGCGACCATTGCCGGGACCGCCGCGCTCACGCTGCGCAACGCCTCGGCGCGCCCCGTGGACGCGGTGCCGCTCCTGCTCGGCCGGCTCCTCGTCGTCTCGGACGTGCGTGACGGCGCCGGTCGTGCGCTCCCCTTCCGGCAGCGCTTCGCGCTCTTCACCGACGAGCCCGCGCGGCAGGTGAACGCGATCACCGTGCGAGCGCCCCATGCCGTGGCGCCAGGCGACTCCATCACGATCGCCGTGCGCTACGCAGGCACCCTCGTCGGGTATGCCGAGACCGGGTCGCTGTACATTCGCGACCACGTCGACTCCGCGTTCACGATCCTGCGCGAGGACGCATACGCGTTCCCCGTGGCCGGCGTGCTCTCGGCGCGCGCCGACCGCGCCGCGCCGCGCGGGCTCTTCGCCTTCACCGCGCGGATCACCGTGCCGCCCGGGGAGGTCGTGGCGATGGGCGGCACCGGCGCGCCACCCGAGCCCCGCGGTGCGCTCGTGACGTGGAGCTATCGCAGCGAGGCCCCCGTACCCTTCCTCAACATCGCGATCGCGCCCTATCGCGTGATGGACGCGCCCGGCTCGCGGATCTACCACTTCGCCGCCGACACCGCCGGCGCGCGCATGGTGCAGCGCGCGATCGCTGACGCGATGGCGAACTACGCCGCATGGTTCGGACCGCTCGCGCACGGCGCCACGCTCACCGTGATGGAGATCCCCGAGGGTTTCGGTTCGCAGGCCAGCCTCGCCGCCGGGATCCTGCAGTCCGCGGACGCGTTCCAGGACCGCGCCGAGCTCCGGCAGCTGTACCATGAGTTGTCGCACCTCTGGAACGTGGCGGACGCCGATCGCCCCTCGCCGCGGTGGAACGAAGGGCTCGCGTCGTTCCTCCAGTACCGGATGGCCGCCACGCTCGACGGCTGGAACGACTGGGATGGCGCGGTGGTGCGGCGCACGGCCTCGCTCGAGCGCGCCTGCGCCCCACCCGCGCGATGCGACTCGGTGCCGATGGCCCGCTACGGCGCGGCGGGAATGACCGACCTTTCGTATGGCACGGGGATGCTGATGTTCTACGCGCTGTTCGAAGTGCTGGGCGCTGAGCGATTCGACCGGGCGTACGGCGGCTTCTTCCAGGCGCGCCAGAGCACGGAGGGGAGCACCGCGGAACTCGCCGCCGCCTTCCGTGCGGCCGGCCCCGCGAGCGCCGCGGTGATCGACGACTGGCTCCTCACGCCGCGCTGGTACGCGCGGCTCCGTTCGGGGGAGAGCGTGGCGCAGATGATCGCCGGGTACCGCACGCGCTGAAGCCGGCGTGGCTCCCGCGCGCGCTTGTGGCCCCGCGCCGCGCCCCGCATCTTCGGGCGTCCTCTCGCCGGCGACGCGACCGTGATCCACCGCAGCCCGTATCCCGATCTCGAGATCCCGGACGTCCCCTTCCACGAGATCGTCCTCGGCCGCGCGCGCGCCCTGCACGACAAGCCCGCCCTCATCGACGGGCCCACGGGGCGCGTGCTCACCTTCGGCCAGCTCGCGGCGGGGGTGGGGCGCGTCGCGGCGGGACTCGCCGCCCGCGGCTTCGCGAAGGGGGATGTGCTCGCGATCTTCGCGCCGAACTCCCCCGAGTTCGCGGTGGCGTACCTCGGCGCGTCCGCGGCCGGCGGGATCATCACGACGCTGAGTCCGCTCGCCACGCGCGACGACGTCGCGCGGCAGCTGCGGCACGCCCGCGCGCGGTATCTGATCACGGTGCCCTCCTTCCTCGACCGCGCCGTCACCGCCGCCGATCAGGCCGGTGTCGAGGAGATCTTCGTCTTCGGCGATGCGCCGGGCGCGACCCCCTTCGATGCGCTCGCCGACTCCCCCGGGCGCGCGCCGGCGATCGCCTTCGATCCCGCCGAAGACCTCGTCGCGCTCCCGTACTCGAGCGGCACGACGGGGCTCAACAAGGGCGTGATGCTCACGCACCGCAACCTCGTCGCCAACGTGCTGCAGGCCGCGGCCATCGTCCAGATCGGCGAGGACGACCGCGCGATCGCACTCATGCCCTTCTTCCACATCTACGGCATGGTCGTGGTCATGGGGATGCATCTCGCGCAGGGCGCCACGCTGGTCACGATGCCGAAGTTCGAGATGGATGCCTTCCTCGCGCTGCTGCAGTCGCACCGCATCACGCACACGTGCGTCGCGCCGCCGGTCGTGGTGGCGCTCGCGAAGCATCCGGCGCTCGGCGATCTCGATCTCCGCCACTTGCGCGCGCTCTTCTCCGGCGCCGCGCCCATGGACGCCGCGCTGCAGCGCGAGTGCGCCGAGCGGCTCGGATGCGAGGTGCTGCAAGGGTACGGCATGACGGAGGCGAGCCCGGTGACGCACGGCACCTGGGCGGACCCCGGCAAGTGCCGCCCCGGCACGGTGGGGGAGATCGCGCCGAACACGGAGTGCCGCCTCGTGGACCCGGCGACGGGGAAGGACTGCGCCCCCGGCGAGGCGGGGGAGATCTGGGTGCGGGGGCCGCAGGTGATGAAGGGCTACCTCGACGATCCGGCGGCGACGGCATCGACGCTGGACGCCGATGGCTGGCTGCACACGGGGGACATCGCGGTGGTGGACGCCGACGGCTACTTCACGATCGTGGACCGGCTGAAGGAGCTGATCAAGGTGAAGGCGTACCAGGTGCCGCCGGCGGAGCTGGAGGCGCTGCTGCTCACGCATCCGGCGGTGGCGGACGCGGCGGTGATCGGCATCCCGGACGTGGAGGCGGGGGAGGTGCCGAAGGCGTTCGTGGTGCTCAAGGGCGACGCGACGGCGCAAGCGCTCATGGACTTCGTGGCCGGGCGCGTGGCGCCGTACAAGCGGGTCCGGAGCGTCGAGTTCATCGACGCGATCCCGAAGTCGCCGTCGGGGAAGATCCTGCGGCGCGTGCTGAAGGACCGGCGACCGTAGCGGGAAGGGCTGGGCGGTCCGCGCGCGGTCAGAGGTTCGCGGCCGCGATCGCGTCCCAGGCCACGCTCAGGATCCACCAGCGCGCGCCGTCGTCCCAGAGCTGGATGCTGTTCACGCCCCTGCGGATCGGATCCGCGCCGGCGCTGCGCGCGAGCTCATAGCGGCTCCAGACGTGCGCCAGCCGGCCGAAGCGGTGCTCCTCGCGGCCGATCTCGTATTCTACGATGTCCTCGCGCGCGAAGAGCGGCGTGCGCGATGCGATCCACCCGTCGATGGTCATCACGACCGCCTGCTCCGTGCCGTCGGCGCCGCGCTCGATCGGGATGAGGCGCGCCCCGGGGGCGTAGAGCGCGCGCAGTCGCGGCCAGTCGCGCGCCTCACCGGCGCGCCCGGAGATGAGCGCGTAGCTCGCGCGGATGATGGACTCGGGGGAGCGGACATCGTCCGCGCGGGCCGGGGACGGATCGTGGGATGCCATGGGCGGCGCCGGGTGATCGGGGGAAGGCAATCCTACGCGGGGGCGCCGCGCGCGACAAGGCGCGGTTGCCCTCGCGCGCCGCCCTCGCCATGTTGGCGGCGGCCCGGCACCGGGAGCGTGCATCGATGGAGTCCTTCACCGAGATCATGGGCGGGATCGGCCTCGCGCTGGACGGCGTGGGGGTGCTCATCGTCGCGCTCGGCACGGCCGTGGCGCTGGTGCGGAGCCTCTTCCCCCGCACCGATCCCTTCGCCGCGCGCTACACGCGGCTGCGGCAGGAGATGGGGCGCGCCATTCTCCTCGGCCTCGAGGTGCTCATCGCGGGCGACATCATCCGCAGCGTGGTCGTCAACCCGACGCTGCTCAACATCGCGGTGCTCGGGCTGCTCGTGCTCGTGCGCACCTTCCTGAGCATGACGCTGCAGCTGGAGATCGAAGGGCACTGGCCCTGGCAGCGCGGCGCGCCGGAGTAGCTGTCGATGCGCGTGGCGCCGGCGCGAGGTCGGGAGCGTTGAGGGCGGGAGGCCCGGTCTTCCGCCCGCGCCTCCCGAACCGTAGAATCTGCCGGATGCCCACCGTGCGCTCCCTCACGCGCGCGGCGGCCGCGGGCGCGGCCGTCGCGCTCACTGCGTTCGGCGCCGCCGCACAGGCCGGCGCAGCCCCCGCCGGCGCCGCGCCCGCCACGTTCACGCCGGCCGACGTCGCCTTCATGACCGGCATGATCCAGCACCACACCCAGGCGCTCATCATGGCCGGGTGGGCGCCCTCGCACGGCGCGAGCGCGCAGGTGCAGACGCTCTGCGCGCGCATCATCGTCGCGCAGACCGACGAGATCGCCACCATGCAGCGCTGGCTCCAGGACAACAAGCAGCCCGCCGCCGACCTCCACGCCGATTCCGCGGAGTCGCTGCACGGCATGGCCGGCATGGCGGGCATGCCCGGGATGGACCACGCGATGATGCCGGGGATGCTCACGCCCTCGCAGATGGCGCAGCTCGGTGCCGCGCGCGGCACGCAGTTCGATTCGCTCTTCCTCACCTACATGATCCAGCACCACCAGGGCGCCATCACGATGGTGGACCAGCTCTTCGCCACCCCCGGCGCCTTCCAGGACGAGGTGCTCTACAAGATCGCCTCCGACATCAGCGCCGATCAGACCGCCGAGATCGATCGCATGCGGAAGATGCTCGCCGCACTCCCCCCAGGAGGGACCTCCAAGTGAAGCTGACGCGTTTCACCCACGCCGCCGTCTCCCTCGCCGTGGCGCTCGCGGCCGCCTGCGTCACCGCGAAGCCCGAGCTCTCCACCGCGCCGCCCTCCCCCGACCCGCGCGTCGGGCTCAAGGCCGGCTGGTTCGACGCCGGCGCGGCGACGTGGAACATGAAGCTCGTCTCCACCACCAAGCCGTCGAAGGACTTCCTCGACACGAGCAAGCCCGGCGACTTCGGTCTCATGAACTCCGACCTCGCCTTCCTCGGGCACTACGTGATCCAGGGCAACTTCTCGGGCTACCAGGTCTGGGACGTGTCGAACCCCGCGGCGCCGGCGCTCCACACGGCGTGGGTCTGCCCGGGCTCGCAGAGCGATGTCTCCGTGTACGGCCACCTGATGTTCGTGTCGAACGAGTCCACGAACAGCCGCGCCGACTGCGGCACGCAGGGAGTGAAGGACACCGTGAGCGCGGAGCGCGCGCGCGGCATCCGCATCTACGACATCACGGACATCGCGCACCCGAAGCCGGTGACCATCGTGCAGACCTGCCGCGGCTCGCACACGCACACGGTGGTGAGCGACCCGCGCGACACGGTGAACATCTACATCTACGTCTCGGGCTCGGCGCCCGTGCGCTCTCCCAACGAGCTCGCGGGCTGCTCGGCGGCGTCCCCCGACGCGGACTCCGCCACGGCGCTCTTCCGGATCGAGGTGATCCAGGTGCCGCTCGCGGCGCCGCAGACGGCGCACATCGTGTCGTCGCCGCGCATCTTCCAGGACCTCGCGGCGCCGGCGACGCACGCCGAGACGCAGGCCGACTCGATCGCCGCGGCGGCGCGGATCGCGGCGTACCTCAAGGCCAACCCCGGGCGGCCGGCGCCGGCGCCGGGGCCGCGCACCGGCCCCACGCAGTGCCACGACATCACCGTCTACCCGGCGATCGGCCTCGCGGGGGGCGCCTGCGGCGGCTACGGGCTGCTGCTCGACATCCGCGACCCGGCGCACCCGAAGCGCATCGGCGCCGCCGCCGACTCGAACTTCTCGTACTGGCACTCCGCCACCTTCAACAACGACGGCACGAAGATCCTCTTCACCGACGAGTGGGGGGGCGGGCTGCAGCCGCGCTGCCGTGCGACCGACAAGTACGAGTGGGGCGCCGACGCGATCTTCACCCTCGCGAACGACGCGATGACGTTCCGGGGCTACTACAAGATGCCCGCGCCGCAGACGCAGACGGAGAACTGCGTGGCGCACAACGGCTCGCTCATCCCGGTGCCGGGGCGCGACATCATGGTGCAGGCGTGGTACCAGGGGGGCATCTCGGTGTTCGACTTCACCGACGCCGCGCACCCGAAGGAGATCGCCTTCTTCGACCGCGGCCCGATGGATTCGACGAAGCTCGAGGGCGCCGGCTCGTGGAGCGCGTACTGGTACAACGGGCTGATCTACAGCTCCGAGATCGCGCGCGGGCTCGACATCCTCGACCTCACGCCCAGCGGCTGGCTCTCGGAGAACGAGCTCGCCGCGGCGAAGCTGGTGCACGTGGACTTCGCGAACGTGCAGGACCAGCAGCGCATCGTCTGGCCCGCCGCGTTCGTCGTCGCGTACGCCTACCTCGACCAGCTCGAGCGCGAGAAGGGACTCGCCGCGGACCAGATCGCGAATGCGCGGAAGTGGCTCGCCACGGAGGAGAAGAAGTCGGGCGCCGAGCGGCGCGACGGGCTCAACGACCTGGCCGCGCAGCTCACGAAGGACGCGGCCACCGCCGCCGACGGGGCGAAGGTGACGGCGCTCGCGAGCGTGGTGTCGGAGCTGGCGAAGACGAAGTGACGGCGGGCGGCCGCGCCGCCGCACCATGGCGACCGCCGCGCAGGTCGTGAAGCGATGGGCGATCCTCGGCCACCGATGGCTGGGGGTCGCCCTTTGCTCGCTCTTCACGCTCTGGTTCCTCTCCGCGATCCCGATGGTCTACGTGAGCTTCCCGGAGGTCACGGAGCGCGACCGCCTCGCGCACGCGCCGGCGCTCGACGCCGCCGCGGTGCGCGTGGCGCCCGCGGCGGCGTACGCCGCGCTCGCCGCCGGGGGGCCGCCGGCGCGCACGGTGCTGGAAGTGGTCGATGGGCGCCCCGCCTACCGCTTCACGCTGGATTCCGGTGACGCCATCGTGTACGCCGACGACGGCGCGCGGCGCCCGCCGCCCACGCCGGCGATGCTCCGCGCCGCCGCCGCGGCCTGGGCCGGCGCGGCCGCGGGGGAGCCGGCCGCGAGCGCAATGGCGCTGCCGGACCAGTGGACCCTCGAGGGCGCGCTCCGCACGACGCGGCCGATGTGGAAGTTCTCGTTCCCCGACGGCCAGCAGGTGTACGTCACCGGGAAGGATGCGCGCGTGGTGCAGTGGACCACGCCGCGTGCACGCGCCCTCGCCTGGATCGGGCCGATCCCGCACTTCCTCTACTTCGCGCCGCTCCGCCGCCACCGCGATGTCTGGTGGTGGCTGGTGCTCGCGCTGAGCGGCATCGGCGCCGCCTCCGCGCTCCTCGGGCTGGGCATCGCGTGGACGACGTTCTCCCCGTCGCGGCGCTTCCGGCGGAAGGGCGCGCCGGCGTACCTCCCGTACAGCGGGCAGAAGCGCTGGCACGACATCTTCGGTCTCTCCTTCGGCATCACCGCGTGCACGTGGGCGTTCAGCGGGATGCTGTCGCTCGAGCCCTTTCCGCCGCCGGAGACGCCTTTCACCGGCGCCGCCGGCCGCGTGGAGCGTGCGACGCGCGCCCCCGCGCCGCTCGAGGCCTTCGATGGGCGCGGGCCCGCCGAGGCGCTGCGCGCGCTGCCGGGCGCATCGGTGAAGACGCTCGAGCTCGCGGCGGTGGCGGGGGAGCCGATGTACGTGGCCACCGACGGGGCGGGGAATGCGACCTTCGTGCCGCTCGCCGGCGCGCCGGTGGCGGACTACGGCGCCGCGCGGGGCGTGGACGCGATGCGCGCCGCCGCGGCGCCCGCCGCGCTCGACATCCGGGAGCTGACCCGCTACGATGCGTGGTACCGCGACCGGCGCCACGAGCTCCCATTGCCCGTTCTGCTCGTGACCGAACACGGCACCGACAGCGTGCGGCTGTACGTGGACCCCGCCGCGATGCGCGTCGTCGGCCGCTATCGCGACGCGAACTGGACCGAACGCTGGCTGTACCACGGGCTGCACTCGCTGGACTTCCCGTGGCTGTACGACCACCGCCCGCTCTGGGACATCGTGGTGATCACGTTGCTCCTGGGGGGCGTGGCGCTGTGCGTGACGTCGTTGATCCTCGCCTGGCGGGTGCTGCAGCGGACGCTGCCGTGACGCCGCCGGCGCATTTCCCACCCCATGGAGAGACCCCATGAAGCGTTCCCTCGCCATCATCGCCGCCGCCGGCCTGCTGATCGCCGCCGTGCCACATCACGAGCAGGCGCCGGCCTCGGCGATCGCGACCGACCGGATGATCTGGTCCCAGACGATCGGCTTCGTCACCGCCGCGGCGGAGCAGGTGCCGGAATCGCTGTACGCGTTCCGCCCGGCGCCCACCGTGCGCACCTTCGGGCAGCTCGTGGCGCACATCGCCGGCTCGCAGAACATGTTCTGCGGCGCGGCGCTGGGCGAGAAGCCGTCGGCCGAGGACGACGTGGAGAAGAACGCGACGACCAAGGCGGCCATCATCGCGGCGCTGAAGGCGTCCACGGCGCATTGCGAGAAGGCGTACGCGCTCTCGGATGCGGCGGCGCTGAACCAGAAGGTGTCGCTCTTCGGGATGAACGCGACGGGGATGTGGGCGATCCTGCTCAACACCTCGCACGACGATGAGCACTACGGCAACATGGTGACGTACATGCGCATCAAGGGCATGGTGCCGCCGTCGTCGGCGCCGATGCCGGCGAGCAAGTAGCCGCCGGCGCGCGAGTGTCCGCGTCCCCGATCCTGGTCAACCGTGCGCCCGTGCTCACGCTGTGGGCGGCGGTCGTCGCGGAGCGGCTGGGCCACGATCGGGACGCGGCGCTCACGCTCGGGAAGGCGGTGGCCGGGCTGAACGCGCAGTCGAAGGGGAAGCGCCTCGGGATCTACGAGGAGAAGGCGCCGCCGGCGAAGAAGGCGGGCGCGAAGGAGAAGGGCGCGCCGGAGACGGTGCCGCTGCTCGGGCGCGCGGTGCCGGTGGTGCGCGCCGCCGGCGGGCTGCGCGCCGCGGTGAAGGGGCGCGCCGAGCAGCCGGAGAGCGTTCACCGCTACCTGCAGCAGAAGTTCGGCGAGCACCTCGACGCGGTGGAGAGCGCCATGCGCGCGCTCGCGCGCTCCGTGCCGCCCAAGCGATTGGAGGCGGATGCCTTCCGGATGTACGAGCATTTCCGCCCCGAGATCCCGGCCGGCGTACGCGGCTGGGGGGCGAAGGGGCGATTGTCGCTGGACCGGATCGCCGGCGCGGCGGGATGAGCCGCGGGCCGCCGGTCCGGACGTTCCCCATCAGAGGAGAGAACATGCACACGATGCGATCCCTGTCCTGCGCCCTGATCCTCGCCGCCGCGGCGTGCGCCCCCGCGAAGGTCGACACCGCCGCGGCGACGCAGGCGCTGCTCAAGCGCGACGCCGACTGGTCCGCGCTCGCGGCCGCCGGGAAGAACGCCGATTCGATCGCCGCCTACTGGACCACCGATGCCGTGCTGATCCCGACCGGACAGCCGGTGATCGAGGGGCGCGAGGCGCTCGCGAAGTACGTGGCCGAGAACCTCAAGATGCCCGGCTTCAAGATCCAGTGGACGCCGGGGAAGGCGGAGGTCTCCCCCGACGGCAAGATGGGCTACATCCGCGAGACGACCACGGTGTCGGTGCCCGGAGCGCAGGGAGCGCCGGTGGTGATGACCATGCACGGCGTGACCGTCTGGCGCATCGACACCGACGGCCAATGGCGGTGCGTGGTGGACATCATGAACGAGGCGCCGCCCGCGAAGTGATGGCCGGCCAGCCGGGAGCCGGGGGCGCGCCGCCCCCGGCCTCCGGCCACCCCGGCGCTCAGAAGAACGTGAGCCAGCGCGCCTCACTCGTGTCCTTGAGGCGCGCGAACCAGCGGCAGGGCCAGTACAGGATGGCGCACGCGATCGCCGTCACCAGATACACGAGCCACAGGCTCCACGTGTAGCCCGGGGGCGCCGGCGGGACCATCATCGGGTGATTCAGCGTGAGCCACGGGTCCACGCTCCCGGTGCGGATTAGCGACACGCACACGGCGAGCAGGTGGATGAGCGGGATGTGCAGCAGGTAGAAGAAGAGCGGCACCCGCCCGAAGGTGGCCAGCACGCGCGCGGCCGCGCCGTGCGCGTGCTCGAGCAGCGGGATCGCGAGGAACATCGGCCCGAGCGTCATGAGCAGGAAGAGCAGCGACGCGGGGTACTTGTTCGTGCCGAGGAAGCGCAGCGCGTGCGATGGCGCGCCGGGCCACCCGTCGCCGCGCCAATGGTATGGATCGCCGTAGCCATCGATCGCGCGCATCACGAGGAACAGCGCGATCGCCGCCCCGCCCAGGCGCAGGCAGAAGGTGCGCCGGCGTTCGGCGGGCCACTGCATGACCTGCCCGAAGGCGTAGCCCGCCGCCATCACGCCCACCCACGGCACGATCGAGTAGAGCACGGCGAGCGTGTGGCCGTCGCCGAACTTCACCGGCCCGCCGAAGTAGAGGGTCTGCCAGAGCCAGGAGAGCGCGGACGCGGGCGGCCCGTCGGGAAGCAGCAGGTCCGTCACGTTGTGCCCGGCGATCATCACGAGGCCGGCGACGCCGATCACGTTCACGGGCAGCCAGAGCATGGCCGCGAGCAGGATCATGCACCAGCCGAGCATCCAGATGACGCCGGCCAGCACGTAGTGCGAATAGTCGAAGTTGAAGGTCCACGCGAAGCGGAGCACGGTGAGCTCGAGGAGCACGAGCCAGGCGCCGCGGATGGCGAGGAAGCGCGCGAGCGCGCGCGTGTCGTGCAGTTTCCGCCCCAGGAGGTACGCGCCGGTGCCCGCGAGGAAGGCGAAGGCGGGGGCGACGAAGTTCGTCGACCATCGCGTGAAGAAGACGGCGGGCGACGCCCCGCCCGCCGGCACGCCGGAGAAGACGCGCACGTGATCGAGCGCCATCAGCACCATCACGACGCCGCGGATGATGTCGAGCGACGCGATGCGGCCGGTGCGGCGGGGCTCGGCGGCGGACGCGGACATGGAACGCCTCCTGGGGGAGAGGACGACGCGCTCCAATCATGCCCTCCGCGGGGAGATCGTGCAATCGCAGCGGGGCGGGGCGCGCAGATCAACGCCCGCGCCACGGCGCCGCTACGCGGCGCTCACTCCTCGCCCTCCCCGGGCGCGCGCGCGCCGGCGCCCTCGTCCTCCCGGAGCACCCGCAGCGCCGGCGTGTCCATGTCGTCGAACTGGCCGTGCTTCGCCGCCCACACGTACGCCCACACCGCGGCGCCCACGATCACGAGGGCGAGCGGCAGCACCACGAAGATCACGCTCATGCCGCCTCGCGGGGGAAGCTGCGTCCGTACCAGGAGCTGAAGACCACCGTCACCGAGCTCAGCGGCATCATCACGGCCGCGATGAGCGGGCTGATGGTGCCCGTCACCGCGAGCGCCACGCCCACCACGTTGTACGCGAGGGAGAAGGCCATGTTCCGCCGGATGAGCCGCATGGTGCGCGCGCTCCCCTCGGTGAGCTCCACGAGCGGCGCGAGCCCGGGACGCGTGGTGTAGACGTCGGCGTTCGCGAGGCACGCCTCGGCGCCGCCGTGCATCCCGATCCCCACCGACGCCGCGGCCACGGCGCCCGCGTCGTTCACGCCGTCGCCCGCCATCACCACGCGCCCTCCGGCGAGCGCGGCGCGCACCGCCGCGAGCTTCCCCTCGGGGCTCACCCCTCCCGTGCACTCCTCCGGCGGCAGCCCCAGCGCCGCCGCCACGCTCCGCACCACCTCCGGCGCATCGCCGGAGAGGATCCCCACGCGCCAGCCGCGCGCGCGGAGCGCATCGATCGACGCCTTCGCGTCGGCGCGGATCGGGTCGCCGAGCGCCGCGGCCGCGGCCACGGCGCCATCCACGGCGATCCACACCGGCGTCGCCCCCTCCGCGCCGGCGAGCGCGGGCGGCCGGCCGGAGGCGCGCGCCGACACGAACGCGGGCGAGCCCACCGCCACCTCGCGCCCGCCCACGCGCCCCGCGATCCCGCCGCCGGTGACGTGCTCCGAGCGCTCCACCGCCGGCAGCGCCGGGCATGCCGCCTCCCACGCGCGCCGGAATCCCTCCGCCACCGGGTGCGTGCTCTCGCGCTCGAGCGCGAGCACGAGCGGCCGCACCGCCGGATCCCCCGCGAAGGCGACGAGCGAGGTGCGCGCCTCCGTGATCGTGCCGGTCTTGTCGAGCAGCATCCGCGACGGGCGCGCGAGCAGCTCGACCGCCTCCCCTCCCTTGATGAAGAGCCCGCGCCGCGCGGCGCGCCCCACCCCCACCGTGATCGCCAGCGGCGTGGCCATCGCCAGCGCGCAGGGGCAGGTCACGATCAGGAGCGCGATCGCGTTGTCCACCGCCTGCGACGGGTCGCGCGTCATCCAGTAGCCCCACGTGGCGAAGGCGAGCAGGAGCACGCCGAGCACGAACCACCCCGCGCTGCGGTCGGCGAGGAGCACCACCGGCGCCTTCCGCGTGGCGCTCTCCTCCACCTGCTTGAGGATGCGCGCCACGCGGCTCTCCTCCCCCGAATGCTCCACCGTCACGCGGATCGGCGACGCGAGGTTCACCGTGCCCGCGAAGACGTGGTCGCCGGGCGCGGTGCGCACCGGGTGCGACTCGCCGGTGAGCAGCGACGTGTCGAGCGACGATTCCCCCGACGCGACCACGCCGTCCGCCGCCAGCGTCTCGCCGGGGAGCGTCTCGAAGGTCATCCCCGGCACGAGCGCCTCCGCCGGCACCTCCACGATCGTGCCGTCGGCGTTCACCTGCCGCGCGCGGTGCGGTGTGAGCGAGAAGAGCAGCTCGGCGCTGTCCGCCGCGGCGCGCTGCCCGCGCAGCTGCAGGTAGCGCCCCACCAGCAGCACGAAGATGAGCGTCGCGAGCCCGTCGAAGTATACGGGGCCGCTGCCGGTGAGCACGTTCACCGTGCCGCGCAGGAAGCCCGCTCCCACGCCGAGGGCGATCGGCAGGTCCATGTGCAGCGTGCGCGCGCGCAGCGCGTTCCACGCGCCCAGGAAGAAGACGCGCCCCGGCCACGCGATGGCGGGGATCACGAGCGCGAGCGCCACCCAGCGGAAGAGCTGCTCGTACTCGGGCTCCATCCGCCGCCCCCCGGAGTAGAGCGCGATGGCGGCGAGCATGATGTTGATCGCGATCGCGCCGGCGACGCCGATGCGCACGAGCGCCGCGCGGTCCTCGCCGCGGCGCACTTCCTCGCGGCGCAGCCCGCGGAAGGGGTGCGGTGGATAGCCGAGCGTGTCGAGCGTGCGCGCCACCTGCGAGAGCGGGAGGGCCGCCGGGTCCCAGTCGATCGTCGCGAGGGAGCGGCGCACCTGCAGCTCGGCGCGCGCCACCCCCGGCAGCAGGAGCGGCACGCGCTCCACCAGCCAGACGCACGACGCGCAGTGGATCCCCTCGAGGTACAGCTCCACGCGCGCGAGCCCGCTCGGGAGCGTGCGCACGTGGATCGCGCGGAAGGCCGGGTGGTCGTACTCCTCGAAGGTGCGGCCGCTGCTCCGCACCGGCCGGCCGCGCCGCTCGGCGAAGTCGTAGTACCGGTCGAGCCCGTGCTCGTGGAGGATCGCGTACGCGGCGCGGCAGCCGGTGCAGCAGAACTGCATGGGCGCGCCGCGCTCCACGTAGCCCTCGGGCACGTCGAGCCCGCAGTGCGTGCAGGCGGTGTGCACCGCGGCCGCCGCGCCGGCGCTCAGGCCGAGCGCCGCGCCGTCAACGGAGCTCATGCGACATCGGCATCGACATCGGCATCGACATCGACATCGCCGGCGGGTGGAGCCGCCCGGCGATGGAGAGCAGCCCGAGCAGCACCACGGCGGCGGCGGTGACGAGCGGCAGCCGCCGGCGGAGCGGGCCGAAGAGCCGCTGCGCGCCGAGCCCGATCGCGAGCATCATCGGCACGGTGCCGGCCCAGAAGAAGGCCATCGTCAGCGCGCCGCCGAGCGCGCTCCCCGTGCCGCCGGCCGTCGCCACGAACACGTACAGCCAGCCGCAGGGAAGGAGCGTGGTGAGCAGCCCCGTGACCGCCGCGCGCACGGTGGGCGAGGCTTCGCGCACGCGCGCGATGGCCCCGCCGAACTCGCGCTGCATCCAGCGCAGGGGCGCCGGCATCGCCAGCGGGAGGCGCACGCCGAGCGTCGCGAGGATGGTGCTCACCCCCCAAAGGACCATGAGCGTGCCCGCCACGATCGCGGCGAGGCGGGAGACCCCCGCGAGCGCGCCCGCGCGGTCGAGCATCGCGCCGATCGCCCCCGCGGCCGCGCCGAGCGTGACGTAGGACACGAGGCGGCCGAGGTTGTACGCGGCGTGCGGCACGGGTCCCTGCGCGGGGAGCCGTCCCGCGCCCCCCTCGGCGTAGAAGCAGACGAAGGCGCCGCACATGGCGGCGCAGTGCAGCGAGCCGAGCAGGCTCGCGACCAGCACGCCGAGCGCGGCGGTCATTCCTTCGCGATGATCCGGGGGAGCTCGACCCGCTCGTCGGCGGTGAAGGTGTCGGCGCCGCGCACGACGTCGAAGCGGAGCTCCCACATCCCGGCGCGCGGCATCGCGAGGGTCGCATCGTAGCGGCCGCCGCCGTCATCGGCCAGCTTCGCGCTGTCGGGGCGGTTCGCGATCAGGTTGTGCACGGCCACCACGCGCACCGTCGCGCCGGAGAGCGTGCGCCCGGCGCGGTCCGTCAGCGTAGCGCGCAGCCGGGCGTTGCCGCCGGGGAGCGGCGTGAGCTCGGGCACGACGGACCAGCCGAGCGCCTCGTTCCGCCTCTCCTGCGCGATGGTGGAATCGAAGTGGAGCCCCTTCTGGTAGTAGTCGGGCTCCACGACGAGCGCGGCCGGGTCGCCCGCCACGTGGTAGAGATAGGCGTAGAGGGCCATGAGCCCCGCGAAGAAGAGCACGATGCCCGCGGGCCAGAGCGTGGCGCGCTTCACGGCGTCGCCCGCGCGGGCTGGGGGGGCTCCGGCGCGTGCCCGTCGTCCGACTCCGGGCCGAGCAGGCGGTACGGGAAGTCGGCGTCGAAGCCCTTGCCGTCGGAGAGATGGATCGTGATCGGCCGGCTGCCGCCGCGGAAGGCGCTGCGGGGCGACATGAAGAAGAGCGACGTCGTCTCCGACGCGCCCTGCGTGACGGGGAAGGGATTCACCGGGATCACCGTCTGCCCCGAGTCGACGCCGGCCACGGAGATCGTGTAGCGGCGGTTCCCCGTCGCGCGGTTGGTGATCTTCACGCGCACCTGGTTCATGACGCGGCCGTCCGCCTCCAGCGCGTACGGCGCGCCGGGGGCGGCGAGGAGCGTCACGTCCGCGCGCGGCTTGGTGTGGAGGAGGAAGACGAACGCGCCCATGAACAGCGCGAGCACCGAGGGATAGATCACCGTGCGCGGGCGGAGCCAGTGTTCGCGGTCGCCGGCGAGGATCTCGCGCGACGTGTAGCGGATGAGCCCGCGCGGCCGGCCGATCTTCTCCATCACGGCGTCGCAGGCGTCGGCGCACTGTGTGCAGTGGATGCACTCCATCTGCAGGCCGTCGCGGATGTCGATGCCGGTGGGACAGGTGGTGACGCAATTGCCGCAGTCCACGCAGTCGCCGGCGCCGGCGGGGCGCTCCTTCATCCCCTTCATCCGCGGCTCGCCGCGCTTCGGGTCGTAGGCGACGATGAGCGAGCTCTTGTCGAGCAGCGCGCTCTGCCAGCGCCCGTACGGGCAGGCGATCGTGCACGTCTGCTCGCGGAAGTACGAGAAGTCGAGGAATACGAGGATCGTCGTCACCGCCATGATCGCGAACGACGACGGGTGCTCCACCGGCGAGCGCGTGACCCAGACCTTGAGCTGGTCCACCCCCACCCAGTAGGCGAGGAAGGTGTGCCCGAGGATGAGCGCGAACACGAAGTAGACCGCGAACTTCAGCACGCGCCGCCAGTGGAAATTGTCGTGCTCCCGGTCGAGCTTCTGCGAGAAGGTGACCGGCCCCTCGATCAGCCGCTCCACCGGGCGGAAGAGGAACTCCATCCACACCGTCTGGGGACATCCCCACCCGCACCACACTCGGCCGAAGAGCGCCGTGAGCAGGAAGACGGTGAGGATGCAGATGCCCAGGAAGAGCATGAACAGCAGCGTGTCCGTGCTCAGGAAGGTGTAGCCGAAGAAGGTGAACTCCCGGTGCGGCGCGTCGAGGAGGATGAGCGGCTTCCCGTTCATCTGGAGGTGCGGGATGGCCAGGAAGACGACCATCAGCGCGTACGCCACCCAGCGCCGGCGGTCGTACCAGCGCCCCTCGGAGGGGCGCGGCCTGAGCCAGCGCCGCGACCCATCCTCGTTCATCGTGGGGAGGACGCGCCCCTGCGCCTTCGGTGCGGTCACGGCGTGTAGGGCGTCCCCTCGGGGGCCTTGGGGTTCGGCGGGTTCGTGCCCCGGAGCGAGTTCACGTACACCGCCGCCGCCGTCACCTGGTCGGGCTTGAGGATCTTCCCCCACTCCGGCATCCCCTTCGCGGCGACGCCGTGCTCGATCGTGTTCCGGATCTCGGGGAGCGAACCGCCGTGGATCCAGTACTGGTCGGTGAGGTTGGGCCCGATGAGGCCGCCGCCGTCGGCGCGGTGGCAGGCCGCGCAGTTCGTGGCGAAGACTTGCTTCCCCGCGGCGATGATCGCCGGGTCCTTCGCATCGGCGGCGAGCGCGTCGGCCGAGGGGCCGGGCGCGGGCGCCATCGCGGCCATCCGCTGCGCGGCCGCGGTGGAGTCGGCCACGTAGTCGGCGATCCGCCCCTTCCCCACGCCGAAGCCCGGCACGTTGAAGAAGTAGAGCACCGCGAAGATGATCGTGGCCCAGAAGAGGTACACCCACCACCGGGGCAGCGGGTTGTCGTACTCCTGGATGCCGTCGTAGTTGTGTTCGAGCAGCCGGTCCTGGCTGTTCTGGTCGGCCATGGTCAGTTCCCTCCCGTACGGGGCGAAGGCGCGGGATCATCCTCCAGCGGCAGCTCGGCCATCCGCTCCATCTCGGCGCGGCGGGACGGCGCGTAGATGCGCCAGAGGAGGAAGAGGAAGAGGAGGATCGCGACGATGAGCATGATCTCGCCGTAGAGATCGATGCCGGCGCGCGCCATGATGTCCTTGAGGCTCATGGCTGCGCCCCTCCGCCGCCGGCGGGCGCGGGCGCGGCCGGCGCCACGAGCGCGACCG
>DATKOH010000146.1:0-2288 GCA_035524735.1 Gemmatimonadaceae bacterium
GCGGTGGCCGGCCGGGCGAACGTCCTGGTCTTCCCCTCGCTCGACGCCGGCAACCTGGCGTACAAGCTCGTCGAGCGCCTCGCGCGCGCCGGCGCGATCGGCCCTATCATTCAGGGGCTGGCCCGGCCGTGCGCCGACCTCTCGCGCGGCGCGGCGCCCGCTGACATAATGAATGTGGCCGCGATCGCCGCGCTGCAGGCGACCGCCTGAGCGCGGCACGCTTCCCGGAGACCGACATGAGTTTCGCGATCAAGAAGCAGGGCGACGTCCTGGTGGTCGATGTCGATGGCCAGCTCATCGTGGGCAACCGGAACGAGCTCAAGCAGAAGGTCGGCGACGAGCTCGAGAAGGGCGAGCGCAAGGTGCTCATCGACTTCTCGCGCACCGGCTACATCGACAGCTCCGGGCTCGGCGTGCTCGTGTCGCTCTCGCGCCGCATCCGCGACCAGGGCGGGGAACTCCGCCTCGCCAACCTGAACGACGACCTCAAGACGCTGTTCGAGCTCACGAAGCTCGACACGCTCTTCCAGATCTCGGACACCAAGGAGCGCGCGCTCCAGTCGTTCTAGCGATGGCCCCCGACGCGCCGGCCCCCGCGCCCGCCGATCCCGTCGCCGCCTCGCTCCGCGTCGCGCTCGAGCTCGAGATCCCGAGCGACGTGCGCCACATCGAGGCGGTGGTCGGCCTCATCGCGCGCCACTGCGAGCAGTTCGGCTTCCCGCGCAAGCAGACCGCGCTCAACATCCCCGTGGCGCTCACCGAGGCGCTCTCGAACGCCATCCTCCGCGTGAACGCCGCCGGCGACGCGCCGCGCGTGCAGGTGCGCGCCGATCTCACCGACGAGCGCCTCGTGGTGGAGATCGTCGACGAGGGCGCCGGCTTCGACCTCGCCGGATGCCTCGGCGATCCCACGCAGCCGGAGAACCTCGAGCGCGAGGAGGGGCGCGGCCTCTTCCTCATGACCTCGCTCATGGACCGCCTCGAGCGCTTCTCGAGCCACGGCAACGTCGTGCGGATGACGCTGCTCCGGCATGACTGACCTGGAGGCCGTCCTCACCGGCTTCCGCGACGCGACCTCCTGCGCGGCCTCCGTCTGGCTCACCGACGGCACGCGCCCGCCGCGCCGGATCGCCACCGCCGTCCCCGCCGTCGGCGCCGTGGGCTGGACGCCCCCGCTCGGCGGCAGCGCCGCCGTGACCGTGGAATCCCCCGGCGGCCCCGTGCACCTCGTCCCCGTGCCGGGACAGCGGCGCGCCTGGCTCGCGGTGGGGCCGAGCCGCGCCGCGAACGTCTCCCTCGAGGCCTCCGCGCGATTCCTCCTGCCAGTGGTGCGCCAGGCGCTGCAGAGCGCGCTCGAGGTGGAGCACGCCGCGAACGAGCTCGCCGAACGCTACGAGGAGATCAACCTCCTCTACACGATCACCGAGATCCTCGGGCGCACGGTGTCGCTCGAGGAGGCCGCCGCCACCATCCTGCGCGAGATCTCGGAGACGGTGGGCGCGCGCCGCGGCTCGATCCTCGTGCACGACCGCGTGACCGACACCCTCCAGACCGTGGCCGCGCTCGGCGTCTCGGTGCTCGACATCCCGCCGATCGCGCTGCACGACGAGTGCTCGGTGAGCGCGCGCGTCTTCCGGGAGCAGCGCGCGATGATCGTGGAGGAGGACCCCGCGTCCGCGTGCGAAGAGGAGCGCTTCTACCGCAAGGGACTCATGCTCTCGGTGCCGATCATGTGGACGATGCCCGCGGGCGGCACCGAGCCCCTCGGCGTGGTGAACCTCTCCGACCGCACCACGCTCCAGCCGTTCAGCGCCGGCGACCAGAAGCTCATCACCGCCATCGCCACGCAGATCGCCACCGCCATCCAGAACACGCGCCTCGTGCGCGCGTCGCTCAGCCAGCAGCGGCTGGTGCAGGAGCTCTCGCTCGCGCACGACCTGCAGATGAAGCTGCTGCCCGACCCCGCGATGGTGCAGCCCGAGGCGCAGGCCGCGGCGCGCGTGGTGCCCGCCGAGAGCGTGGGGGGCGATTTCTACAACCTCTTCCGGCTGGGGGGCGCGCGCACGGGCGTGATGATCGGCGACGTGTCGAGCCACGGCTACCGCGCCGCGCTGATCATGGCGCTCGCGATGAGCGCGCGCGCCATCCACGCGCAGGCGGCGGGCGATCCCGGCGAGATGCTCAACGCGCTGCTCTACACGCTGCGCGAGGAGCTCGCCACCACGGAGATGTTCATCTCCACCTTCTACGGGATCATCGACCGCGACGCCGGCACCCTGCGCTACGCG
>DATKOH010000147.1:0-3194 GCA_035524735.1 Gemmatimonadaceae bacterium
TCCCATCCGTAGATCTGCCCGAGCCCGAATCCCACCGCGGTCACGCCGATCCACGGGATGAGCGGATAGGCCACGAACACCACGTGCTCCTTCGTGAGCAGCGCGAAGCCCGGCGCGTGCAGGATGCGCCAGAGCGGGCTCGTCCACCGCACGCCGTCGAACAGGTTGTGCAGCGCGATGAGCGCCACGCCGAACGCCGTCACCACCGATGCGGGCAAGCGCACGAGGGCGGCGAGCGTGATCATCGCCCAGCCGAGCGCCCAGAGCACCAGCAGCATCGTCACGCGATAGTCGACGTTGAACTGGTACGCGAGGCAGCGCGCGAGCACGAGGTCGAGGAAGATCAGCCAGAGCCCGCGCGTGAGGAGGAAACGCGAGAGCCCGGCCGGCGAGCGGCGTCGCAGCGAGAGATAGGCGCCGGTGCCCGTGAGCAGGAAGAAGACCGGCGCGCAGATGTAGGTGATCCACCGCGTGAGGAAGAGCGCGGCGCTCGCCGTGGCGAGATCGGTCGGGTCCTGCCCGGGGATGCCGAAGAAGTCGCGCGTGTGATCGAGCGCCATCAGGATCATGATGATCCCGCGCACCACGTCCACCGATTCGATGCGCGCGCGCTCGGGCCGCGGCGACGCCATCATCGCGCCTCGCGCATGCGGGTCAGTCCCCGACGTGGATCTTCACGTCGCGCGGCTGTGGGCGGCCCCTGCCCTTCTCCAGCAGATCGCGGAGGCTCAGCAGGAACACCGCCCACTTCGTGCTGCAGTGATGCATGAACTCCACCGGCCTGCGCCACTTCGCATGCGTGAACAGCACGAAGGTCTGCCCGGCCTTCCGCCGCAGCCGGAAGTACACGTGGGTGCCGACCCATTCCGGCGGCCCGTCGACGCACTTCCAGTGCACGAGCTTCCCGGGCTTCGATTCCATCACCTTCATCCTGCAGAATCCGAAGTCGATGGTGCCGCCGACCTTCGGGTCCCCGTCGGCGATGCCGATCCACCAATCCTGGAGGCCCTCCACCGTCGCGAGCGCGCGGTAGACCTTCGCGGCCGAAGCGTCGATGCCGACGCGATGCAGGATGTCCGGCATGTCGCCCTCCCGTGCGAGAAGTCAGGTCCCTCACTCGACCAGCGCGCCGCCGCCGCCCTCGCTCCCGCCGAACGACGCGCCGTGCATCTCCGGCCCCGCGGCGGTGAACAGCGCGATCGCCACCGCGGCCGCCGCGGCCACGATCGCCAGCGCCAGTGCGTAGTCGCCGCCGTGCGATTGGGCCAGCCCCGCCTGCCAGGTGGCGTTCACCGCCGCCAACAGATTGCCGAGCTGGTACGCGAAGCCGGGGAACGTCCCGCGCACCTCATCCGGCGAGAGCTCGTTCAGGTGCACGGGGATCACCCCCCACGCGCCCTGCACCGAGACCTGCATCAGGAAGGCGCCCAACGCAAGGAACACGACGCTCGTGCTGAAGGCCCAGAGCGGGATGAGCGGCAGCGCGAGCAGCGCCGCGCCGATGATCGCGCGCCGGCGGCCGAAGCGCTGCGACAGCGCGCCGACCGTCGTGCCGCCGACGATGGCGCCGACGCTCGCGATGATCGTGATCAGGCTCACCTGGTGCGTCGACAGCTTCTCCTGCGCCTGCAGGAAGGTGGGATACAGGTCCTGCGTGCCGTGACTGAAGAAGTTGAAGGCGGCCATGAGCACGACGACGTACACGAACAGCCCCGCGCGGCTCCGCAGCACGGCGCCGATCGACCGGCGCGGCCGGTGGCGCGCGCGCTGCCACGCCGGCGACTCCTCCACGTGGCGCCGGATGAAGAGCACGAGCAGCGCCGGCAGCACGCCCACGGCGAACATCCCGCGCCAGCCGATCGTATCGAAGAGCAGCCCGTACACCACCGCCGCGGCGAGGTACCCGAACGAGTAGCCCTGCTGCAGGATGCCCGACGCGAGGCCGCGCGCACGCGCCGGGAGCGTCTCCATGGTGAGCGCGGCGCCGATCCCCCACTCGCCGCCCATGGCGAAGCCGAACGCCGCGCGGAGCACGAGGAGCGCGACGAGCGACGGCGCGAAGGCGGATGCGAGCTCCAGCACCGAGAAGAGCAGGATGTCCACCATCAGCACCGGCCGCCTTCCGTAGCGCTCGGCGAGCAGCCCGAAGGCCAGCGCGCCCAGCGGGCGCATCGCCAGCGTGAGCGTGACCCCGAGCGCGACCGACTTCACATCGGTGCCGAACTCGGCGGCGATGGCGCGGAGCACGAACACCATGAGGAAGAAGTCGAACGCGTCGAGCATCCAGCCGAGGAAGCTCGCGGTGAACGCGTTCCGCTGCGTGCGGTCGAGACTCTTCCAGGTGTCGAGCAGGTCCATGGTCGTGCGGCGCGGGTGGAAGGAGCCCGAGGATGGGGCGGAGCGGCGCCGGGGGCAAGGGCGGGGGTTGCCAGTGCGCCACGGAGGCGGCACCATCACGCCATGGCCGCCGCGAAGAAGAAGCGCCCCGCCAAGAAGTCGAAGCGCGCCGCCGCGGCGCACACCCGCGGGCTCGATGCGTCGAAGTTGGCGAGCACGTCGGAACCTGCAGCCGTGGACGCGCTCGCGAAGCGGATCGACGCCGACGGCGGCGTGGTGCTCGCGAGCTATCGCGACCCGCTCGGCGGACACTGGCAGCTGCTCGCGGCGCTGCCGATCGACATCGTGGAGCCCACGCCCTACCAGCGCGACCTCTCGGAAGCGCACGTCGCGCGGCTCGCGGACGCGATCGACAAGCTCGACCGCTACCTCGATCCGGTGGTCGCGGTGCCCGCGGACGACGGGAAGTACTGGACGCCCAACGGCCACCACCGCCTGGGCGCGATGCGGCAACTCGGCGCGAAGGCGATCACGGCGCTCGTGGTGCCGGAGCCCGAGGTGGCGCACCGCATCCTGGCGCTCAACACCGAGAAGGCGCACAACCTGCGCGAGCGCTCGCTGGAGGTGTCACGTCTCGCGCTGGCGCTCGGCGAGCTGGACGACCGCCCGGAGAAGGAGTACGCCGCGGAGTTCGAGGAGGCGGCGCTGATCACGCTCGGACTCTGCTACCAGGAGAACGGCCGATTCTCCGGCGGAGCGTACCACTCGATCCTCAAGCGCTGCGACCAGTTCCTGAGCGCGAAGCTCCCCGCGGCGCTCGAGACGCGGCGCGCGCGCGCCGCGAAGCTGCTCGAGCT
>DATKOH010000148.1:0-2698 GCA_035524735.1 Gemmatimonadaceae bacterium
CGGTGATCATCGGCTCGGCCCAGAGGCGCGCGTGCAGGAACTGCGCGCCGTCGTCGTTCTCGCTCGGGCAGGGCCACTGGAGGCCGCGCTTCGCTTCGAGGCGCGCGTAGGTCATGCCGCCGAACATCGCGGGGGCGACGGCGCGCACCTCGTCCCACACGGCCTCCGCGCGCGGCGCCGGCCAGCGCTGGCCGAGGCGGTTGGCGATCTCGGTGATGATCCACATGTCGTCGCGCGCATCGCCGGGCGGCTCGAGCGCCTTGCGCACGCGCTGCACGCGGCGCTCGGAGTTGGTGACGGTGCCCTCGGACTCGCACCAGCTGGCGGAGGCGGGGAAGACGACGTGGGCGAGCTGCGCCGTGCGCGTGAGGAAGATGTCCTGCACGACGAGGTGCTCGAGCCCCTCCAGCGCGTCCATCGCGAGATGCTGGTCGGCCTCGGACTGTGCGGGATTCTCGCCGATGACGTAGAGGCCGCGCATGCGCCGGTCGCGCATGGCCTCGAACATCTGCGAGAGGTGCATGCCGTACTCGGGGCCGAGGGTCACGCCCCACATCGCGCCGATGCGCGCGCGGACCGCGGGGTCGTGGATGTCCTGGAAGCCCGGGAGGCGGTTGGGGATGGCGCCCATGTCGCCGCCCCCCTGCACGTTGTTCTGCCCGCGGAGCGGGTTGAGGCCGGAGCCGTAGCGGCCGACGTGCCCGGTGAGGAGCGCGAGGTCGATCAGCGCGCGCACGTTGTCGACGGCGTTGTGATGCTCGGTGATGCCGAGGGTCCAGCAGATCATGGCGCGGTCGGCGCGCGCGTAGGCGATGGCGGCGTCGCGGATGTCGGCGGCGGGGACGCCGGTGAGCTTCTCCGCGCGCGGGAGCGGATAGTCCTCGGCCACGCGGCGGAAGGCCGCGAAG
This sequence comes from Gemmatimonadaceae bacterium, assembly GCA_035524735.1. Classification (GTDB taxonomy): domain Bacteria; phylum Gemmatimonadota; class Gemmatimonadetes; order Gemmatimonadales; family Gemmatimonadaceae; genus DATKOH01. The sequence goes on from DATKOH010000148.1 coordinate 909, forward strand.
CCGCTGGTGGCGCGCTCGATGAAGCGCTCGTTCGCGAGCCCCTCGTGGATGATCACGCGCGCCATGGCGCGCGCGAGCGCGATGTCGCTCCCCACGTTGAGCCCGAGCCAACGGTGGGCCCAGGCGGCGCTGGAGGTGCGGCGCGGATCCATCGCGTACAGGCGCGCGCCGTTCCGCACGCCCTTGAGCACGTGATGGAAGAAGATCGGGTGGTTCTCCCGCGGGTTCGCCCCCCACAGGAGGATGACATCCGTCTCCTCCACCTCGCGGTAGGAGCTCGTGCCGCCTCCCGCTCCGAACACCGTCGCCAGACCGACGACGCTAGGCGCGTGTCACGTTCGGTTGCAGCTGTCGACGTTGTGCGTGCCGAACGCGACGCGAGCGAGCTTCTGCGCGAGGAAGTTCATCTCGTTGGACGCCTTGGAGCACGAGAAGATCCCGAGCGCATCGCCGCCGTCGCGGTCGCGGATGCGGCGGAAGCCGGCGGCGGCGCGGTCGAGGGCCTCGTCCCAGGTGGCGCGCCGGAGCGTGCCGTTCTCGCGCACCATGGGATGCGTCATCCGGACGTACCGGGCCATGCGGATCGCTCCGTTCAGGGGGTTCGGCGCGCGGTGCCACGCGCCGTGCGGGAAGGATGCACGCCCGTCCGGGGGCGTTCAAGAGCGCGCGCGCGTTCACTGCGCGGTGGGGTACGTGCGGCGGAAGCCGCGCGCGCGGAAGACGAACAGGTCGAACGCGGGACGGCCGCGGAGCGTGATGGCGACGCGGCCGAGCGGCTCGATCGAGCGGAAGTACGGCGCGTACGCGGCGGCGGTGCTGTCCGCGCGCGGATCGGCGCGCATCACGATCACGGCGTCGTGGCCGATCGATGCGGCGGGGTCGCGCAGGTAGAGGAACTCGTGGGGACGTTCGTTCAGCACCACGACGGGCACCGCGGGGCCGAGGGCGTAGGCCGCCTTCCCGCCCTGCGCCCAGTTCACCGGGGCGACGAAGGTGGCGGGATCGGCGAAGAGCGCGTGCGCATCGGCGAAGGCGCGCAGGTCGCGCCAGTCGAGCATCTCGAAGGCGGGATCGCCGCGGGCGAACCAGCGGGGCTCGGCGCGCGCGATCCACCGCGTGGCAACGTGTGATGCCGCGACACCGAGCAGGAGGAGCGTGGCCGCCGCCGCCGCAGAGATGACGCCGCGCACGAGCACGGGGCGCCGCACGAGGGCGCGGTCCGCCGCCGCGCCCAGCACGGGGAAGAGGAAGAGGTAGCCGGGCATGGGCCAGTGCGGGAGCCCCGGGTCGCCGCGCAGCGCCGCGAGCGTGAAGAGCGCGACCGGCACGAGCGCGAGGCACGCGAGGAACCACGCGCGCGCGTCGCGCGGTCCGCGGGCGAGCGCGCCGGCGAAGACGGTCACGAGCGGGACCCAGATCCACGGGGTGAGATAGCCGGCCTGGCCGCCGAGCGCTTGCAGCAGCGACGCGAGCGCGCCGCCGTGCGATCCCGCGCCGCGCGAGAGCTGGAAGCGGAAGGACACCCAGTCGTGATGCGCGTTCCAGACCCCCACGGGGGCGAAGCAGGCGAGCGCGATCGCCGCGGCGAGCCAGGGCGCGGGGCGGCGGAGCCATCGGCGCGCGCCGGGCTCGGTGAGGAGGTAAAGGAGCAGCCCGGCGCCGAAGAGGAAGGCGTGGTACTTGCTCAGCAGCGCGCCGCCGAGCGCGACGCCGGCGGCGATCCATCCGCGCGCGGCCGTCGCGTGGTGCGGCTCGAAGAGGGGCGGCAGGAGGGCGAGCGCCGCGGCGAG
>DATKOH010000149.1:0-7391 GCA_035524735.1 Gemmatimonadaceae bacterium
CCAGCGCACCGGCCATCGCGCGCGATCTCGACGCGCTCTCCCGCGGCGTGGACGCGCTGGGCGCGCGCGCCTACCCGCCGCAGAGCGCCGTGTACGACTCCCTGCAGGGCGCGGCGTTCGACGCCGCCGCGCTCATCGCCGCCTGCCCCGCGCGCGAGGGCGATCTCGTGCGGGTTTCCGAGCGGCTGCGCGACGCCGTGAAAGCGCAGTCGCGCCGCTGGGATCCGTCGTCGGCGGAAGCGCGCGCGCGGCTCTACACGCTGCTCTACGGCACGCGCGCCGCCGTGGAGGCGGTGATGGTCCGCGCGCACGACGGCGCGTTCGCGCTCGTCGCCGGGAGCGACGCCCCCTCCGCCACGCCGGCCGCCGCGGTGCGCGGCGTCACCGTGCACTCCGGCGACCTCCTCCTCTCGCGCGGCGGCTATCCGACCTCCGCGCTCATCGCGCGCGGCAGCGACTTCCCCGGCGAGTTCTCGCACGTCGCGCTCGTGCACGTCGACTCCGCCACGCACGCGGTGTCGGTCGTGGAAGCGCACATCGAGCGCGGCGTCGCCGTCTCCACGGTGGAGCAGTACCTCGGCGACGCGAAGCTGCGGATCCTCCTCCTGCGCCCGCGCGCCGACCTGCCCGCGCTCGTGCGCGACCCGATGCTCCCGCACCGCGCCGCCGGCGACATGCTCGCCCGCGCGCGCCGCGAGCACATTCCCTACGATTTCACGATGGACCAGCGGGATCCCGAGGCGCTCTTCTGCTCGGAGGTCGCTTCCGCCGCGTACGGCGGCCGCGGCGTCGGGCTCTGGCCCGGGCTGTCCACCATCTCCGCGCCCGGGCTTCGGAGATGGCTCGCCGAGTTCGGCGTGACGCACTTCGAGACGGAGGAGCCGAGCGACCTGGAGTACGACCCGCAGCTCGTGGTCGTCGCCGAGTGGCGCGATCCGTCGGCGCTCCTGCGCGGCCAGATCGACGACGCCGTGGTGGACGCGATGCTCGAGCGCGCGAACGCCGGCTGGGACATCCCCTATAAGTGGTGGCAGCTGCCGCTGGCGCGCCTCGCGAAGGGGTGGAGCGCGGTGCTCAACGCCTTCGGCAAGGTGGGGCCCGTGCCGGAGGGGATGTCCGCCAGCGGCGCGCTCCGGCAGAAGGCGTTCATGCGCGTGCAGCGCGAGACCGTGGCGCGGGTAACGGCGCTCGCGAATGACGTGCGCGCGCGCACGGGCGCCCCGCCCCCCTACTGGGTGCTGCTCGCCCTCGCGCGCGCGTCAGTGGACGCGCCCGTCAGCCCTTGAGCCGGAAGAAGAGCTGCAGGTGGCTCCCGATCACCAGCGGCACGAGGAAGAAGGGGACGAGCGCGAGCGGGAAGTGCAGCAGCGGGGCCATCGACATCGGGTCCGCCAGCGCCGCGCGCGAGCCGGAGCCCACCGCGTACAGGATGTCCGCGAAGCCGAGCACGTTCCACGCCACGAGCAGCGCGCGGTGCGCGATCAGGTCGGGCACGAGCAGCACGAGCCCGAGCGCGGCGGTCGCGACCGCGATGTCCCCCCAGCCGGCGGGCAGGGCGAAGGCCGCGGGGAGCTCGCCGCGCCCGTAGAGGACGAGGAAGGCGATCCCCACGAAGCGCGTCACGTGGAAGAAGATCAGCTGCCGCAGGTTGATCCCCGCCACCCACACGCGGAATCCCGGCAGGAGCGTGCCCGCGAGGATCAGTGCGACCGTGAGCGCGCCGATGATCGCCTGCGGCACCGGCGGGACGAGCGTCGCCAGGAAGCCGCTCGCGGCGAGCGCACCCGCCGCGACGAACCAGAGCGCGATGATCGCGAGGTACAGCCGGGGATGACTCTCGGTGCGGGGCATCGATCGGTCTCCGTGGGGCGGGTCAGAAGTGGATGCGCGCGGCGTGCGCGCGTCGCCGAATGACCGGGCTCGCCGGCAATGTGCGGGTCACACCGACGTGCCGAAGAAGGAACCGACGGCCGCCGTGAGCGCCATCGCGAGCGCCCCCCAGAAGGTAACGCGCGCCGCCCCGACCGCCACGCGCGCGCCCCCGGCGCGCGCCGAGAGCGCCCCCATGAGCGTGAGGCAGACGAGCGACGCCCCCGCGACGGCCGGGATCGTGCGCGACGGCGGCGCGACGATCACCGCGAGCAGCGGCAGCGCGGCGCCCACGGCGAAGGTCACCGCCGAGGCGAACGCCGCCTGGATCGGCCGCGCGCTCAGCGCCTCCGTGATGCCGAGTTCATCGCGCCCGTGCGCGGTGAGCGCGTCGTGCGCCGTCAGCTGCTCCGCCACGCGCCGCGCGAGCGCGGCGTCGAGCCCGCGCGCACGGTAGATGCCGGCCAGCTCCTCGAGCTCCCCCGTCGGGTTCGCGGCGAGCTCCTTCCGCTCGCGCTCCATGTCCGCGCGCTCCGTGTCGGCCTGCGAGCTCACCGACACGTATTCCCCCGCCGCCATCGACATCGCGCCGGCGACGAGCCCCGCCACGCCGGCGAGCAGGATGTCCGCGCGCGCCGCGTGCGCCGCGGCGACGCCGAGCACGAGGCTCGCCGTGGAGACGATGCCGTCGTTGGCGCCGAGCACCGAGGCGCGCAGCCAGCCGGTGCGGTGGGTGAAGTGCTGCTCGGAACGGACTGGTGGCGTCATGACGGACCTCGGAGGAGGGCGGCGAGCTTCTCGACGGTGTTCCACCCGCGGGTGGTGGACGTCACGCCGAGGCCCCGCTCGACCCAGTTGTTGGGGAAGCCGTAGTACAGTCCCTTCTGCTTGCGATGCCCCACCACGAACGCATCGCGCCCGTGCAGCGCGATCAGTTCGCACGCCTCGTCCTCGTCGAAGAGGGGGAGCCGCGGCCGCTTCGCCGGCGCGGCGTCGAGGAAGAGCACGTGGCGGCGCACGTCGGCGCCGGCGGGGATGCCGCGGACGGGATCGCGCTCCGCCGTGGCGATGAGCTCGGCGGCGGTGCGGTAGACGGTGGCCGCCGCGGGGCCGAGGCGTTTCGCGAGCGCGGACTGCGCGCGCGTGCGGATCCCCGGCAGGTCGCGCGCCGACGCCGAGAAGAGCACGTTGCCGCTCGCGATGTACGTCGAGACCTCCTCCGCCCCCGCCTTCGCGAAGATGGCGCGCAGCTCCTCCATGCGGATCACGCCGGAGCCGCCGACGTTTATCCCGCGGAGGAGCGCGACGTGGCGGCTCACGCGGGCTCCACCCGGTGCCCCGCGGCCGCGAGCGCCGCGCGGGCGCGCGCCACGTCCTGCTCGTCGATGAGCACGTAGTCGGTGTCGAAGGTGGCGATCGGGAAGATCGGGATGCCCGCCAAGGCGAGCGGGGCCGCGATCGACGCGAATATGCCGATGAGATCGAGCGGGAGCGGGCCGCGCACGCGGAGGGCGCGGTGCACGCGCGCGGGGCGAAGCGCCGCCGGCACCGCGTCGCGGTCGGCGACGATCGAGAGTTCCGTGGGCGTGCGCGACACCGTGAGGAACGCGCGCGCGCGCGCGGTCCACGCCGGCAGGGGTTCGCCGGGCGCGAGGCGCAGGATGCCGAGCCGCGCCTCCAGGAGGTCGAGCGTGAGCGCCGCGCTCACTCGTCGCTCCCGGCGATCGAGCGCTCGATGCGCGAGTCCGGCACGAGCCACATCGCCGCCACGAGGATGTACAGCGTCCAGGAGATCCACGGGCGCAGGAAGGCCGCCGGGATGGCCACCGCGTACGCCGCGACCGAGACCTTCTCCTTCACGGCGGGGCCCACCGCGCGCGCGAGCGGGCCGTCCGGGCCCTGCAGCCGCATGATCGCCGCGGCGAGGACATAGTACGACGCGCCGCACAGGAGGAGATCCGCGCCGTACAGCGCCGTCGGCAGCGGGGCGAAGTGATTCTCCCCCATCCACGCCGTGACGAAGGGCATGAGCGAGAGCCAGAAGAGGAGATGCAGGTTCGCCCAGAGGATCGCGCCGTTCACCCGCGGCGTCGCGCGGAGCAGGTGGTGATGGTTGTTCCAGTAGATCCCGATGTTGGTGAAGCTCAGGATGTAGCTCAGGAACACCGGCAGCAGCGGCGCGAGCGCCCCGAGGTCCGCGTCGTGCGGCACCCGCAGCTCGAGGACCATGATCGTGATGATGATGGCGATGACGCCATCGCTGAAGGCTTCGAGACGGGAAGGGTTCATGTCATCGATCGCGACGGAGCGTTCGCGCTGCGCGGTGACCGGTCACCGCACACCGTCCCGGGAACCGGGAACCCGGCACCGCACACCACTCTCTCACGTGACCGGACTCACCACGCTCCACCCCATGTACGCCCGGTGGTGCGCCACGGGGTCGTGCACGCGGAGGATGTCCGCCCCGCGACCGGGGAGGCGGAGCGACACGCCGATGCTCTCGAGGTCGCGCTCCGCCGCCGGCACGGGTGATATCGCACGCAGGAACGATTTGCGCGAGTGCCCCACGAGGATCCGGCAGGGGAAGGCGGCGAGCGCATCGAGGTTCCGGAGGATCGCCTCCGACTGCACGCTCGTCTTCCCGAAGCCGATGCCGGGGTCGAGGATCGTGCGCGCCGGGGGGATCCCCGCGGCGGCGAGCGCGGCGAGCTTCCCCTCGAACCAGGCGAGCAGCTCCGCCATCACGTCGGCGTCGCGCGCGAGCGTCCGCTTGGGGTCCGCCGGGATGGTGAGGCTGTGCATCAGCACGTAGTCGGCGCCCGCGGCGGCCACGGCATCGAGGAGCGCGGGCTCCCCCGCCCCGCTCACGTCGTTCACGATCGTCGCGCCGGCGGCGAGCGCACGCCGCGCGCTCTCGGCGTGGCGCGTGTCCACGCTCACGCGCGGCGCGAGCATCCGCCCGGCCGCGCGCGCGCGCAGGCGCGCGAGCACCGGCTCGAGGCGCGCCCACTCCTCCTCCCACGACAGCATCCGCGCGCCGGGGCGCGTGGACTCCGCGCCCACGTCGACGATGCCGGCGCACGGTTCGATCGCGTCGAGATGCGCCTCCAGGTCCGCCGGCGCGCGGAAGCGGCCGCCATCCGAGAAGGAATCCGGCGTCACGTTCAGGATCGCCATCCACACCGGCGCATGGCGCGGGTGCCGCCGCGCGCGCGCGAGCAGTTCGGGCGACGGATCGAGGTCCTTGAGCGGGTCGAGCACGAAGGCGCGCTCGTCCCACGACGGATGCGGGATCGTCAGCGCCTCGGTGGCCACCGCCACCCCCTCCCAGCGCACGATGTCGATGTCGATGGGGCGCGGCGCCCAGCGGTCGCGCGCGTCGCGCCCCATGGCGCTTTCCACCGACTTGAGCGCGGCGAGCAACTCGGCGGGCGCCATCGCCCCCTCGCCTTCGGCGGCGATGTTGAGGTACGCGCGGTCCCACTCCGACGGCGCGCCCGGCGGGAGCAGCGCGGGCGTCTCGTACACCGGGCTCACGCGGAGCGGGCGCGCGGGGAGCAGCGCCTGCACGCGGCGCAGCGCGTCCTCGAGATGTGCGCGGCGGTCGCCGAGGTTGGAGCCCAGCCCGAGGGTGATCCGGCCCATGGCCGAGCGCTACTTCTGCGCCGTCCTCGCCTTCAGTTCCCCGAACCAGTGCTCGGTGACGATCAGCTCGCTCGGCTCCGTCGCGGAGGTCTCGCGGAGCATGTAGAAGCTCCTGTCGTCGGGCGCGGGATCGTACCCTGGGAGCGCGCCGGAGCGCGGGTAGGCGGTGAGCGGGAAGAGCACCTTCTGCTGCGTCACCGAGAACTCCGGCGACTCCCGGTAGCTGGCCGCCACGAGCTGGTCCTTGCCGTCGCGGAAGAAGAGCTCGCGCCCGTTGTGCGCCCACATGGGATCGACGCCCCCGGCGGTGGACACCTGCCAGCGGGCCGATCCCACGTTGGGGAAGGGGCGCACGTACACCTCGAAGGCGCCGGACTCGTCGGACACGTACGCGAGCCACTTCCCGTTCGGCGACACGCTCATCGTCCCCTCGCGCGCGGGGGTGGCGACGAGCGGCACGAGCGCCGTGTCCCCCGCCTTGAGCGCGAAGATGTCGCCGTTCCCCGTCTCGCCGAGCACGCGGCGCAGCAGCAGCCACTTCCCGTCGGGCGACTGCGCGACTTCGCCGAAGTTCATCGTCCCGCGGTAGAGCAGCTTCAGGTCTCCCACGCCGTTCGCCGGCTTCGAGAAGGGCGCGCCCCCCGAGACGTCGGGCCCGCCGATGAAGAGCACGCTCTTGCCGTCGGACGACCACTGCGGCCGGCTGTAGGCGCTGTCGCCGAAGGTGATCTTGAGGAACGGGCCGGCGGGGAGCTCCTTCACCCAGACATCCGCCTGCGCGCCCTTCACGACGGTGACGGCGAGCCGCTTGCCGTCGGGGGAGAGGCGCAGCGACGTGATCGCCCCCTGCGGCGCCCAGGCGGGATCGACCTGCCGCGCCAGCCCCTCGCGCGTGACGGTCACGACGTCGCGCAGCGCGGACGTGCTCGCGGTGGCGAAGATCAGCGTGCCCGTCTTCGAGAGCGCCACCGGCGCGGCGAAGGGGCGCGCCTCGAGGTTCTCGTACAGCCCCACCGGCGGCCCGGTGATCTCGAGCTTCTTCGCGTCGAACGGGAACGCGATGAGCTTCCCGTCGGAGGAGACGACCACGAGATGCCCCGACGACGCGTACGTGGCGAAGACGCCGTGCGTGAGCACTTTGGGCGCGCCGTGCGGCAGCGGCACGCCGACGACGTTGAACTCGGCCGGGCTCTGCCCGGTGGCACGCACGCGGAAGATGATCCCGGTCGCGCCGGGGAGCACCGACGGGAACTCGGCGCCCACCTCCTTGTCCTTCGCGGAGAGCTGGTACACCGGCTCCGTCGCGCCGCCGCCGGCGCGGATGCGCGCGATGCCGGAATCCGTCTCGAAGTAGATGTAGCCGTCGTCCCCCCAGGCGCCGCCGCTCGTGTTCGCCTTGTCGGTGAGGGTGAGCGCCGCCCCGCCCTCGAGCGGGAGCACGCGCACGACGTTCCCGTTGATGATGAAGCCGATGTTGCGGCCGTCGGGGGAGAAGAAGGGATTGTACGCGCCGTCGGTGCCGCTGATCGGCGTCGGGCGCACGTCCACGCGGTTCTTGAGATAGAGCTGCACGTTGCCGCCGCCGCCGTGCCCCACGTACACGAGCTTGCTGCCGTCGGGGGAGAGCGCCATGCGCCCCGTGCTGTTGTTCGCGAGCGCGGGGGCGAGCGTCTCGTCCGGCCGGAGATAGAGCGCGTAGCGCGCGAGCGGCGGCTCCGGCGCGCGCCGCATCCACCCCCACGCGGCGAGCGCGGCGAAGATCACCGCCGCCGCGCCGACCACCATGGTCGTGCGGCGCGACCGCGCCGGGGGCGCCGCCGCCGCGAAGCCCGTCGTGAGCATCGCCGCCGCCTGCGGCGAGAGCGGCTCCGTGAGCG
>DATKOH010000150.1:0-4745 GCA_035524735.1 Gemmatimonadaceae bacterium
GTACAGCTCGGTCTCCGCCGCGCGGTACATGCGCGCGCGCACGCTCTCGAGGGAGAGCGTCACCGAGCCCGCGAGCTGCCGCTTGCCGCTCGCGAGCTCCTCCGCCGTGAGCGAACCGGCGGCGAGGCGCGCGAGTTCGTCCATCACCGCGCGCGCCGCGTCGGCCGCCGTGTCGGGGGAGGTGCCCACGTACACGCCGTGCACCCCCGCGTCGGGGTGGAAGCTCTGGAAGCTGTGCACGTCGTAGGCGAGCCCCAGCTCCTCGCGCACGCGCTGGAAGAGGCGCGAGCTCATGCCGCCGCCGAGGATCGTGTCCACGAGCGCCACGGCGTAGCGCCGCGGGTCGGCGTACGGGACGGTGCGCGACCCGAACACGATGTGCGTCTGCGCGCCGTCGCGCTCCACGTGCCGCACCGCGGGCGCGGGGGCGGTCACGGCCGGCGTGGGGAGCGGGCGGTCGTCGCCGCGCGGCAGCGCCATCCACCCGGCGCGCTCGAGCGCCGCGAGCAGCGCCTCGTGCCGCACGTTGCCGGCGCACGCCACCACCACCTGCGCCGGGTTGTACGCGCGGTCGTGCAGCTCGCGCAGCTCGCGCACGCCGAGCGCGGAGACGGTCTCGCGGGTGCCGAGGATCTGGTAGCCGTACGGATGCGCCCCCCACATCGCCTCGTTGTGCAGCTCGAAGACGAGGTCGTCGGGGGTGTCCTCCACGGTGCCGATCTCCTCGAGCACCACCTTCCGCTCGAGGGCGAGGTCGTCGGCGCGGAGCAGCGGGCGGAAGACGAGGTCGCCGAGCACGTCGGCGGCCACGCCGAGGTGCTCATCGAGCGCGCGCGCCTGGAAGGAGGTGTGCTCGCGCGCCGTGTAGGCGTCGAGCGATCCGCCGAGCGACTCGAGGGCGAGCGCGATGGCGCGCGCGTCGCGCGAGCGCGTCCCCTTGAAGACCATGTGCTCGAGGAGGTGCGAGACCCCCATCCGCTCGCGCGGCTCGTGCACGGAGGCGGCGCGCACCCAGGCCCCCAACGCGACCGACCGCACTCCCGGAACGAATTCCGAGAGCACGGTCAGTCCATTGGGCAGCACGGTGCGCGCGGGCCCGGCGTCGGCCCGCGACGGCGAGGAGATCACCGCCGGCCGCGACCCCCGCTGCGCGGGCGGCGCTCACGCTCCCCCTCGCCCTCCTCGCGGCGCGGACGGGGCGCGCGCTCCGGCTCCTCGGGCATCCCCTCCGGCCGCGGCAGGAGCGCCTTCATCGAGAGCCGCATCTTCCCGCGCTCGTCGCGGTCGACGACCTTGACCTTCACGCGGTCGCCGCGCTTCACGACGTCCTCCGTCTTCTCCGTGCGGCCGTGCTGCAGCTCGGAGATGTGCACGAGCCCTTCCGTGCCCGGCATGATCTCGACGAAGGCGCCGAAGGCCGTGGTGTTCTTCACCACGCCCTCGTAGATCGCGCCGATCTCCGGCTCGATCGTGAGCGCCTTGATCATGCTCTTGGCGCGCTCGATCGACTCGCCGCCCACGGCGGCGATCGTCACCAGGCCGGTGTCGTCCACCGAGATCTCGGCGCCGGTCTCGTCCTGGATGCCGCGGATGGTCTTCCCCTTCGGACCGATGAGGTCGCCGATCTTCTCGGGGCTGATGTTGATGGTGACGATGCGCGGCGCGTAGGGCGAGAGGTCGGCGCGCGGCTGGGGCAGCGCCTTCGCCATCTCGCCGAGGATGTGCATGCGCCCCTGCTTCGCCTGCGCGAGCGCCTCGCGCATGATCTTGAGGTCGAGCCCCTCGATCTTGATGTCCATCTGGATCGAGGTGATCCCCTGGTCGGTGCCGGCCACCTTGAAGTCCATGTCGCCGAGGTGGTCTTCCGTGCCGAGGATGTCGGTGAGGATCGCGTAGCGCTCCCCTTCCTTGATGAGCCCCATCGCGACGCCGGCGACGGCGGCCGGGTACGGCACCCCCGCGTCGAAGAGCGCGAGCGAGCCGCCGCAGATCGACGCCATGCTCGACGAGCCGTTGGACTCGAGGATGTCGCTCACGATGCGGATCGTGTACGGGAAGTCCTCCGCCGGCGGGAGCAGCCCCTGCAGGGCGCGCTCGGCCAGGTTCCCGTGGCCGATCTCGCGGCGGCTGGTGCCGCGCATCGGGCGTACCTCGCCCGTGGAGAACGGCGGGAAGTTGTAGTGGAGCATGAAGGACTTCGTGGTCTCCGCCGCGTCGTCGATGCTGTCGAGGCGCTGGGCATCCTTGGCGGTGCCGAGCGTGATCGCGACGAGCGCCTGCGTCTGGCCGCGGGTGAAGAGCGCGGAGCCGTGGGCGCGCGGGAGCACGCCGGTCTCGATGGTGATCGGGCGCACCTCGGTGGGGACGCGGCCGTCCACGCGGTGCCCGGTCTCGAGCACCTGGCGGCGCAGCGCGTGGTACTCCTGGTCGCCCACGAGGTTCGCGATGTCCTTCGCGTTGTCGGGGAACTCGGCGACGAGCGCCTCGACCAGTTCCTTCTTCGCGAGCTCCACCGCGTCGATGCGCTCGTGCTTCTCGGGGCGGTTGATCGCGTCGGTGATGCGGCCGGCGGCGAGCTGCTCGACGCGGGCGACGAGCGACTCGGGGTGCACCGTCTTCACCCAGGGCATCTTGGGCGCGCGGTGCTGGGCGAGCATCTCCTCCTGGAGGGCGACGAGCTGCTGGATGGACTTGTGCGCGAGCGTGATGCCGTCGAGGACGTCATCCTCGGTGACCTCGAGCGCGCCCCCCTCCACCATCACGATCGAGTCCTTCGACCCGGTGATGATGAGGTCCATGTCGCTGTACTCGAGCTGCGCGAAGGTGGGGTTGATCACCCACTTCCCCTCGAGGCGGCCGATCCGCGCGCCGGCGATGGGGCCCGCGAAGGGGATCTTGGACGCGTTCATCGCGAGCGACACCGCGAGCAGCGCGGGGACGTCGGCGTCGTTCTCCTGGTCCGCGGAGACGACGTAGACGAAGACCTGCACCTCGTTCTTGAAGCCCTCCGGGAAGAGAGGGCGGATCGAGCGGTCGATGATGCGGGCGGAGAGGATCTCGTCGTCGTGCGGACGCCCCTCGCGCTTGATGAAGCCGCCGGGGATCTTGCCCGCGGCGTATGACTTTTCCTTGTACTCGACCGTCAATGGGAAGAACGGGAGCGTGCTCTGGTTCTCGCTCACCGTGATGGCCGCGAGGACGACGGTGTCGCCGTACTGGACGAGGGCCGAGCCGGCGGCCTGCTTGGCCATGCGCCCGGTCTCGACGATCAGCTTGCGGCCCGCGAACTCCTTCTCGATGCGTTGCATTCGTGTGCTCATGTCAGGGAAAAACGAAATCGCGCGGGGACCTCAGAGGGTGCCCGCGCGATGGCCATCGGCCGGAACGTTAGTGGCGCAGGCCAAGCTCGTCGATGAGCTGGCGATAGCCGGTGACGTCGGTCCGCTTCATGTAATCGAGGAGGCGACGGCGCTTCCCCACCATCTTGAGCAGGCCACGGCGGCCGTGGTTGTCCTTCCGGTGCATCCGGAAGTGCTCGGTGAGGTAGTTGATCCGCTCGGTGAGGAGCGCGACCTGCAGCCGCGTGGAACCGCTGTCCTTCTCGTGGGTCCGATGCTTCTCGATCGTCTGTGCCTTCGCGAACGCCATGATCTCTCGTTCTCCGGTCGTGCCGATGCGCGTTGTGCGCCGAATCCGTTGTAGCACGGTAATTTAAGCCACCCCAGCGCCCCTGTAAAGCCTCCCCCTACCGTGCCCGAACGATACCTCGGCAAGCACCTCGGACGCTTCCGGATCGACGCCATCGTCGGGTCCGGCGGCTTCGCCTGGGTCTACAAGGGCTACGACCCCGAGCTCGACATCCCCGTCGCCATCAAGGTCCTCAAGCCCCAGTTCGCCGGCGAGGAGACCTTCGAGACCCGCTTCCGCCACGAGGCCTCGATCGCGGCCAAGCTCCGCCACCCCAACATCATCCGCATCCTCGCGGTGGGGCGCGAAGGGGACGCCGTCTACTTCGTGATGGACTACCTCGCCACGGGGCTCGACGGCCGCCTCGAGATGCTCGGCACCCTCCCCGAGACCCTCCTCATCCGCCTCGGGATGGACGTCGCCTCCGCCCTCGCCTTCGCCCACCGCGAGGGGGTGATCCACCGCGACATCAAGACCGACAACATCCTCTTCGACGAGCACGGCAACGCCATCGTGGCCGACTTCGGCATCGCGCGCGCGGTGAGCGGCTACGTGGAGCAGACGGGCACCAACATGGTGGTGGGCACGCCGCAGTACTTCTCCCCCGAGCAGGCGCGCGGCCAGCCCCTCGACGGCCGCGCCGACATCTACTCCCTGGGCGTCACCCTCTTCCGCGCCGGTGCCGGCGTGCTCCCCTTCCGCGGCGACGACTGGTACGAGATCGCCCGCCAGCACGTGGAGGACCAGCCGCCGCACCCGCGCGAGTTCAATCCCGCGATGTCGGAGGAGATGGAGCGGATCATCCTCAAGTGCCTCTCCAAGCGGGCGGACGACCGCTATCCCACCGGAGACGCGCTCCGCACGGAGCTGGTGCAGCTCCTCGGCCGCGCCTCCACCCCCGCGGCGATGCTCCGCTCCCTGGGCACGCCGAGCGCGGGCGCGGCGCTCGACACCACGCAGCCGAAGCGGCGCTGGCAGCGCATCCGGCGCGCGGCGATGGCCGCCGGCGCGGCGGTGGGGGTGGCGATCGCGGCGATCATGTTCAGCGCGCGCCGCGT
>DATKOH010000151.1:0-3135 GCA_035524735.1 Gemmatimonadaceae bacterium
CGCCGAACTCTCGCCCGCGCCGGGCCTCGGCGTCCACGACACGCGCAGCGCCTTGCGTCCCTGCATCGCCGCCCAGGTGCTCGTGGCGAGCACCGCCACGCCGTTGCACGGGCGCGGATTGTCCTCGCCGAAGCTGGGCAGGGCGTCCGCGTCGATCCGGAGCACGCGGCGCACGCCGGGCACCGCCCGCGCCCGCGAATCATCCACCGACGCCACGCGGGCGCCGAGCGTCGGGCTGCGCTCGACCACCGCGAAGAGCATCCCCGGCACGCGCTGGTCGATTCCGAACAGCGGCTCGCCGCGGATGATCGCCGGCGCATCCACGCTCGCCACGCGCTTGCCGATCAGCCGGTAATCGGCGGGGGACTTGAGCGGCGGGTCCGCCGGCACGGGGAGGAGCGCCGCCGCCGACGCGAGCGCGCCGTAGCCGGCGCTGCGATGCGTCGGGTGGTGGAAGACGAAGCCCGCCTCCACCACGCACTCGGCGGGGCTCACCGACCACTCCGCCGCGGCGGCCGCGAGGAGCATCGCGCGCGCCGTCGCGCCCGCGCGCCGCAGCGGCTCCCAGCCCTGCCGGATCGCGCTGCTCCCGCCGGAGTACTGCGGGCCGTACTTCTCGCCCGCGTAGCCGGCTTGCACGATCCGCACCGTGCCCCAGTCGGCATCGAGCTCCTCGGCGACGAGCATCGCGAGCGCCGTGCGCGTCCCCTGTCCCATGTCGGGACGCGCGGCGGTGATCGTCACCGCGCCGTCGGGATCGATGCGGATGAAGGCATTCGGCTCCCACGCGACGGGATCGCCCGCGCGCGCGCGGAGCCCGCGCGGGGAGGCGATGGACACGAGCATCCCGCCCGCGGCGAGCGCGCTCACGCGCAGGAAATCCCGGCGGCCGATCGCGTCGGCGGCCTTCATCGCGCCGTCTCCCGCGCGGCGCGGTGGATCGCCGCGCGGATGCGCGGATAGGTGCCGCAGCGGCAGAGGTTCGTCATCGCCGCGTCGATCTCCGCGTCGGTCGGATCGGGCGTGCGCGCGAGGAGGGCCGCGGCCGCGAGGAGCTGTCCCGCCTGGCAGTAGCCGCATTGCGGAACGTCCTCGGCGAGCCACGCTTGCTGCACCGGGAGCATGGGACCCTTCGCCAACCCCTCGATCGTGACCACCGCCCTCGCGCCGACGGCGGAGACGGGCAGCAGGCAGGAGCGCACCGGGGCGCCGTCCAGGAGCACGGTGCAGGCGCCGCACTGGCCGATGCCGCAGCCGTACTTGGTGCCGGTGAGGCCGAGCGCGTCCCGGAGGGCCCAGAGGAGCGGGGTCTCGGGCGTGACGTCGAGCGCATGCACGGTGCCGTTGACGGTCAGGCGGTAGGACATGGGTCGAGGCGGTGGACGGGATCGCGCGCGCGTCAGACGAAGTACTTCGCGACCACTCCCAGCAAGGCCGGCTGCCGAACGAGCGCGCTCGCGAAGATCCGCCCGAGGGTGCGCTTCTCCGGCGCGATCCGGTTCACCGTGCGCGCGAGCCCGTCGAAGAAACCGTCGTCCATCCGCGCGAGCGCTTCCTTCACTCTGTGGAATCGTACGTGGTCGTCGCCGAGGAGTTCCATCCAGCGGTCGTGGTAGCGTTGGAGCCGCGCGGCGGAGGCGTCGTTCGCGGCGAGCGCGTCGGCCGCGCTCTCGGCGGCCAGCCGCCCCGCCTTCATCGCGTTCACGATCCCGCCGCCCGAGAGCGGATTGATCATGTGCGCCGCGTCGCCGCACACGAGCAGGCCATCGGCCACCGTGCGCTTGATCGTGGGCTGCACGATCACGCCTCCCACCGTCATCCCGGTGATCACGCCGCGCGGGAACTCGCGCGCCACGTAGCGGTCGAGGTGCGCGCGCGCGCTGCCGCCGCCGTTCGCCCGGAGCGCCACCACGCCGAGCCCCACGTTCGCGACGCCCACCCCCTTGGGGAAGACCCAGGCGTAGCCGCCGGGGGCGATCGCGTCGCCGAAGTGCAGGCAGATCGCGTCGGGATCGAACGCTATCCCCGACATCACGTACTGCGCGCAGCTCTCCATCTCGCGCGCGGCCACGCGCGTGTCGAGCCCGGCCCAGCGCGCGGTCATCCCCTCCACGCCGTCGGCGGCGATGAGGATGCGCGCGCGCACGGCGCGCTCGCCGGCGGGCCCGCGGAGCGTCACCCGCCATTCGTCGCCGGCGCGCGCGAGCGCGGTGGCCTCCGTCGCTACGCGCAGTTCGGCGCCCGCCGCGGCGGCCTGCGCGGCGAGCGCGGGCTCGAAGCGCGTGCGGTCGAGGATGTAGCCCACGTCCCCCTCCGCCACGCGGACCTCCGTGCCGTCGGGGGCGCGGAAGATCACGCGGGTGATCCGGCGCGACACCCAGTCGGCCCCATCGGGGCTGATGAACTCCGAGAGCCCGGCGCTCCCCACCCCCTCGCCGCAGCGCACCGGCGCGCCGATCGCACGGTCGCGCTCCACGAGCAGCACCGACGCCCCGGGGCACCGCGCCGAGAGCTCGCGCGCCGCGATGAGCCCCGCCGGTCCGCCGCCGACGATCAGCGCATCGACGCGCTCCGGCGTCATGCGCGCGACACCATGGCCAGCGCGCCCACGGGGCAGGGGGAGACGCACTTCCGACACCCCGTGCACGCTCGGTCGTCGATATGGAGGCCGTCCCGGCGCAGCGCGATCGCGCCGGGGGGGCAGAGGGGGAGACAGAGGCCGCACGCATCGCAGGCCGCGAGGTCGACGATGGCAACTTCCGGAGCGGTCCGAGGGGGCATGAGGCCAGAATGACCGGTCAACGTAGGTGCTGTCAAGCCAATGCCTTGTGAAGGTTCGGCTCTCCCGCTAGGTTAACTCGCGACCGCGCACGAATCCCCGCTCTCACGCGCCACCCTTCGCCGCGTCCACCCACCTTCGATGCGCTGGCCGCTCTTCAAACCCGGATCGCTCTTCCCCGCGAACGCGATCGCCGTCGATCTCGGCACCGCGAACACGCTGATCTACGTGAAGGGCGAGGGGATCGTCCTCAACGAGCCGTCCGTCGTCGCGATCGAGCGCGCGAGCGGCAAGGTGAAGTGGGTGGGCCTCGAGGCGAAGCGCATGCTGGGGCGCACCCCCGAGGGCGTGATCGC
>DATKOH010000152.1:0-4885 GCA_035524735.1 Gemmatimonadaceae bacterium
GGCCCCTGGCCGAGCGCCGAGCGCCGAGCGCCGAGCGGCCCCTGGCCGAGCGCCGAGCGCCGAGCGCCGAGCAGCCCCTGGCCGAGCGCCGAGCGCCGAGCGCCGAGCGCCGGATGTCGTAGTCGTCGGCGGCGGCCTCGCCGGATCAGAAGCGGCATGGCAGCTCGCCGAGCGCGGGCATCCCGTGGAACTGCGCGAGATGCGCCCCGCCGTCGCCACCCCCGCGCACCGCACCGACCGGCTCGCCGAGCTCGTCTGCTCCAACACCTTCAAGAGCACGGAGACCTCCAACGCGCACGGCCTCCTCAAGGCCGAGATGCGCGCCATGGGCTCGCTCATCCTCCGCGCCGCCGACGAGGCGCGCGTCCCCGGCGGCTCCGCCCTCGCCGTCGACCGCGAGATCTTCTCGGCGTTCGTCGACGCGCGCGTGCGCGCGCACCCGCGCATCCGCGTGGAACGCGCGGAGGTGCGCGAGATCCCGAGTCCCGGCATCATCGCCACCGGCCCCCTCACCTCCGACGCGCTCGCCGAGGCCATCCGCACACGCCTCGGCCAGGCCTCGCTCTCCTTCTACGACGCGATCGCCCCCGTGATCGCGCGTGACTCGATCGACGACGCCATCGCCTACCGCGCCTCGCGCTGGGGGAAGGAGACGATGGCGGGCGCCGCCGAAGAGGGCGCCTACCTCAACTGCCCGATGACGCGCGAGCAGTACGCCGCCTTCCTCGACGCGCTCGTCACCGCCGACCAGCACCAGCCGCACCCCTTCGACCAGGTGCCCTACTTCGAAGGGTGCATGCCGGTGGAGGAGATGGCCGCACGCGGCCGCGACACGCTGCGCTTCGGCCCGCTCAAGCCCGTCGGCCTGCGCGATCCGCGCACGGGGCGCGAGGCGTACGCGGTGGTGCAGCTGCGCCAGGAGGACCGCGCGGGCCGCATGTGGAACATCGTGGGATTCCAGACGCGGCTCCGCACGCCGGAGCAGCAGCGCGTCTTCCGGATGATCCCCGGCCTCGAGCACGCCGAGTTCCTCCGCTTCGGATCCATCCACCGGAACTCGTACGTGAACGCCCCCGCGTCGCTCACCCCCGCGCTCACCCTGCGCGACGATCCCCGGGTCTTCTTCGCCGGGCAGCTCACCGGCGTCGAGGGCTACACCGAGAGCAGCGCCACGGGGATCCTCGCGGGGCTGAATCTCGCGCGCGTGCTCGCCGGGGAGCCGCCGGTGGTGCCGCCCCCCACGACCATGCTTGGCGCCCTCTGCCGCTACCTTCGCGAGGCCGACCCCGCCAACTTCCAGCCGATGAACGCGAACTTCGGCCTGCTCGACGACCTCGGCCACGCCGAGCGCGACAAGCGCCGCAAGAAGGAGCTGCTGGCCGCGCGCTCCCTCGCCGACCTCGGCGCGTGGATGACGCAGCACGCCATTTCGCCCCTGTCCCCATGACCCGCCCCCCCGCCGAGCGCCGCGCGCCGAGCCGAGCGCCGAGCGCCGAGCCCCGAGCGCCGAGCCCCGAGCGCCGAGCCCCGAGCGCCGAGACCGCAGCCTTCCTGGAATTCCTGACGAAGGAACGCCAGGACTCCGCGCACACCATCAAGGCCTACGCGCGCGACCTCGCGGAGTTCGAGACCTTCCTCGCCGGCTACTACGCCGCCGAGGGATGGAGCTGGGGCGGGCTCGACCGTCTCGCCATCCGCGGCTTCCTCGGCCACCTCACGCGCCGCGGACTTTCCAGGCGCAGCATCGCACGCGCGCTGTCCGCCGTGCGCGGCTTCTACAAGTGGCTCCACGTGGAGGAGTCGGTGGACGCGAACCCCGCGCGCGCCGTGTCCAGTCCGAAGCTCGAGAAGTACCTCCCCGGCTACCTCGACCGCGCGCAGATCGAGCTCCTCTTCCAGGCCGCCGAGCTCCGCGCGCAGGAGGGACGCTTCGAGGACGTGCGCAACCTCGCCATCCTCGAACTCTTCTACTCGACGGGGATGCGCCTCTCCGAGCTCGCCGGGATCGACGCCGCCGACCTCGACCTCGTCGCGCAGCGCGTGAAGGTGCGCGGCAAGGGACGGAAGGAGCGGATCCTCCCCGTGGGCGACCACGCGCAGCGCGCGCTGCGCGACTACGAGAGCCTCCGCGACGATCTGCTGCGCCGCGCGGGGGGCCGTGCCGACCGCCGGGCCTGGTTCCTCACCCGCGCCGGCCGCCGCATCGGCGTGCGCGCCGTGCAGCTCGCGGTGGGGAAGTTCCTCCGGATGATCGACGAGGACGCGGGCTTGAGCGTGCACTCGCTCCGGCATACCTTCGCCACGCACCTGTTGGACGCCGGCGCCGACCTGCGCGCCGTGCAGGAGCTCCTCGGCCACGCGAGCATCTCCACCACCCAGATCTACACGCACACCAGCGTGGAACGGCTCAAGGAAGTGTACCGGAAGGCGCACCCGCGGGCGTGAGCCCGCTCCACCGGAGGCAGGGACCATGGCGGAACAGGCGGCGGAGAAGAGCGGCTGGAAGGCGAAGCTCATGGAGGAGCTCGATCTCCTCGCGCTCATCGGCATCTACATCTGGCTCGTGCTCACGATGCTCGACCTCTACCGCCGCAGCATCCTCGCCGGCCAGGTCGCGGAGCCGTGGAAGATGGGCGTGAACGCCGTGGAGGCGCTCATCTTCGCGAAGGTCGTGATCATCGAGGACCTTCTCAAGGTGAGCCACAAGTACAGCGACCGGTCGCTGGTCATCCCCACGCTCTACCGCGCGCTGATCTTCGGCGTGTTCGCGATCATCGTCTCGAGCCTCGAGCTGCTGATCAAATCCCTCCTGCACGGCGATTCGGCCGCCGCCGCGATCGACATCGTGCTGAACAAGGAGCGCGGCATGCGCCTCACGCACGCGGCGCTGCTCACGCTCTCGACCCTCCCCCTCTTCGCGACGTGGGAGTTGGCCCGCGTGATCGGCGGGAAGAAGCTCGAGGAGATGTTCTTCGGGAAGAAGCGATAGCGCCCGGCGCGCACCGCGGACGCGCGGCCCCCGGTCCCCGCGCCAGCGCCCCCGTCCGCGCCGCGATATCTTCCCTCCATGTCCGCCACCGTGCACGCCACCACCATCCTCTGCGTCCGCCGCGACGGCCGCGTCGCCATCGGCGGCGACGGCCAGGTCACGGTGGGCGACACCGTGATGAAGGCGAACGCGCAGAAGGTGCGCGTGCTCAAGGGGGGGAAGGTGCTCGCCGGCTTCGCCGGCGCGGCGGCCGACGCGTTCACCCTCTTCGAGAAGTTCGAGGAGAAGTTCGAGCGCTTCCCCGAGAACCTGCCGCGCGCCGCGGTGGAGCTCGCCAAGGAGTGGCGCTCCGACCGCGTGCTCCGCCGTCTCGAGGCGCTCCTCGCCGTGGCCGACAAGCAGCACGGCTTCGTGATCTCCGGCACCGGCGACATCATCGAGCCCGACGACGGGATCCTCGCCATCGGATCGGGCGGCCCGTACGCGCTCGCCGCGGCGCGCGCCCTCGTCGGCGGCTCCACGCTCGCCCCCCCCGACCTCGTGCGCCGCGCGCTCGAGATCGCCGCCGACATCTGCATCTACACCAACCGGAACATCACGGTGCTCGAGCTGTAGCTCGCGCCGTCCCGCGTCATGCCCTCCAAGCGCACCCAACAGGCGATCGCCCGCCTCGCCGACCTGACCCCGCGCCAGATCGTCGCCGAGCTCGACCGCTACATCGTCGGCCAGTCGGACGCCAAGAAGGCCGTCGCGATCGCGCTCCGCAACCGCTGGCGCCGCCAGCAGGCCCCCGACGCGATCCGCGAGGAGATCGCGCCGAACAACATCATCCTCATCGGTCCCACCGGCGTCGGCAAGACGGAGATCGCCCGCCGCCTCGCGAAGCTCTCCAGCGCTCCCTTCATCAAGGTGGAAGCGTCCAAGTTCACCGAGGTCGGTTACGTGGGGCGCGACGTCGAGTCCATGGTGCGCGACCTCGTCGAGAGCGCGATCGACATGGTGCGCACCGAGCGCGAGCAGGAGGTGGAGGACCTCGCCTACGAGCGCGCCGACGAGCGCCTGCTCGACCTCCTCCTCCCGCGCCCCGTCGAGCCCTCTCCCCCCGCGCCGCCGCCCCCCGCCGCCGCCGGCGCCGAGCGCGCCGCCCCCGGCCCCGCGCTCTTCGTCGTCTCCTCCAGCGGCGACGTCTCGCGCGAGCACCAGCCCGATCCCGCCGAGGAGCGCTACCAGCGCACCCGCGAGAAGCTCCGCCAGCTGCTCATCGACGGACAGCTCGAGGAGCGCGAGGTCGAGGTGGAGATCGACCAGCCGCGCGCCCCCATGGTGGAGATGCTCGTCCCCCAGGGCGCGCCCGAAGGGATGGAGAACTTCGGCGAGATGCTGCAGGAGATGATGCCCAAGCGCACGAAGAAGCGCACCGTCAAGGTGAGCGAGGCGCGCCGCATCATCGTCGACCAGGAGCTCGAGAAGCTCATCGACCAGGAGGACGTGACCACCGACGCGCTCGAGCGCGTGGAGAAGATGGGGATCATCTTCCTCGACGAGATCGACAAGATCGCCGGCGAGAAGAGCGCGATGGGCGGCCCCGACGTCTCCCGCGAGGGCGTCCAGCGCGACCTGCTCCCGATCGTCGAGGGCTCGAACGTGCAGACCAAGTACGGCATGGTGAAGACCGACCACGTCCTCTTCATCGCCGCCGGCGCCTTCCACGTCAGCAAGCCGAGCGACCTCATCCCCGAGCTGCAGGGGCGCTTCCCCATCCGCGTCGAACTCACCTCGCTCACCGAATCCGACTTCGTGCGGATCATGACCGAGCCCGAGAACGCGCTCACCAAGCAGTACGCCGCCCTCGTCGAGTCCGAGGGCGCGCAGCTCGCCTTCACCCCCGACGGCATC
>DATKOH010000153.1:0-3165 GCA_035524735.1 Gemmatimonadaceae bacterium
GCCAATCGCCGGACCTCCTCCAGAATCTCCTCTTCGGAGACGCCCGACACGCGGCACGCCTCGCGAAAAGGAACATTCCGCTCCTCGTAATAGTCGATGTGATGCTTCTCAAACACTTCTAAAGCCGCCGGCAGCGCCGCCGCGATCTCCCCCACCGTCTGCCCCGCCACGCGCGTCACGGCGCCCGGCCCCTTCACGTCCACGCGATTGAGGAACACGGCGAAGGCATACCGCTTCCCATCGGCGCGCGTGAAGTAGCCGCCGAGCGCCTTCGCGGTGACGAGGTCCGACGCGTTGAGGAGATCGTCCTCGTCGAAGGTGCCGGTCTTCGCGTGCACCTGCCCCGCGGCGGGCGACTTCACCTGGATGTCGGCCAGCGTGCCGTCCTTGCCGAGCACGGGGAGCGCGGCGAAGAAGGCCGGGTACCAGGGCTGCGCCGCGACGAAGGCGAGGTACGAGGTCATGAAATCCGGCGAGAAGTGGCCGTGCGCGCCCGCGCCATCGCCCTGCGCGGCGCCGCTCACGTCGAGCTTCCCCGACAGGAGCCATTCCCGCTCGAGGTCGAACCCCGCCTGCGGCGCGGGCTTCTTCGCCACCACGGCGCTCAGCACGTAGGGGAGCATGCTGGCGTGCAGGTTCTGGCTCACCTTGAGCGTGACCTTCGCGTCCTCGCTGAAGGGGGGCGACACGTGCTCGGCCACGAGGGCGGCGTCGGTGTACGCCGCCGAGAGCGCGGCGAAGTCCGGCGTCTCGTTCGCCTGCGCCGGCGCGCAGACGATCCCGCGCTCGTGCAGCGCCTCCGTGAACACGATCGCCGCGAAGCGCACGGGATCGGGCACGGCGTAGGGCACGTACACCGGACGCCCGCCCGCGGGGACCGTCCCGGTGAGCGTCACCGCGCGCGTGCCGTCGGGATTCGCGGCGTCGGCGGTGAAGTCCCCCGTGGACGCGCTGCCGGGCTCGCCGGTGGCGACCTTCGCGGTGAGTCGCAGGTAGCTCGTGAAGGGCGACACCGCGACCGTGGCCGGCGCGCCGGGCTGCGCGCCGGGGGTCACGACGATGTCGATCACGTTGTCGTTCACCACCACCGGGGAGATCACCACCTGCGTGCCCCCCTCGCGGTCGCCGGAGGGGAAGAGCGAGGCATCCACCAGCACGCGGCCACGAATCCGCTTGATCCCCTTCCCCGCCGCCTGCGCGGCGAGTTCGCGGATGACGAGCAACGGGTCGCCGGCCACGGGCGGGCCGCCGTAGGAGTGGTCGTCGTCCATGAAGGCGAGCGTGCCGTCGGGGCGGATGCGCCCCGAGAGGTTCGCGTCGCCGCTCGCGACGAGCACGAGGTCCCCCTCGAGCGTGCCGTCGGCGGCGATGGGGCCGGTGCGATAGACGCGCGTGTGGAAGCGGTAGTCGGCGCCGAGGTAGTGGAGCGCCGTGCCCACCGTGAGGAGCTTGGTGGTGCTCGCCGCCATGAAGAACTTGGCGCCGTTCACCCGGTAGACGGCCTTCCCCGTCTGCAGGTCCACGAGCGCGATGCCGAAGAAGGAATGCGTGAACTCGGGACGCGCCATGATCCGCTCGATCGCCGCGTCCATCGACTGCCCCTGAACGGACGCGGCGCCCGCGAGCACCGCGAGCGCCGGGACCAGGATCCTCCGCCGCAACGTCCTCATGCCTCCTCCTTGATGATCGCCCGCGCGGCGTTGAGTCCGCTCGCGCCCGCCACCGCGCCGCCGGGATGCGTGCCCGCGCCGCAGAGCCAGAGTCCCGCCACCGGCGTGGCGTAGCGCCCCCATCCCGCCACGGGGCGCATGAAGAGGATCTGGTCGAGGGTGAGCTCGCCATGATAGACCTGCCCCTCGGTGAGCCCGCTGCGCGCCTCGAGGTCGGCCGGCGTGAGCACCTCGCGCGCGGTGACCGCCCCCGCGAGCGCGGGCTCCGCCTTCACGAGCCGGTCGACCACGGCATCCCCGAAGGCCTGCGCCTTGGCCGGCGTCCAGCCGCCGTCGCGCAGCTCGTACGGCGCGCTCTGCGCGTGCACGCGCACGACGTTCCCCTCGCCGTGCGCCTCGAACCAGGGCTCGGCGGACGCACGGCCGTACTTCGCGTCGTCGTACGCGCGCTCGAGGTACACGAGCGAGGGCGCGACGAGGAGCGTCGCGAAGGGCGCCGGGCGGCTGAGCGTGAGCGTGATGCGCGCGGCCACGCCGCGGCACTTGATGTTCCGCACCGCGAGCGCGTACTCGGGCTCGAGCCGCCCCGCGTCGAGGAGGCCGAGCATCGTGCGCCGCGGGTCGGCGCTCGACACGACGGTGCGCGCGGCGATCGCCTCGCCGCTCGCGAGCACGACGCCCGTCGCGCGCCCGCCGGCGTGCGTGATGCGCGCCACCGCCGCGCCGCGGCGGATGGTGATCCCCCCGCGCTGCGCGAGCACCGCGCCCAGCGCCGAGCGCGGCGGCCGGAAGACCCCCGCGGCGCATCCCACGTGATGGTGCAGCAGGGAGAACGCGGTGCCGGCGCTGCGCGGCCCCTGCCGCAGGTGCATCACGGCGGCGGCGCCGAGCGCGCCCTTGAGCGCGTCGCTCTCGAACCAGTCGTCGAGCAGCTCGGCGGCCGCCATCGGGAGGATGCGGATCAGATCGATCACCGTCTGCTTGCCGCGGCGGCGGATGCCGGCGCCGAGCATCGCGAGCCGGAACATCTCGCGCGGATCGGTGGTCTCGACGTCCGGCGGCGGCTGCACGTAGAGCGCCTCGAGCACCGAGCCCAGCCGCCGCATGCGCGCCGCGAACTCGGGCCAGGCGGCGGCGTCCTTCGCGCTGAACGCGCGGATCGCCTCCACGCTGCGGGCCATGTCGGAGTAGAGGGCGAGGCGGCGGCCGTCGGGGAGCGCGCTCACCACCCACGGATCGTCCACCTGTCGGCCGACGGCCGCGGGGGCCAGGCCGAGCGCGCGCTCCACCTCGGGCGGCACCCAGCCGATGTCGGGGGCGCCGTCGGGCTGCGCGGCCTGCTCGAGCACCAGCACGTCGCGCCCGGCGCGCGCCAGCGCGTGCGCGGCGACGAGGCCGTTCACGCCGGCGCCGATGACGATCGTGTCGGCGCTCATGCGCGGTCCTCCAGGATCGCCATCGCGGCGAGGCGACCGGAGGCGCCCATGATGCCGCC
>DATKOH010000154.1:0-2036 GCA_035524735.1 Gemmatimonadaceae bacterium
CCCGTTCAGGCCGAGGACCGCCGCCATGACGAAGAACGTCGCGTGGATCCGCACCGGGACCTTGCCGAGGTGGAACTGCAGCGCGCCCATCGCCTGGCGCTCAGGTTGTCACGATCGCGCGATTCGCGCGACCACGGCGCCGGCGGCGGCTCCCAGCACGGCCGAGGCGGCGAACCACCCGGGGTCACCCCACACGACGAGCTTGCACCAGGCGACGACGAGGAGCGCCGGCGCGGCCAGCGCCACCAGGACGTGCGCGTCCCGGTCGGCGGGCGCGGTGATGGCGTAGGCGAGCACCCCGAAGACCAGCAGGCCGTGGCCGCTCAGCGGCAGAGCTCCGGCGACGCGTGCCGCGGCGAGGGCACACAGCGTCCCCACCAGCACGACTCGAGGCAGCCACGTGCGCCGGGCCTCTGCGCGCGCGACGTCCAGCGCGAGCGCGCCCACGAAGGCACCGAACACGGGGAACACGGACACCTGGTAACCGAGCGGCACCGCCGCATCGACCGCCGACATGCCTACGCGTACCGGCATCGCCGGGAGACGCGCGAAGACCGCCCAGGCCGCAGCCGTCACGACCGCCGAGAACGCGAGAAGGACCGCGGTGCGCGGAAGCGGCAGGGCGGGGGATGGTGCCATGCTGCTCATCTGCGCCTGTAACGCGCGCGCGCATCGGGGCGCTTCCCGCATGTTGCGGACTCGACCTCAGGCGATCTCGGGCGGGGCGGCTCGTGATACAAGGACGGTTCCCCGCGTGCCCACGGACATCGACCGGTTTCTGGCCTTGGTCCGCCGCGAGCTCGGCGCGGAGGATGCGCACGTGCTGGAGCCGGAGGCGCCGTTTCCCAGCGAGGACCCGCGCCAGGTCGCATGCCGGCTGCCGGACGGCCGCGGCGTCGTCGCTCTCTTCGCCGAGGTCCCGCCCGATCGCGAAGCCAAGCAGCGCCGGCTCGAGATGCTGGCGAGCACGTTCGACGCCGTGGTGGAGGAATCGCCCGGGGGAACGCGGCGCTCTCGCCCGCCCGTGGCGACCTCGCTGCACGACGAGCTGCTCGCCCTGTGCACCCGGGCCGCCGCGGTCAACGCCATCATCATCGACGCGAACTCCCCCGTCGTCTGGGGCGCCGCCGATCCGCAGGGCGTCGTGGCGCAGCCGCCTCTCGCGTCGAGCCCCCGCATGGCGGAGGACCCCGCGAACGCCGCACAAGGGGAGGGGGCGCCCGCCGCGCTGTCGCGCAAGGCCGTGCACAACGTGCGTGGCTGGCCGGAGCTCGCGGCGCTGCGCAAGGGCAAGCACGTTCGCAAGGTGGACCGCGACGAGGCCGCGCCGCTCGTGGCGCACTCCTTCGCGAGCATCTACCTGCTCGTGCTCGTGTTCTCCGGTGCGTTCGACGAGCTGCGCGCCGAGCGCGCGATCCTCGAGGCGATGCCGCGCATCGAACGCCTCGTGCTCGCGCTCCCACCGCTCGATCCCCAGCCCTTCGAAGGGGGCGGCGCCATGCGGATGCGCAAGCCGCGTCGCCGCTGAGGGTCAGGCCTGCGGGATGAACGCGCTCTCGACCGCGGCGTAGTCGCATTCGACGTCCAGCCGGGCGAGCACCGAGTAGAAGCCGAACTGCAGCCGGTTCACGAAGAGCATCTCCGGCGGCATCGTGAAGAACTGGTCCATCGGCAGCCTGCGCCCGAGCACGGCCATCTCGCGCATCCCGTCGACCATCGAGGCGGCGTAGCCCTTGGTGATACGGTACGGCGATCCGAAGAGCGGCTCGAAGCACCGTCGCGTGTAGGCGATGGCAAGGTCCTCGAGCGGCCCCGGCTTCGACGCGACCATCACGGCGACCCCGCGCGCGAACTCGGCCTCGTCGCGGGCGAGCGCCGCGCGGTGGATGCGCAGGGCGAACGGTCGGCGCTCGGCGAAGGACTGGATGCAACCGAAGTCGAGGAAGGTGACGCGGCCGCCCTCCTGGAACACGTAGTTGCCCGGGTGAGGGTCCGCGTTGAGAAGGCCGCCGACGAGCGTGCCCTTGAAGACGAAG